>CAYPOM010000005.1:0-92904 GCA_964412505.1 uncultured Alphaproteobacteria bacterium
AAACTTAGCATATTTTATATACTTATTTTTTAATTTTCGCTAAGTTTCTCATCATTCCAAAAAATTTGATAGATACTCCTCACTTCCGCAAGAAAGCTAATAAGTATGATATTTATAATTATGTATATAGTTAATCACAAAAACTATATAAACTACATCTAATTTTAATAAACAGATTATATATGTTTTTAATAAATTTCTAACTTAAATCATTTAATCACAATAAAAAAATGTTCGTAACTACTTAGCTAATCTTAGTAATTCAATATACACTAAATCACAGTTTCAAATCGTTTGTATCAATTAATCCTTTTATTGATTCATCTGATATTTCAAAACACTGTTTTTTAACAGCATCAACCAAGAATGTCCTTAACATTGCAATAGATTGGTACTCTTGAATAAGAGAATCACCTGAGTGATGGCCAGTTGTATTAATAAACCTCAGAATTAGCTTGTAACAATCATGTAAAAGCATCTGCCCATACATTGCTTTTGCTGTATCGCAACCATGAATTTCACATGAATATCTATCTGAATAAGCTTTATATGCATCCGAATACAAAATAATACGCTTGATACGGTTCTTAATATATTCATCTGTTCGTATATTTTGTTGTGCAAATAATATTTCTTTCAAAGGATCTAATTCTTTTTTAAACCGTCGATCTTTAAATTTGTCTCTTTCTAAAATCCCAATTATTTTTTTTGCTTTGTTACGAATAAATTCAGTTAACTGCACAATATTCCAATTAATAATCTGCATTCTTAATTTATTATTCTTATATTCTGGTTTATTAGCTAATCCTTGCACAATTACTGTATCCCTACAAGCGCACGCTAACTCTAGAGCACATGTTTCAAAACAAATAGCTAAGAAAAGAAGCAACCTATGATTTTTTGACCAATATTTATCAGCTATATAATCTATCGAAGCTAATAAATCAATATTCCCAGATCTTAAAATAATAGAAAATTTACCAAAATTATCCTCAATAGCATTACCTACATTTTTCTTAAATCTATCACTATTATCATACTTCTTTGTTAGATCTTGGAATAGACTTACACTCTCAACGCCAAAGATACCTTTGAAAAATGCATCTGCACAATATTTAACGTCATATGATAAGATATTACTATTGCCATTAATATGATTGATTTCTTCAATTTTATTATATTTAATTTGCGGCAAACCAAACGAATATGTATTACTTAATGTTAGCGGGAACACAATTAATGTAGAAAGAAACAACAATTTATTCATATAATGCCCAAACAAGTACATGACACTATTATAGTATCTTTTTATTAAAAGCTAGTTTACATCATTATACTTTAATTGTGAGTCCACTACTAATCAGAGTTAGACAAATACAATTGGATCAACATCTATCTGAATACTAATATCACTAGGAATTTTTATTTGTTTTAATCCATCGATAATTAGATTCTGTATATTTAAATTTTTATGAGCTTTTATTAAAATACGCCATCGTGTTTTTCCTCGAATTTTCAAAATTGGAGCTGGGACAGGCCCTAATAAAATTGCAGGATCTATCCTAATCCTAGCTATCTCTTTTGCTACGACTTCAACTTTCTTTTCATTTCTACCAGATATTATAATAGCAACCATGCGAGAAAATGGTGGATTCGCATATTTTTTACGTAAATCAATTTCATCTTGATAAAATCTGTTTTGATCATAATTTTTCAATGTATCATAAATTGGATGAGCAAGTTCAAAAGTTTGAATAAAAACTTTTCCATTATTTTGCTCGCGCCCTGCCCTACCAAAAACCTGATAAAGTAATTGATAGTTTTTTTCTAATGCTCTTATATCAGCTTGATCTAAACCGCAATCTCCATCGATTATACATACTGTTGATAAATTCTTGAAATGATGTCCTTTTGCTAAAATTTGCGTAGAGATAATTATTTTAGCATTGCCACTTCTAATTTCCTCTAAAATAGAATCAACTTTTCCAGCTGTATCCATTGTATCAGAAGAAGCAATTATCGTATTGTACTGAGGGAAAATAGTTTTTACTTCATCATATAATTTTTCAACCCCAGCCCCGAATGTGATCATTTCACTATCTTTACAATGGGAACAACTATTTCTGAATAGTTTTTTATAACCACAAATATGACAACATAAACACTCGTTTTTTTTATGCATAACTAGAAATGAAGAGCAATTTGGACAGGATATTTTATTTCCACATGATTTACATAAAACTATAGGAGCAAAACCTCTTTTGTTTAAAAAGAGCATAACCTGTTCGCCATTGGCTAAAATATTCTCAATAGCTATCTTTAATTCATTGCTAATCAAATTTCGATTGCTAGAATTCCTCATATCTATTAATTGGATTTTTGGCATACTAATGTTAGAAAATCGATTTTCTAGTTTTGCATACGAATAGCGTGAATTTATGGCATTTACATATGATTCAATAGACGGAGTCGCTGACGCTAGTATTACTGGAATATCTAACATATTGCCTAAAACCACAGCCATATCTCTTGCATTATATAAAATCATATCATTCTGTTTATAAGATTGATCATGTTCTTCATCAACTACAACCACCCCTAGGTTCTTAAAAGGCAAAAAAAGAGCAGATCTAGTCCCAATTACAAGGCATGCATTCTTATTATTAACATGAGTCCAAATTTGCTTTCGCATCTTTTTAGAAATGCTCGAGTTCCATATCAGAGGCTTAGACCCAATATATTTTTCGATTCTATCTATCATTTGAGCAGTAAGTGCGATTTCTGGCAGTAAAATTAAAACCTGCTTACCAGCTCTAAGTAAATCTTGAACATGTTTTAAATAAACTTCTGTTTTCCCTGAACCAGTGACGCCATGCAACAATGTAACATTTCTATCGTTTTTTTTAATTACTCCAAGAGCACTAATTTGTTCATCTGATAACGTAATATCTTTAAATAAAAATATTTGATCATCTAAATTCTTTATATCTCTTTTTGCATTGAAAACTGATGTTTCGCCTAAAAACATTTTCAATATATTACCCTTTGGGTTCATTGTATACCAAGCTATCCATGCTATTACCTTTAATAGCTTACAATTTAATGAGTATTTGAAAATACGAGAAATTTCTTTTAAATTATCACTATCATAATGGTCTATATTTTCGCAGACTATTCCGAGAGTCTTCTTATTCTTTATTGGTACTTCTACAATTGTTCCACACTCTATATTCTCTTCGCTAGAATATGTATATGTTGTATTAAAACGACCAATAGGCAACACATTGTATAGCATTTTATATTGTAATTTAATTCAAAAAAATTTTTTCTCTCTGAAAAACAATACCATACAAATATATATAAAACCAGATATACTTCCTAAAGCACTAAAGAAAGAAATAGGTAATCCCAAAACAGTTGGACCAAGCTCTTTACAGCTTCTTGATATGTAGGGTCTAGATTCTAACATTTCTTTTAGCTCATCTAAACTTTTTGATGCATACGATGCATCTATCGAACAGAATTGAGGTTCTGGAAAAATTCCAAACTGTATAAGTAATTGATACGTAGCTATAGCGGAACATACAATCAAACTGACTCCGCCAGCTACATATAAAGCTTTCCAGACGCTATTAGACAGTGCATAGAAATAATATGAAACACCAAACAATGCGAGTACTAAAAAATAAGTTACCCTTTGCATAAAACACAGCTTACATGGAGTAAAACCGAAAATGCTTTGAGAAACCAACGAAAAGAATAACCCGATGCCCACAACTATACACATTAAGAGCATTGATGTTTTTACCCTAAATAATATCCGTATAAAATTTCTAATTTTGGGTTGTAACATCATATTTTGTATTCTCCTTTATATCTTCATATTGAAGACTAACCAAATAGCTATCATTATCGAAAGCAATATGATTGTACAGAATAATCCTTTATTTTTTTCTAATAAATCTAAAATATTTTGTCCAAATTTTTTTCCTAAGAATGCAACGATAAAAAATCTAATAAATCTAGATATAAATGATGCGAATATGAACGTAATAAAATCTATTTTTAAAAAGCCACATACAATCGCAAGAATTTTATAAGGGATAGGAGTAAATGCTTTCGCCATAATAACTAAAAAAGCAATTTGATTAATTCTAGGATCTATATTATTAATAGCGTTAGTATATCCATAAAATTCAAGTATACACTGACCGACTGTACTGAATAACACACCACCTAGCAAATAGCCTATACTTCCACCACATATAGACGATATAGAACAAATTATTGTATAGAATAAGGCTTTTGCTCTATTCAATGTAACCATTATTGCTAATATTGGATCTGGAAAGATAGGAGAGAAAAACCCTTCGCAAAAAGCAATTAAACTTAACCACCAAACAGCGTGCTTGGATTTTGCTTTTTCAATTACACTATTATATATAGTTTCAAATAGGCTCATTTTTCACACAAAAAAAAGCGCGTAATACATTATACGCGCTTATACAAGGAAATACGATTATTTTATAATTTCTATTTGAGCAAAAAAGAACGCTATTTCACGAGCAGCGCTTTCAACGCTATCAGAACCATGTACAGAATTATGCTCTATACTTTGCCCAAACTCACGACGAATAGTTCCTATATCTGCATTTGCTGGATTCGTAGCTCCCATAACTTTTCTATTTAAGTTTACAGCATCTTCACCTTCTAGAACTTGTACAACGACAGGTCCAGATGCCATATATTCGCATAAACTTTCATAGAATGGACGACTTTCATGCTCGATATAGAACTGCATTGCTTGAGCTTTTGATATGCTAATCATTTTTTGAGCGATAATTTTCAAACCAGATTCTTCTAATTTCGCATTTACAGAACCTATTAAATTCCTTGATACTGCATCCGGCTTAATAATCGATAGAGTCTTTTCTAAAGCCATTTTTATCTCCACATTGAATTATACAACTTCGCTCCACCCTTTTGGAGTCTGTTCCCAATAGTTTACATTTTGTTCATTTTTTTTCAAGTCTGAAAAACATAATTCTGCATTTTTTTTAAACTTTTCTTGAAAAATTAGTATTATACGCTCGAAATTATTAACATGCCATAAATCTAATCCGAAGCTATTTACTAACATAAGGATATTTGCATTATTTATATTCTCAGCCTTTTGAGTTAACAATACGATTTGCTCATTGGCATATTGAGAATCATCCTTTGCATGTGGAATAAACGAATTTGTTGAAAAAGTCCACATGACATCATCTAGAACACTTAGAAAAGACGCATCTTCACAATACACTATCGTTCGTTTGCCGAGCGAACATATTTTATCAACTAAACGAGCGATAGTATTTTCAAACGAAGTTTCACCAGATAAGTAAAAATTATAATCCATTATCACTTAGGCGCATTCTTATCTGTTTTTGCTTGAGTAGTTGATACGTCAGCTGCTGGTTTGTCCGCTCCCTTAGCTGCAGAAGCGGCAGGAGCTGCCGCAGCAGCTTCTTTCTTCACAGCAGAGCTCGCGTTACTTTGTGCGGCAGAATTAGCCATTTGTTTAGATTGTTGCTTAGCAGCAGAATCTCCACCACTTGAACAAGTATTATCAAAATTCTCTAAAAATTGATAGAGTAATCTCACTCCAAAACCAGTAGCGCCAACATTAACTGTATCTAAATTTCTAGATATGCTTTCTACTCCTGCGATATCAAGATGAGCCCATTCAACATCATTTACAAATTTCTTCAGGAAATGAGCTGCTGTGATACTTCCAGCTTTCACGCCTGGTGACGTTATATTCTTCAAATCAGCAATTGATGACTCTATAGTAGAATCGTAATAATCGTTCATAGGCAAACGCCATAATTTTTCACCGCTACACTGTCCAGCTTTTTCAAGCATTTCACTTAACTTGTCAGAATTAGAAAAAAGACCTGCATATTCATCCCCCAAACAATACAGTATAGCCCCAGTTAAAGTTGCTAAATCTACCATATACATAGGTTTGAATCTATCTTGCGTATACCATAAAGCATCTGCCAATGTTAACCTTCCCTCTGCATCTGTATTCAGAACTTCTATAGTTTGTCCTGACATTGATGTAACTATATCGCCAGATTTTTGTGCTTTTCCAGACGGCATATTCTCTACCAACCCAGTTACACACACTATATTCTTCTTACATTGATTTAATGCGACTGCTTTCATTAAGCCAACTACAGATGCAGCTCCTGCCATGTCACCTTTCATACCTTCCATATGCGGATATGTCTTTATATCTAACCCACCACTATCGAATGTCACACCTTTACCTACAAATGCAATTGGCGCATCATTTTCATTTCCTCCATTCCATTGCATAACAACAAATTTTGGGGAATTCTCACTACCCTGAGCGACTCCTAACAATGCACCCATCCCTAGATGATTCATCTCAGCTTCATCTAGAACCTCAACTTTTACCCCCAACGGCAAAAGTTCATTCATTATTCTATCTGCAAAGCTAGATGGCGTTAGTAAATTAGCTGGCTCTGATACTAGTTCTCTAGCCGTGAATACAGCAGACACTACATTAGTTAAAGATGACCACTTTTTAGACGAAGAATCTATGTCCGCTGAACAAGCCTTTATATGCTGCAATTTACAATCTTTTTTAGTAGTTTTATACTTATCGAACTTCCATGTTTTTAATACAGCGCCATAACATAATCTAGCGGGAATATCATCGCA
Organism: uncultured Alphaproteobacteria bacterium; assembly: GCA_964412505.1. GTDB lineage: Bacteria > Pseudomonadota > Alphaproteobacteria > UBA3830 > CAYLKK01 > CAYLKK01. Next base: position 6,736 of record CAYPOM010000005.1, read on the forward strand.
TTCATTCGATAAAATACCATCACAACAAATAAATAATGATTCACAATGAGATGGCATACACGTTATTATTTTCCCACCAAGATCTTCGACAGTTTTTTGAGATAACCCTTTTTCACCAACACAAAGTACTATTACACATTTTATCTCATCTGTAGGTGAAAGAATTTTTATACTCTCCCCGAATTTTCCCTTCATCCCAGAATGTTTTAATGCCCTACTTATAAATGAATTATTCTTAGAATCTAAATCAACCGCCGTTTTACCAATAATTTCCAAATTACTAGAAACGAACACAACTATACAATCAGAACATTCAAACGCACGCAAATAGGACACATTCAAACACATATATCACCCAATAAAATTTTAAAAAACATTTAACAGATATTATATACAATAATATAGAAAAACAAAGGATTTTTATAAAAACACGCCAATTTTAAAAACTGGCGCAATTTCACAATAAAACAAAGCTTTTACAAAATTATAAAAGAAACGCTATTACCAAAATAAGAATATACAAACATCCCATTTTTACTAGCTCATCTCTTGTAAAACAACTTTCACCCAACCTATACTTTTTTTCTCCATGTTCAGAAGCTCCACATGAAGATTGTTGCTCAGAATTTTTTAAGTTTTTACAAGAACTTGCATTTTCTTCCGTTTTAACAATATTGTCAGCCTTACTCATAACAGCACCACTTAGAAACATTTACATAGTAAATTTCTATCAAAAACGCATTAAGATAACGTTAATTTCTCAACAACATCGTTAATATCTAATAGAATAGCTAAATTCTTCTTTTGACTTTTCTCGCCATATACAACTGAAATCTTCGTTTTCGCAATTCCTAAAAGCTTAGAAAAAAGTTTTATTATCTCTGCATTTGCTTTTCCATTTTCTGGAGCAGCCGTTACAAATACTTTAATCCTATCTCCTATTAAATCGCCTATTTTTGATCTTGACGATTTTGGAATCACTTTGATTTTAACTAATGTTGAATCACCATGATTTTCACATGCAATTTCATACTTCATTTATCTGCCTTATTTGAAAAAGCATAAAAAACGGTAATCAGTAAAAATGCCAACATACCATATGAAATTATATTCTTACCAGCGCCATATATAGCGAAAAAACTATAAAAAAACGCAACAGATGTAATTACTCCAATAAAAACATTTTCTTTTTTAGAAAAAGTTGATGATTTTTTAAATGCGATACAAATTACTGCGACAACACAATAAAAATATGGAACTACCATAGCAAAAACAGAGAGATCTATTAATGTTTCAATTTGATTAGACAAAGATCCACTATATGATGCAATAAATAATATTGACATCAAGATGCTTCCTATCAATACACCTATCGGAGCCCCATGCGAATTTTTTCTTAGAAACAAAGAAGGGAAAAGGCCATTTTTAGCAGCAGAATATGGCACTTGTCCATGAATCAAAATCCAGCCATTTAAAGAACCGACTAATCCTACTAGACCTGTCACCATCATAAACTTCTCGCCTAGTTCTCCACAAATATACTTAGCAGCATCTACGTATGGAGCTTTAGAACTTAACAATACACTTTCTGGTAAAACTCCATAAATAACAATCGCACCAATTATATAGATAGATGCAGTAATAATTACTCCAAGAATAGTCGACAACGGAATATTCTTTTTAGGATTCTCTATAGCGCCAGACGGAACTGTAGCAGATTCAAGACCAATAAATGCCCACAGCAATGGTTGTGTCATAGATAAAAACGATAGATTTTTCACTAAATCAAAATTAGCTGGCTTAAAAGCCATAGAGCTATCAAAATAAAAAATACCGACTAATGCAAATAGAATTAATGGTACAATTTTTACAAAAAGAATAATTAAACTAACGGTTGTTGATTCACTAATTCCACGCATGTTTACTGCTGTAAATATCCAAATCATCAATAAACCTAATGCTATTGAAATAACTCCACTTTCAGCTACACTTGGACAAAATACAGATAAATAATTTAGTGCTCCAATAATTAAAGACGCACTACCACACCATGTACTGAACCAGTATCCCCAAGAGATTTGAAATCCAATAAAATCTCCAAAGACATGTCTCACGTAAGCATATGGTCCACCTGAATTAGGAACCCATTCGCTAAGTTTGCAAAAGCATAAAGCTAATGCAAGAGCACCAATAGTCGTTATCACCCACCCTATTAAAGCTAATGAACCGAACGGAGCTAATAAAGCGGGAGTCAACAAAGCCCCTGAACCTATCATATTACTAGCGACGAGTGCCGTAGCTTTACTTAAACCAATTTTTGCTTTCATATAATATGACTACATTATCTTAGAAATCTCTTGTAAAAGCTCATTTATGGAACGTATCTTATCGTCAATAACAGACAATCTCGCTGTATTTTCTTCAATAATTTCTTTTGCAGCTTTTTCTATAAAATTCTTATTACTTAATCTACATTCTATTTGAGATTTTTCACTAATTATTTTATCTAACTCTTTTTGTAATTTAATTTTTTCTGCAGCTGAATCTACTATATCTCCAACGAACAATTTAATTGTAGCTCCACATATTACAACAGAAATTGCCTTATCGTTAGAATTATCTACTAATTCACTTTTGCTCATACTTTTCAAAATATTTGCACTTCTAGAAATAAATTCAAATTTATTAGAATCTATATTTTCTACAGATATTTTTATTAAATTACCAGGACTTATATTCAGTTCTTTTCTAACAGATCTAATTTTTGTAATAATTTCTGTTAATAGAGAAACATTTTGGCATTCAGCACAAATATCGCTAACAATATCTACCTCAGGAAATTTCATTTTTTGTGTTGAAATTTCTTCTCTTATTACTTGTGAAATAAATGGACATATTGGATATAGAAGCCCCGTGACCTGCTCTATAACCCACGGTAGAACGTTCAATATATCATTTTTTTCTTCACAATCATTCTGCAAAATTGGCTTAGCCATCTCTAAGAACCAATCACAGAATTTATTCCAAACAAACTGATAAACTATTTTTGCACATTCATCAAACCTATAATTCTCCATAGCATTCACAAAATCAGAAATACTTTTTTTCGTTTCTGCAATGATCCAAACGCAAATTGGAGATTTAATATTTTTTATTTCTATTGAAGAATTTTTATTTATGCCATACATCTGTGCGAATCTTACTGAATTCCAAACTTTCGTTAAGAAATTTCGACCTATCTCGACGGTTTTACTATCCATTTTTACATCTCTACCTGGAGAAGCTAAATAAGCTAGAGTAAATCTCACAGCGTCAGAACCGTATTCTTCGCACAAATTTAATGGGTCAATTACATTACCTTTAGATTTAGACATCTTTTGCCCTTTAGAATCACGAACGAGTCCATGAATATATATGTCTTTGAATGGGCTCTTACCCATGACATAAATACCTGACATCATCATTCGAGCTACCCAGAAAAATATAATATCAAATCCAGTAACAACTACTGCATTGCCATAATACTTTGCTAAATCATTATTCTCTGAAGAACTTTCTCCGCACCAACCCAATGTTGAAAAAGGCCACATTCCAGATGAGAACCATGTGTCCAGAACATCTTCATCCCTTTTCAGCTTTACATCGTCTTTGCCATAGAATTCTCTCGCTGCTTTATAGGCCTCAGATTCATTTTTACATACAAAAGTCTTACCATCTTCCCCATACCAAACTGGAATTTGATGTCCCCACCAAATTTGTCTAGAAATGCACCAAGGACGAATATTTCTCATCCACTCAAAATACAGATTTTGCCAATGATCAGGCACAAACCTTGTTTCGCCAGACTCTACAGCTTCTATCGCTGGACCAGCTAATTTTTCTGCATCTAAAAACCACTGTTCTGTCACAAACGGTTCGATAATAACGCCAGATCTATCACTATAAGGAATCTTATGCCTAATCTTTTCAACTTTTTCAAGAATCCCTAAACTTTCCAAATGTTGAACAACTTTTCTTCTTGCTTCGAATCTGTCTAATCCACGATATTCTTCTGGAACATTATTGTTCAACGTAGCATCTTTGTTGATTATATTTATTACATCTAATCCATGCCTTATACCGACTTCAAAATCATTAAAGTCATGAGCAGGAGTAATTTTTACAGCTCCAGTCCCCTTTTCTGGGTTTGCATAATCATCTGCGACAATTTTTATTAATCTGTTACAAATCGGTAAAATCGCATTTTTTCCAATCAAGTGTTTATATCTATCATCATTTGGATTCACTGCTATTCCAGTATCTCCAAACATTGTTTCAGGCCTGGTTGTTGCGACTACTATCGATTCACCACTATCTTCAATTTGATATCGAATGTGCCATAAATTCCCATTTTCTTCTTTTTCGACGACCTCAAGATCTGAAATAGCAGTTTGCAAACTAGAGTCCCAATTCACTAATCTTTTAGATCTATAAATTAACCCATCATTGTACAACTTTACGAAAAATTCAGAAACAGCATTCTGTCTTTGTTCATCCATTGTAAAACACAATCTGTCCATATCACACGATATAGCTAATTTTTTCATCTGATTTAAGATTGCTCCACCAGATTCTTCTTTCCATTTCCAGACTTCCTCTATGAACTTCTCACGTCCTATTTCTGTACGTGAAATTCCTTTTTCTGCAAGTTTTTTCTCAACAAGCAACTGAGTCACAATTCCTGCGTGATCTAAGCCAGGTTGGAATAAAACATCAACTCCTATACATCTTTTATATCTGGCTAAGATATCTTGTAACGTGTAACATAAAGCGTGCCCTATATGTAAAGATCCAGTAACATTAGGTGGTGGCAGAAGAATCATAAATGGATCTTTTTCCACTTGCGGGTCTACATTAGCGTACGAATCCTCAAATTTCTCTGAAAAATACTTGTAATCAAAAGTCTTGTCTAACATTATGGAATTCTCGAAAACTTACATGTACATTGATTATATTAAAACACATTAAATTTCTCAACTATCGAAACTAAATTTGTATACGCTGCATATTAGAAATATAAGTAGAACTGAGTAATTGCTATTATGGTCGAGAAATAGGATATTAAGTATCATACGACTATGAAAGGATATATTATATTAACAGCTAATTAATATTAAGCTGCTATAATAAATTTTCATAAACGGGAGATGTATCAGTGAAAAATTACGCCTATATTTTAAACTTTTTGTCATTGATTTTGCTAAATACAAATTCTTATTGCTTGCATGCAGGTAGTTATACAAGAGATAGCTATATCGATAAAAGAATGGAAAATGATTCTAATTTTCAGAATAGAGGCACATCTTTTGATACTGGAGTAGATAGTTTAAGCAAACTTGCTAGCAGTTTTTTCTTATATGACAACACACAATTAGCGCGAAACTACAAAGAAATCACACATGAAGAGCAAATAATAGATGATGAGATATATTACGCGAGTACTGCTAATACAATTTTTTTGCGTTTTGCCAAAGGCTGGAACAGAAGCCGCAATTCGCTTAATATAGAGCATGATTTTAAAAAAATATACAATGACAATCGAATAATTACAACATCTACTGGGCATTCTCCATTGTATCCGATAGTAGCATTACGACAAGAAGATATGTTAGAAATTTTACTGACAACATATCCAAATTTATGTACGCAAAAAATAGATGAATTTGGAAATACAATATTTCATTATATGGCATCATTAGGTTGGACACGTGGTCTGACTCTGGCAATAAACCTTATCACTAGTAAGTTCGGGCGAAATAAAGCAGTTGAAATTATTAACATAAGAAATGGTATAGACGGGAGTGAAGGCTATACTGCTTTTGAAGTTGCATTTGCTCTTGGGCAAGACGACATCGTAAACGCACTTTCAAATGTTGATGTATCATTTTTAAATAATCAACAACAGCAAAATAAGATCAAAAACATAATCATAAACGGTAATATGCTACAAGATAGGAATAGATTACATAGAACGTTCCTTGGATTTGATGCATCTATTATGCTTATTCTTGGACAAGATAGTAAGACTCTAGCTTGGATTATGAAAAACATGAAAAGTTATTGTTATGAAAATATAGATAATTATAAAAATAACCTGTTGCATATTATGGCTTTATGCGGATATAAAGAAGGGATCGAATTATTGTTTCGTAATCAAATATTCGGATTACAAAATAGAAAAAATGCATTAGGAGATACGCCAGGTTGCGTTATAGCCAACTCTTTGCAGAATGCAAGTCTTCTACAGGATATTATGAATATGCCAGAAACAGACCATAATATGCTTGATAGGACTGGAAACACAGTAATGCATTTAATGTTTAAGTCTAAGAAACTCTTGAGAGGAAAGCAGTATTTAGAAAGCTTTATTAGAAAAGATAAGACTTTACCTTCTTTGCTAAATTCAGGTTTGTCAATGGTGAAAGATAAAAACGGAGACTCTTTGTTACATTACGCTAGCAAATATGCATTGGGTGGATTAATAAAGCTGTTATCTAGGTGCAATAATTTCCCTATCAGAATAACGAATAATAATGGAGAAACAGCATTAGATGTATATGGATTACATATCACAGGAAAGCCTGACATAGATGAATTAAAAAGGACAAAAAATTTTTTGGCAAATTTATACAAAGGAATAACTAATCCTGTTGGGACAATAGCAAAACATACAGCTAAGCATGTATATAACAAAGTAAAAAATGGAGTACAAGGGCAGAGATATAAAAGAGCTAGAAATAGTCAACGAAGTCATAGAACTTATTAAAGGAGTTAATTATGTATATAACTGATTTATTTTTATTATTAATTTTAGCATTAGCTGTAATAATCCTGTGTAGTACATTTTTTGTCGTAGATCACCAAACATGTGCAATAATAGAAAGATTCGGGAAATTTGATAGAATCGCACATGCGGGATTACGGTGGAGGATCCCTTTTATTGATACTATTAAACATAGACTTTCTCTCAGGATTCATCAGTTAGAGGTGGAAGTCGAAACCAAGACTGAAGATGATGTTTTTGTTAACATTGTCATTGCTGTCCAATACAGAGTATTGCGAGATAAAATTTATGATGCGTTCTATGCTTTAAGCGATCCTCATCATCAAATTACGTCTTTTGTGTTTGACCTAGTTCGAGCACAAGTTCCGAATCTAATACTAAATGACGTTTTTTCCAAAAAAGACAATGTAGCTGATGTTGTAAAATCAGAATTATCTGCGCCGATGAATGAGTTCGGCTACGAAATAATAAAAGCGTTAATTATTGATATAAAACCAGATAAAAATGTTAAAGCAGCAATGAATGAAATTAACACAGCCCAACGTTTAAGGCTAGCAGCTACAGAGAAAGGTGAAGCAGAAAAAATTTTAAAAGTTAAGCAAGCTGAAGCTGATGCCGAATCAAATATACTACATGGTAAAGGTATAGCTGGTCAGAGGCAGGCTATTATTGAGGGATTGGGACAATCCGTAGAAGAATTTATCAAACAAATTCCAGGATCTTCACCAAATCAAGTTATGGAAATGGTACTTTTAATACAGTACATTGATACATTAAAAGAAATGTCTGCTAATGCAAAAAGCAATGTAATATTTGTTCCAAACTCTCCAGGAAATGTAGGAGATATAGCGACACAAATCAGAGAAACTGTATTTGCTGCCAAAAATATAGATGAATAAGAGACGTTATTCACCTACACATTATATTAGCAATACTAAACTTGCCCTGTTATTTGTAATGTCGATTTAAAACGAAACTATAACTCATGATACAAAAAACGCCTTCGTATTATGAAGGCGTGATATTAAATAAGCTGGAAATAGTAAATTATTTATTAGAATTAAGATTTAGATGCCTTACTTTCTTCAGTTCGTCCTGAATTTGTTTTGTTGGATTGTAATCATGTGTAATATTTACTGTTTGCATTTCTCCATTTTCCCTCACAAACTTTATTGTTGATAATTTTGGACAACCACTAAAGCATTCATCTCCAATTTCTTCTAATGTACCAGGAAGAGTTATACTCTCTAGAGAGACACATTTTTGGAAACTTCCTTCCGCAAGTTTTGTCACACTATTTGGAATAACTATTTCCTTTAGAAAATTGCAGTAATAGAAACACTGTCGTTCTATTTCTGTAATTTGTCCTGTAATAATTATCTTTTTTAGTGATTTACATTCCCAAAAACACTCACATCCAATTTTTTCCAAGCTACTAGGAAGTATTAGCGATTCTAATGATTCATACCCACGGAAACAACCATCTCCAAGCTCAGCAATTCTTACGTTATACTCTTTTTCAAACTTAACTAGATCTATGCTCTGAATATTGTGCTTGTAATATCCACCTTTATCATGAATTATTGTCATAATTCCTTTCGGAACTAATTCTTCTCCATTCTTGTTTAAGAATTCAGCGAAGCTATACTTCGCCAACACCACCTTCTTGAATTCAATATTTTTTTCTGGATTTTCTTTTCTTATCTTAAGAGCTTCACTAAAAAAATTGTTATACCAATCAACATATTGAAATATCCTTCCGCCTTCTAAATATTTGTCATTTTCATTATAAATATGTAACGTCTCCACATTAGGAAAGTATTTTACTGTTTTTTCATTTACAGAAATTGGATTGTAATGGAATTTTTCCATATTTAGCCTAAAATGCTTTGAAACATTTAGCAAATTAACATGATCGGCAAGTGTATTGAAATACTTAGATGCGTAAAATATGCAAGCATCGCTTAGTCTAGGCCTCCATTCTGTCTGTTTTATTGAATCATTATATTGACAATCTTCTGCAATAGACTCATTTCCAACATTAATTTCCTGCCAAGCGCTTGTTATGTCTTCAAACGCGCTATTGTTTCCAGATATATTATTCAAGCTTTCTGTAGGACAATCTATTGCTTGTTTGTCGTTTTCCTCTTTATGTAATTTATCTATTTCACACTTAATTTTATATGCTTTCCTCTCAACATTTTTAACATTAACTTGTTTTATATCTCCATCAGACTTCATTATATTAACAAATTGCAATTTTGTACACCCAGAAAAACAACAATTTCTAATCTTAGTAACTCCGTTAGGAAGAGTTATAGATTTTAATGAAGAACATCCCTCAAAACACCAAAGTCCAATATTAGTAACTTCGTTAGGAAGAGTTATAGATTTTAATGAAGAACATCCACGAAAACACCAAATTCCAATATTAGTAACTCCGGGAGGAAGAGTTATAGATGTTAATGAAAAACATTCACTAAAACAGCTGTCTCCAAGTTCTTTTAAAGTACTAGGGATATTTATAGATGTTAATGAATGACAATCGCTAAAACAGGAGGTTCCAATCTTAGTAACTCCGTTATGAATAGTTATAGATTTTAATGAATAACATCCATGAAAACACCAATCTCCAAGTCCTTTTAAAGTACTAGGGATATTTATAGATGTTAATGAATGACATCCACCAAAACAGCCGTACCCAATCTTAGTAACTTCTGTAGGAAGAGTTATAGATGTTAATGAAAAACATTCACTAAAACAGCTGTCTCCAATCTCAGTAATCTTTACGCCAGACTCTTTTACAAACTTAACTAGATCTATACTCTTAATCTTCTCTTTTATATATCCAGCATTCACATCTGCTAATGTGATAATTTCTTTTTTAACTAACTCATTACCTTCTGTTTTTAATAAATGTTTGAAACCATCTTCATCAAAAGCAACCTTTTTAAATTCAATATTTTTGTTATTAGATCTTTTACTAAATTCCACAGGGTTATACCAATCAACATACAGTTGTATTCTTTCGCCTTCTAAATATTCATCATCTTTACTATAGACAGGCAATGTCTCTATATTTGTAAAAAATTCTACTGTTTTCGTATTTACAGAAACAGGATTGTAATGGGATTTTTCCATATTTCCCCTAAAACGCTTTGAAACGAACGTTAAATTGATATGATCATCAAGTGTATTGAAATACTTAGGTGCGTAAAATATGCAAGCATCGCTTAGTCTAGGTCTCAATCCAATCTGTTTTATTAACTCTATAGTTTCGTCATCTACAATCTTTTTTCCAGAGATCTTATTCAAGTTTTCTATAGCATGTTTTATTACCATGGCACAATTTTTATCTTGAATATTTTCTTTATATGTATGAACGACCTCCCTTAATAAGTCACCGTATCTATATACTCCTTTAGTTTTTACGTATACGGTTCCATCATTAAAAGAATATTGAATTCCAGATAGCGAAACATTCTCAAATATCTGATTGTCATTTATAATACCTAGAAGATAGGATGAGCTCGATATTAGCTTATTGATGTTGCCAGAAAGTGGCGGATCGCATAGGATGTGATTACTTTTGCCTGTTTTCCCCGCTTCTGAATTAAATAAAAATGCAGAAGCTTCTAAATGAAACAAATATGACATCGAATCATCCAATAGCCAATATTCTTTAATTTTGCGTTCATTTGAAATGTTAATTAGACTTAAAGGAATGTACATATACTCAGAATATATACCTTTATATATAGATTTACTATCAGGTAGTACATCATAATGTACATTTTCATGAGGGGACCAAATCATCTGAATATTTGCCATCGCAAGCTCATACTTCATTCCTTCTGCGCTATAAAACATCCCCAGAGCGACTATACTAGTCGCCAATAACCTATTCTTCATTTTTTGCCAATCGCTTAACTCTAGGTAAATTGTATATTAACTTATACGATGAAGCAATAGAAAATAATAGAAAAAGTATATAGAAAATTTAAAAATAAAATATTAAAACAAATTGTGACAAAATAAATAAAGTTCTGTTTTTTTATATACTTATATTGTAGATATGTATTTTTATATATATTCTACAATAAATATATTCACATATTTCATATGTTACAAAATATCACAATGATAATCACTGCCTCAATATCCTTAACCTTATACATCTTTACTTGAGAAACAAGCTATTTTTAAGTATAATTTGAAAGCAGATTGGGAGTACTTTGTATTGGATAGATTGTTTTTTATTTTTGCTTTTGCATTTTGTTTTTTTAACACAGAATTAGCTTGCAAAAAATGTGATTCAAATGTCTGGATTGAAGCGAAAATTGACGACGAAGCCATCACAAATCTAGATGTAGAAAGAACTTTAGACACCTTGTTGTTTTTTTCGCAAATAAACATCACACCAGAGGATAAAGAGTTTTTAAAGCGGGCGATCCTATCGTCTATGATCCAAGAGTACATTAAATACATATACGCTAAAAGACAATTAAGTCAGTATAATAATGAATTCGTTTCCAATAAAGATGTAAATGATGAATTTGTAGCGCTGGCGGCTTCATATGGAATGACGGCAAAAGAGCTTATTGACATTTTAAAATCAAAAGGAATCGACGTTAGTTCAATAATGTCACAAATTCGTAGACAACTAACGTGGACAGCATACAATAACGCAAAATATGGAAATTTAGTTGCTCCATCTGAAAGTGAAGCTATAAATTATAGAAAAAAGTTATCTAAAGAATATGGAAAACGAGCATACAGAGTGGAAAGATTATTCTTTCCAAAAATATCGTTTTCCGGCAGTTCTGAAAAAACAAAAAAATTTGCAAGTAAGATCGATACCCTTTTAAAAGCTGGAATACCTTTCCATTCCGTATCTAACTTATTTTCTGGACTCACTGTATCCAATTCTTCATGTGACGGAGATTTCATATCGGTTGGTCAATTGCCAATCAAACAAGAAAATGAAGCATTAAAAACAATGCAACAAGGTAGCTCTAAAATAATCGAGTCTGAGTTAGGCGTTTCAATTATTCGAGTTAGTGCTATTAGAAAAGCATCAAGCGAAGTCCAGAAAACTGTCAGTTGGCGAAATGTCATTGTTCCAGTAGATGTGAATAATACCTCTGAATTAGAAAGACAGTTTGTTAAGTTATCTGAAGCGGTAAAGAATATCAAAAAAGCAAAAGATTTCATTTCATACGCGAGAAAGTTAAAGTATTCTATTTCAGAAAAAAACGAGAGTATAGAATCAGATCTGCCTAACGAACTAAAGGATATTATTAAGAATATAAAACCTGACGGAGTTTCATCGCCGATAGTAGTACCTGAAGGGATTTTAATAATATGTGTTTTAGAAAAAGGACAGTTTCAACTAAGCATTCCAAGTATAGATGAGTGTAAAATCAAAATTGCAAATGACAAAATTGATGTATGTTCAGAAAAAGAATATAAAGATGCAAAGAAATCTGTATTTGTAGAACTAACAAAACATAAGTAAATTTGGCAAGATAGATGGAAATTGCAGATTATGGTATAATTGTTTCCTCAGAATCGTCATGTGAAAATGGTTATGTTCTGGTTTTATTTTCTCAAAATTATGGCAAAATATCTGGTTATTTCAAAAGAACAGACTACACTATCCCACAAATAGGAGATCTTTGCTATTTTCGAATACAAAAACGGCTTAGCTCTCAACTTGGACAAATTCATATTGAATTGATTAAATCGACCAATCATGCGTTTAGATCAGCGAATAAAACAAGATTGCTTACAATAAAATCGATTTGCGAAATAATCAACATGTATATTTACTGTGAAGATAAGTACGAAGACCTTTATTTAGAGACAGTAAACTGCATAGAGAACATATGCGACTTAAAAAGATATGCGTTATGGGAATTAATTGTATTGCAAAACTTAGGATACGGTCTTGATCTTGCTAAATGTTGCATAACTAGCCAAACAGATGGGCTTACATATATTTCTCCAAAAACAGGGAAAGCTGTAGTTCAAAAAATAGGAGAGAGATATAAAGATAAGCTATTTATAATTCCTCATTTTTGGTTAAACGAATCTAACACAGTTATAAAAGATATTATAGAGTCCTTAAAAATAACAGGATATTTTTTAGGTAAATTAAACGAACATATAGGTTTTAATAAGCCTCTTATTTTTAGATCAATGCTATTGGATTGTGTCGAAAGATCGCAAATGTAACATAAATAGTCGTAATAAACCATGATTTAGCTTATCTTAGAAACAGAACTTTGCAGTAATAATACTAATTATGATTAAAATCTAGCTTATCACAATTTGCTTTAATAATGTTATTTTATTTACTTTTTCTATATTTATGGGATCAAAATGACAAAGAGTAAGTTGTTAGTAACTGGTGTAGTTGTTTTTAGAATGTTTTATAGTGCCGAATGTATGAAGTATGGTCTTGCAGGTGCGAATGTTCAGATGATTCGGTCCCATCATAAAAATGTACATTATGATGTACTACCTGATAGTAAATCTATATGTAAAGGTATATATTCTGAGTATATGTACATTCCTTTAAGTCTAATTAACATTTCAAATGAACGCAAAATTCAAGAATATTGGCTATTGGATGATTCTGTGTCATATTTATTTCATTTAGAAGCTTCAGCATTTTTACTTAATTCAGAAGTAGAAAAAGCCTACAAAAGAAATCATATCCTATGCGATCTGCCACTTTCTGGCAATGTTAATAAGCTAATATCAAGGTCGGCCTATCTTCTAGGAATTATAAATGATAGCCAGGCATTTTGGAATGTTTCGATATCTGGGCTTCAATATGCTTTTAGTGATGGAACTGTATACGTAAAAACCAAAGGAGTATATAGATATGGCGACTTATTAAGAGAGCTCGTTCATACATATAAAGAAAATATTCAAGATGTAAATTATAGAAAAGTAATGTATCATGCTATAGAAAACTTGAATAAGGGGGGGAGATTAATTGGCTTGGAAATGGCTGTTTCCGTTGGTATACATCATTAGAATCACTAATACTTCCTAATAGTTTGAAAAAAATCAACTTATTTACGAACAAAAGATAGCAAAGGCTAAATTATTCATGGAAATAACAAAATATCTCAACATACTTAAACTTATACAGACATAAATTTATAATATACTTGCTTTTCAGAAGAAGATGCAACATAATTGTAAATGTATCATGCGAAGAGATTAGATTGATAGACTTGATAATAGACTGTGACCCAGGCCAAGATGATGCAATAGCAATTTTGTTAGCATTAGCAAATAAAAATTTTAATATCTTAGGAATAACAACAGTAGCTGGAAATGTAACAGCACAACAGACATTTCTAAATGCAAAAAAAATGTGCATATGCGCAAATAGATCTGAAGTACAAGTTTACAAAGGTGCGGAGAAACCTATAAAAAAAGAACTAAAAACCGCAGAACATATTCATGGAGAAAATGGCCTTTCTTGTGATATATTAGTTGAGGATGATTCTGAATTGAAACCTGATGCGATTCAATTTATTATAGAAACGTTAGAAAAATCAGATAGAAAGGTTACCATAGCAGCTACAGCGGCACTAACAAATTTAGCTTTAGCATTTAATAAAGCCCCACATATAAAAGAAAAAATTGACCAAATTGTTATTATGGGAGGTTCGACAGAAGGAGGAAATATTACAAAATATGCCGAATTTAATTTTTTTACAGATCCACATGCCGCAGATGTAGTATTTAAAAGTGGTGTTAGAATTGTCATGATTGGACTTAACATTACACATCAAGTCGTGTTTTCAGAGGCAGAAATAACTAAAGTAAAGCATATTAATAACTTTGTTACAAGCCAAGCTGTAAAAATATTAGAAGATCTGCTAATCACAAACAGAGACGTTTATGGACATAAAGGAGGGATTGTACATGATGCGTGTGTAATTGCATATTTATCGGATCCCAATATTTTTTCTTCGAAAGAAGCATATGTTTGTATAGAAACAAAAAACCAAGAAAATATTGGCCAATCTTATGTGGATTATTCTTCAAATATCACCAACTCTTTAGTATGTATTGGTGTAGATATAGAAAGAATATTTAGCTTGTTCTTAAAATTATTTTCGAATTACAACGCTAACAATTAATATCATAATATAAAACAAAAACTTTAAACTTTTCATGAAACTAATACTTAACTTAATAGTTATAAAATTTAGTTCTAATTCGGAGAAAAGTTTTGAATAATAGAAATCGTGGTGGTGTAATGATCGAGTCTGTCGTAGTAATCCCACTAGTGTTTTTGCTAATTTTAGGATTATTCGAAGTCAATAGAATTCGATCTACACAAAGAATTTTAGACTCACTCTCAATCAATGTAGCTACAGAAATAGCGGCATATCCTATCGACAAGGATAGAATAAATAGCATAATCAAAAGACATCTAAACTCATCACACATGAATATAATAATAGGTTTTCAATCTACAGATGACCTAAAATACTATATCGACTTCTACACAAATAATTATATTGATAATTATTCTACTCCTAAATATGAAAACGACAGACCGAATGGCGATATTCAAAAAGATGATGGCAAAGATGTTTTAGATAATGAAGAGAACAATTCGAACAGCGAAAAAAATGACAACACGAATGAATACAATATAGAAAGAGGAAACGATATCGTCGTTACATTCTGCTATAAATTTAAATTCCTGTGTGCATTAACCTGTGCAGCATTCACAGGATCGACAAATAAACCATTATATTTATATAGTAGAAGCAGGACAAAACGATTGTAGAATAACTACTATTTACTGTTTTTCATACTCATCGAGTCTTTTCTTTAAATCAGCAAGCGCATCTCGGATCTCACATGACAATTTCGAATTTTCTCTCAGCAGCCTTGTATTTTCGCGTATCAATCTATTATTCTCCGAAATCAAATCATTATTTTGTTTCGAAACATTCACATTATTCTCTACATTTTTTTTGAGCTTATTGGTCGTATTTCGAACAGGTTTATTCTTTGCGTTATTTATTGAACTATACTGTTTCACTTCATATAACCTATCTTCAGCTAAGTATGTTTTACAAGTTTTAGGAGCGCTATCAGATACACGTTTACCACTAAAAGAATTACTTACACTATTCTTTGCATTTCTATGTTTTGAATCGCTTTTCTTAGAATCTATAGACCGATAAGAATCATTATCTAAATCATAAAAAAATACTTTTCCATGACAACTAAAAAGTATACATACAACTACCAAACAAGAAAAATATTTTTTTTTCATTAAGAATCTCCATGATCAAGTATTTTCTTTGGTAAAGAACGCTTTACCTTATTCATATTGAGACGATTTTCAATTTTCTGTATTTTTTTGTATATATCAGACGATAAACAATCTACTCCGGCCTTCCAAAAATCTGATTTTATTTTAGAGACAAGCATGAAATCATTCGGAAAAAATATATAATGTTTAACAATTGACTTTACATATCGAGTCTTTGCCTCTATATCTAAATTCATTTTACTAGCAGCCCATTTCCCTAAAATTTTATTACGCATCACTATTGTCACAAAACGATCCTGTAACTTGCCAGCGATACGCTTTTCAAACAAAAATCTAGACGGAGAGAACATTGCCATATTTCACCTAAACTTACTATCTACAGTTTATGATAAATATGACAAATAATCCAGCTGAATTTATTACAATGGAACAAATATTATGCATTTAAATGTATAAGCAATCTGCTCATCATCATGTGTTTAATTTATTTAACATGCATTTCCAACTTACTATGTATAAAATATCATTACAATTGTAAAAATAATCCACAGCATTTTATCGTGTTCATATTTTTTTTATCAACAATAACGAAATATTACTTGCTTTCAGAAAATATCGCTAAATCGAACAGATACAGACTGCATAAAAAATAAGCAAATCGTACAAAAGTACTGGAAACACAACGACAAACACTCTTTGACCATATATTTTCCACAAACTTTTCCACAGCAATTGTGGAACACACTCAAAGCTAGTGCTTTTGAGCTACTTTAATAGCTCTTGTTATTTAGCTTAATGATCATGTGTTGATAATTTATTTATACTGAGCCCCGGATTTAAGGCCACGGTTATCGATCGTTTTTTGTGTGATATTATTGAGTTGATTAGAGGTTTAAGTATGGGAATGATGTGAAAAAACATATACAACAGTTTGTTTATTTTTATAATTTTAAGAGATTACATCAAAATTTAAATTACAATACTCATAATAATGTGTATAATAAAATCGTGGATGGACACAGCTTCATCTACGCGAAAGTTGAGAAAAAACGATCGCAAAAATAATACATAAATGGTCCGACTTCCGGGGCTCAATATAATTTAACATGCATTTCCAGCTTACTATGTATAAAATATCATTACAATTGTATAAATAATCCACAGAACTTTATCGTGTTCATATTTTTTTTATCAACAATAACGAAATATTACTTGCTTTCAGAAAATATCGCTAAATCGAACAGATACAGACTGCATAAAAAATAAGCAAATCGTACAAAAGTACTGGAAACACAACGACAAACACTCTTTGACCATATATTTTCCACAAACTTTTCCACAGCAATTGTGGAACACACTCAAAGCTAGTGTTTTTGTGCTTCTTTAATAGCTTTTGTTATTTCTGCTAATGTAGGAATAGTTGACAAATGTATTCCTTTTTTACAACCTGGGCCAAAAATTACATTAAATGGGATACCGCTTTGATTATGAGATATTAAAAAATCTCTAATATGTTCATCTGGATAAGTAATATCCCCCTCCATTAATATAACATTATTTTCTTTTATTAAATTTTTAAAAGATGGAGTTCTTAACATAAATGCCTTGTTATATTGACATGTCATACACCAATCGGCTGTTATATTTACAAATACAACTTTTCCAGATTTGATATATTCCTCAATTTTTTCTGTACTAAACTTCTCCCAATTCTCTGCCATTACAGTGTTTTTTACAGACTGCTTACTATCAAATTTTGATGCAAAAAATGGAATAAAAAGAATGAGAATAGCAGATAAAATAAATGGAACTTTGAATTTACCAGCAGATACAAACACAATGCTATACAAAACTGTTAACAGGAATAAAAAATATAAATTCAAATGATTTGATAATAGCCAAAATAGCCACAGGAAAGCAGCACATATTCCAAGATTTAGTACTCCTTTAAACCTGTTCATCCATAATCCTGGCTTAATAAAGCTCGGAATATCTATAAAGTTTATAACCAAATAAGGCAATCCAAAACCTACAGCAATTGCACTAAATACACAAATAGTTTCATACCATGTCCCATTAATCGCAAACGTCGCAGCAGTCCCCAAAAATGGTGCAGTACAAGGAATAGCCAACACAGTAGATAAAACACCTGCAGAAAATTCTCTTATAAAAATCGAATGCCCAATCTTTTGTCCTTCCGAGTAAATGTTAAATTGAACTCTTCCATATGCAAATAGCGTAAATATAAATACTAGTAAAGCTACAGAATTTAGAAAATAAGCATTCTGAAAATGCATACCCCAACCTACCGCTGTCCCTAGGTATTTTAATATAATAACTATGATAGACAACACAATAAAGCATGTGAAAATCCCAGCAAAAGTATACAAGTTTGTATGTTTTACATTATTAGTATGTTTCGCTCCTAATGATCTAAGTTTTATCATCAATACTGGCAATACACATGGCATACAATTTAAAATTAAGCCACCTACTATTGCACAAAATATTATATATAGAAATGAAAATTGAGTATTGTTATCAATTTCTTTTAATAAATCATCTATATTTAGATGTATATTCTTTGTAAGGAATACACAGATATCAGAACATGCAGCAATATCAGCGACAAGATCGACGTCAGAATGTTCTTTTGAAACTACGACATCGACTTCATAAGATGATTCATCAACTTTCGAAATTTTATCAATATTTACAAAACTATGACTATTTGATGTTATCTCAGGAGGCTTTGCCATCTTCCAATTTTCAGGAACAGATAATTGTAGACGACATCTAATATTAGAATCACCAATATCCTGAACTGTTGATATCGAAACTGCCACATGTTTGCTTTCAATAGAAAAAGCATTACTAGTTAATAAGAGGAACAATATGAAAAAAAATCTCAGCATATGACAATCAGGATATCAACTTCGATACGATATCATGAAATAGCAAATAAATTGTTAAATGTCAATTTTTTCCCATTTTCAGTGCGTCGATAAAAGTTCCGTGAGGAATTCGAACATTACCTATTTCTCTCATTTTTTTCTTTCCTTCTTTTTGTTTATCAAGAAGCTTGCGTTTTCTTGTTATATCACCGCCATAGCACTTTGCTGTAACGTCTTTTCTCATTGCTGAAATAGTTTCTCTCGCAATAATTTTTCCTCCAACAGCTGCTTGTATAGGGATTTGGAAAAGATGCTTAGGAATAAGCTCTTTTAGACGTTCACAAATCTGTCTGCCTCTGTATTCTGCGTTGCTTCTGTGAACGATCATCGATAAAGCATCCACAATTTCTCCATTTACTAAAATTGTCAGCTTTACCAAATTTTCCGTTTTATATTCATCTACTTGATAATCGAAACTTGCATATCCGCGACTTACAGATTTCAACCTATCGTAAAAATCATATACAATTTCATTTAATGGTAATAGGTATTCAACTAAAGCGCGATTCCCAACGTAAGTAAGATTTTTTTGTATCCCTCGTTTTTCTTCGCACAAAGCTAAAACGTTTCCTAAATAATCATCTGGAACCATAATACTAGCTAAAATCCAAGGTTCTTCTATAGACTTAATCCTTGTAGGATCAGGCATATCTGCTGGGTTATGTAAGTCTAGGACTTCCCCATTTTGTAGATGCAATCTATAGACGACACTAGGTGCTGTAGTTACTAGATCTAATCCATATTCACGCTCTAAACGAGCTTCGATAACCTCTAGATGAAGTAAGCCTAAAAAGCCACATCTAAACCCAAATCCAAGAGCGACAGAAGTTTCTGGCTCGAATGAAAAACTAGCATCATTTAGTTGTAACTTTCCTAAACTATCTCGTAATTTTGGATAATCCGCAGCATCACATGGGAACAAGCTACAAAAAACAACCGGAATGCTTGGCTTAAAACCAGGTAGCGCTTCAGAAGCAGGCCTATTTTCCAAAGTGATAGTATCCCCTACCCTTGCATCTCCTACGCTTTTGATCCCAGCAATTATATAGCCTATTTCCCCTGCCGAAAGTTTATCTACAGTAGTAGGCTTTGGGCCAAAAACACCTACTTTTTCAACTGTATATACAGACTTGCTAGCCATAAGCTTAATTTTCATACCTGCAGAAATGAATCCATCTTTTATGCGAACAAGAGTAACAACACCCATGTACGGATCATACCAACTATCGACAAGCAAAGCCTTCAATGGAGCATCTAAGTCGCCGGAAGGAGCTGGAATATCTCTGACTAGATGTTCCAAAATATCTGTAATTCCTACACCAGTTTTTGCAGATGCTTCAACCGCATCTGAGCAATCCAAACCTATAACATCTTCGATTTGTTGTTTTACTCTTTCGCAATCAGATGCTGGCAAATCTACCTTATTTAGAACTATTACTATCGAGTGATCATTATCTATTGCCTTGTAAACGTTTGCCAAAGTTTGAGCTTCTACGCCTTGCGTTGAATCAACGACTAAAATGGACCCCTCACATGCAGATAAAGATCGACTAACTTCATAAGAAAAATCGACATGTCCTGGTGTATCCATTAAATTCAAAAAATATGTATTTCCATCTTTTGCTTTATATTCTAAGCGAACTGTTTGAGCTTTAATCGTAATACCTCGTTCTTGCTCAATATCCATAGAATCCAACAGCTGTTCCTTAAACTCTCGCTGAGAAATAGCGTTGCATGCTAACATTAATCTATCTGCAAGCGAAGATTTTCCATGATCTATATGTGCTATAATAGCAAAATTTCTAATATTTTTCATAATCAACAACTAAAAATCAAAATTCACAACATCATCGACTTTTATTTCTATAATGTTACCTGTAGATCTTTCTTTTATTTCTACCATTCCAGTAGGCAATTTACGACTGCTAACTATAATTTGATATGGAAATCCAAATAGATCTGCATCAAACAATTTTTCACCTGGAGAACCTTTTTTATTTTCAAACCATACATCTACTCCGCGACTTTCTAGTTTGTTTTTTATCTCATTACAAGCGGAAACGCAATTTTCGTCATTATAATGTAAATTTACTAAATGCACTAAATATGGAGAAATAGGTTTAGGCCAAATTATTCCTTTATCATCATGACTAGATTCAATAATTGCCCCAACTAATCGAGAAACACCTATCCCATACGATCCCATTTCTGGGAATACTAAACTACCATTTTTATCTTGCACTGTAGCGTTCATAGATTTTGAGTATTTCGTACCAAAAAAGAAAATATGCCCAACTTCTATTCCATTAGACGTGCATAAGCTTTCTTGAGGAATAGGACATGTTTCTATAGAATATTTTTCATCTGACACTGCATACTGCCCATTATATTCATCATATGAATTGCAACTTAAAACGCTACTATCATAATATAACTTACTTTCACCATTTTCTGCTATGATATGAAACTCATGACTTAAATTCCCACCGATAGCACCTGGATCCGCTTGAACTGGAATTACAGAAATCCCCATTTTCTTGAATGTTTTTAAATATGCATCAAACTGCAATTTATAACTTTCTATTGCGTCTTCTCTCGTTAAATCAAAAGAATAGCCATCTTTCATCAAAAATTCCCTAGCACGCATTACACCGAATCTTGGTCGAATTTCATCTCTAAACTTCCATTGTATTTGGTATAATCTCACAGGTAATTGCTTGTAGCTTTTAGTAGTTTTTCTGAAAATATCCGTAACTTGCTCTTCGCATGTAGGACTATACAAAAAATCAGATCCTTTACGATCTTTAATTCTGAGCATTTCCTGTCCATAATCGTCATAGCGTCCGCTCTCAAGCCATAAATCCGCTCCTTGTATTGTAGACATGCAAACCTTTTGAAATCCTATACGAGCCTGTTCCTCATCTATTATCTTTTGGATTTTATCTAATACACGACATCCGAAAGGCAACCAACAAAAAATTCCAGATGCTGACTTTATCGCTATTTTTGCATCAGAGATCAAAGAACTTGAACATACCCCACAACTACTCATACATCACTCCAAAGATACAATAGAAAAATACTTGGTCGGATGCTAACATGAAAAATCGTTTATGGCAATGACATACTTTAATATACATATGTATTGGGACTGATCAGTTAAAAAATAGCAATTACACATTATGAACAGAAAAATAAAAGATTCTACTAGGATATGGCCTTTTATATGAAAAGCTCTTTGTCATTAATTATGATCTAATCACTAAACTGCCGCATTCTTAATCATAACAAATAAAAAATGCTTTTAACTCTTAGAAAATATTAATTCGTTATTAACAAAGCTAGCATATACTATCGCAAATATTATAATGCGATTTAGAAGTTATGAATATCCATGAATCATACAATAAACTTATGAATAATTTTTCATTAATGTCATTAAACCCTCAAATTGCGCTCATATCATTTTTGAAAATAAGTGCAGAAATGATGAAAGATCCAGATAAAATTAAAGATTCGCAAAAAGATCTAGTTAATAAGCTAATAGATCTATCAGAATATGCAACAAAAAAAATGCTTAATCAGGATACATCAAGTTTAAAAAAAGATGGAGATAAAAATTTCAAAGGAGATGAATGGGACGATTATTTCTACTTCGACATAGCTAAACAATATTATCTAACTATATCAGAATGGATGAAAGATACCATAAATAACGTGGATATAATAGATCATGATTTAAAACTAAAGTCTAACTTTTTTCTAAATAGCTTTCTAGACGCAGTACACCCTAAAAACTTCCCGCTCTTAAATCCAGAAGTAATCAAAGAAACAATAAAAAACAATGGAGAAAATCTATATAAAGGTTTTGAAATGTTTCTTCAAGATTTACAAAACGGAATGATTACGACAAATGACAAATCGTTTTATAAAATAGGAGAAAATATAGCTACGACCCCAGGGAAAGTAATATTCAAGAATTCTCTTATAGAATTAATCCAATATGAACCATCTACCGATAAAGTATTTTCAACTCCACTTTTATTCATACCGCCATGGATCAATAAATTTTATATTTTAGACTTATGTAAAGAAGAGTCTTTTGTTCAGTGGCTTGTAGATAAAGGTTTTACAGTTTTTATAATATCATGGGCTAACCCAGATAAAAGATATGCAGAATTTGGATTTGAAGATTACGCGATAGAAGGAGTAATCGAATCAATAAACAAAATACACGAAGTTACAAAATCAGCTGTAATAAATACTATAGGATATTGTGTAGGAGGAACATTAATTACTTCTATTCTAGGCGCACTATCAGATAAAAATTGCAAGATAAAACCAAAAGCGGAAATAAATTCTGCGACTCTTTTGACGACCCCACTGGACTTTTCTCGACCTGGAGAATTATCTATATTCATTGATGAGTTTTATCTTAAGCTAATAGGCAATGACTTAGAACGAGACGGCTTATTAAGTGGGAAGGTAATGTATAACACGTTTAATGCATTAAAAGCAAATGACATGATTTGGAGGTATGTTGTAAACAGATATATGCTAGGGAACGCACCTACACCGCATAGCATTCTTTTCTGGAATGCTGATACTATGAATATAACTAAAAATATGCAGTTATTTTTATCAAAATCGTTATATAGAGATAATATTATAAAGGAGAAAAAATTCTCATTTCTAGGAGCAGACGTAGATTTAAAGAATGTAAATGTACCAATTTATATGGTATCTATGCTAAAAGATCACCTAGTACCATGGAAAACAACATATGATGGATTAAAACTATTTAAAAATGTTGTTAGATTCGTAGTAGGAGGATCTGGACACGTAGCTGGAGTAATAAATCCGCCTTGTAGAAATAAATACTCATATTGGACAAATTCTAATACAAATGAATCTGCAGAAAATTGGTTCGATAAAGCAACAAAACATAAAGGATCATGGTGGAACGATTTATTAGAATGGTTAAAACCACTTTCCGGCACTTTAATACAAGCAAGAAAAATTAAAAATTATATGTATGACGCACCTGGAGTATACGTAACAAACCAGCTATCTGAAGATGATATTATTTCACCAGAGTTAATTAGGATATCTAAGAAATTAAATCAGCTTTCTAAATAAAAAATTTACGTCATACTAATTTCATTGTATGTACATAATTAGTTGTATATACATGAAGATTTATTATTTTACATCTTTATAGAAATTTTGGAACCTTCTTTGATTTTTTCTAGCCCTTCACTTATGTACTCATCGCCTATGACTACACCTTCTTTTATTTCCACGTATCCATCGTAACGGCAGCCAAGAATTACTTTAATTTTCTTAGCATATACTTCTCCTGATGCTTCCTGATATGGAACATAAATATATGCGTTATCTCCAGAAAAAGATACACTTTTTTCATATACACAAGGCGTGTTATGTTTATTCATAACTACATTAATTCTTAATGACATTCCAGGAATTAATTTTGCATCAATATTATCAAATACACCTCGTACAGAAACAGTTCTAGAGTCCGTATCAATACGTGTAGATACAGCTAAAACATTACCTTTAAATAATTCTGTAGGATTTGATGTAGATGTTGCATAAATTTCATCACCAACAGATAACGCTAAAGCGTATTTTTCTGGGATTTGAAAATCTGCTTTAACACGGCTTATATCATCAATTGTTGTTATCGTATCACCTTGAGCCAAAAATGCACCAACACTTATATTTTTAAATCCTAATTTTCCGCTGAATGGTGCTACTATCTTTAACTCTTGTAATTTAGTCCTAATTAGCTCTAAATTCGCCTCTGCAGTTAAACACTTCGTTTTTTGCATTTCGAATTCTCTTTCAGAAGAAACACCAGATTTATGTAAAGGTTGTAAACGCTTTAATTCTCGCATTTGCTCTTGGTAATTCGCTTCTAAATTTTTTAACTCAGCTAGCTCCTGAGAATCATTGAGTTGAACAATAACTGTACCTTTCTCAACAAACTCACCATCATTAAAGAATACACCTGCAACTTTTTTGCTGACAGGAGATGTAATGATTACTCCTTCATTTGAAACGACAGTTCCAATAGCATATATTGTATTCTCTACGTCCTTTCCAACAACTTTTCCTGTAGTGACAATAACATTTTTATCTTTTATTTTAATTTCTTTTGATTGAAAACTAACAAACGTAATCAAAACAATGCAAACAGCGCATAAAAGAAAATAATACAATAACTTGATTTTCACTATATTAACCGAAACTATACATGCTTATTATTCACTCATATTTTAATAGAAATATCAATCCGGTTTTTTCACTGATCGCCTCCATCAGTATTTGGCTTAAATGTAAACGTATCAAACAAATTGTTATCTTTATCAGACTGATCATCATCTTTTTCTACTTGTTGTTCGCTATCTACTATACCATCTCCTATTTTGATACCGACCTTTTCGACATTTTGGATTTCGTCTATTTCATCTCCGACAAATTCTACATTTGTGTCTGAACTTTCTGTCGATAAATCTTCTGTATTAATTTTTGCTTCTTGTTCATCAGAAATTAACGTATCATCTGTTTGTTCGTCTACGACATTCTCCCTGCTAATTTCATCTTTATTTATACTAATATTTTCCTTTTCCATATCTTCTTCATAAACTCTTGGCAAAACCAACGTCAATATTGTCTCTAAAGGAGAAGTCATTTCGGAATATGTTCCTTGTAAGCGACTAGACATCTTATTAATTCTATCGAGACTTAATTGCATATCGTCTTGTGAATAAATCTTATCTTCGACTTTGTGTCTAGTAATATAGAATGTAAACTTTATAAAATCTTGAGAATTTTCTTCTTCTGCTGCAGAAAATATTATATTACTGTTTTTATTACTATCTGTTATATAGGAAAATATATCAGATAAAAGCATAATTAGTTTAACATGTGCTGTATATATATAACCTAAATCAGAATATTCTTGTATTTCTATCTTATTATTATTTTTCAAAGATAATACTCGTACCATTGTATCTATACTAAATACAATATCCGATATTCTGCAATTCGCTAAATTTGATTTTTTTATTCGACTATCAGTTTGAACAGCTGTATCATATATTTCGGCTACAGCTTTAGATAAATAGTTTGCACTATTATTTATCCTTCGTAAATCAATTTCTCTTTCATCATGGCTATACTTAGCCTCCTCTAATAATATTTCGCTATATTCACTAATTACACTTGCTGGCAACTTAAGAGCTAGACTTGTATGTTTTAAAAACTCTATTTTTTCAGCTTCTGATATAATAGCTTTATCCATAGCAGCTTTATATTTAGATTGCTCAATTAATGCGTTATCGACTTGCTCTTTGTATGTATTAATGGTCTTTTGTGCATTTTTTTGAATAGCATCAATTCTATTACTTGTTTTTTCTTCCATTTGCTTCTTATAAGAAACGTCATAAGCTCCAATGGCCGCATAACTTACTCCATCTATTTCAACTACATATATGCTGATAGATGCCCACAAACTTGATCCATCAGTTAACTGCAGTAAAACATCATAATTCCTAATAGGTATTAAAGATGCAATTGCACTTTTAATGTAAGATACTTCTCTTTCATCAATAACAAACTTAAAAAAATCTACACCAATTAAACTATCAGTTACTCTAAATAGATTTAAAGCTTGACTATTATTAAATGTTATAATGTAATCATCACATTTGATAAAGATAACAGGGCAAGGAGCACATCTATTAAATGCAGTCTCTCTCTTTAGTTTCGCATAGATATTTATATATCTTCGAGCTAAAACTAGTGAGATTAGCAATGTTAAAATCAATCCTACAAAAAATGCTCCATCAATTCCTTTTAAAAGCTCTTTAGCTAACACAGTAATAGATGTACTATCTGTTGCTATTACAGACGTTAACATAGGCCCTTTTATTTTTTCATTGAGTTTTATTTTCGCTATATTTACTCTAAAAGGAATATTATCTTGCATAAAAATAACAGTTTTACCTATATGTTTATTTTTTATAACATCTTTATTGGCCAAGTGGCACCCAAGTATAACTGCTAAAGTTTTTTGTGATTGCTTACTAAAACTACCATCTAGATTTATATACCTTGAAAAAGATGGAGAGATAACGTAAAAAAACCTAGGAAATACCCCTTGATCTATTGATCTAACAAATGTATTGTATTTTTTCCAAGGCACAACAAACTTAAAGTAATATTTACTATCGCCTATTTTATGCATCACTAAATATGATATTAAAATATTAGCAGAATTTCCGTTATTTTCAGGAAATAAGTTAAATACAACATTGCCAGCTTCCGCTTGCTTAAACTCTGCATCTTTCAGCAAATCAGCATTATCGTATTTGTTTGATGTATATATTAAGGATCCATATTCATCACAAATTTTGATAGATACAATATCTTCATGCTCACCTAAAAATTTCTTCGTAATCGCTTCTATCTTCTTTAATTTAGCTATGTCACTATTACGAAACGATTTAGTGAATTGCTGTAGAAGAGAAACATCTTTTTCAATACCGACAGAAATTGTATTCGATATGTTACTATTTTCTGTGCTAATGAACGTATGCAAACAATCTTCTACACTTCTAGATGATGTATGTTCTATATAATTCACACCTGAATAAAATGGTATGAACAAACACAACCAAACTATCAGAGAAACAAACAAATAACGCGACATAACGTATTGCCCTAAGAAATAACAATACATTATACGCAATCAATATTATAAAATTATTAAAAAAAGGATTAATATTGCTACTAATCCCACAGAAATTCACAGTATAGCAATTATTAGCCAAGCATTTTAAGATTTTTACCTGGTTTAAACTTCACTGACTTTCGAGAAGGAATAACCATTGTCGCACCAGTTTTAAAATTTCTTCCGTTTCTAGCCGCAACTTCCTTCACTAAAAAATTTCCAAACCCTACTATAGCGACTTCATCTCCAGCTTTCAAAGCCTCAGTAACAGAGTCTAAAAACGCGTTCAACGCCTTCTCAGTATCTGTTTTAGTTAAACCACTCAATTGCATCATAGATTCGATTAAACTAGATTTATTCATTTTTGTAATCCCAAACAAAAAACAACAATAAAAGAGCAACGCATGCTGCAGACAAGATATATCACAATCTGCACTCAAAAATCAACTGTTAAAGCTATGTTTGCATAATTCTGCAGATTAAAAGTAGAATCCGAACGGAGTGATTGCTAGAAGAGTCGAGAAATCGGGCTGATATATTATATTTTTTTAAAGGATTACCCAACTATGAAAGGATATATTAAAAAGAGCGGAAAGCACAGTCATTTATCAATAGAAGAACGAAGCATGATAGATGTGTTTTTGATTATGTAGATGTCTATTTCGAGGATTGCAGAGCATTTAAATCGTTCCAAATCAACTATTTCAGATGAAGTACGAAGAGGTAAGTACAACGGCAAATATAAAGCCAAAATTGCAAACAATAGGTCATTGAGGGACAGAAAGCTGTCACACAAACACTCAAAGTGGAGGAATCAAGATTTGCTGCATATCATTGATAGATACATTCAGAAGCGCTAGTCACCAGAGATTATTTCAAATATTTTGCGTATTGAACATGGCATTAAATTCTTACACACGAGCATATACACTCTAATAAAAAAGCACAGACCAGAGTTGAGGAAATATCTAGCTATGAATGGCAAAAAGCCACAAAAAATGTACAAAGATAAATACAAAGGCTCTATTGAAAATAGAAATAAAATACTCAGACAGCTCTTTTGGAAAGAAAGTAATCCGTGATGAATTAATTGCAAATGAGCAAATCTGTACCATCCAAATAGACCGATGAAACTCCAAAACTGAAACGCTCCAACTCAGTCTATTTCCAAGTCGTTCGGATTATTAATTTAATATGACCATTAACAGAAAGTGAAACATTAATTGCAACTTGGTAAATTTTTTATAGTCGTTGCTTTTTTTTCAGGATTTGCAAAATACATTTTATACGCAACATTAGCCTGATTATAGACCACCATGCCACACCTAAAATCATCGACATTACTTCCGCATCTAATCAATATATTCTTTACATATAAATCTAAGTTCAATAATACATTTATCCTATCAATGCACAATTGAGCAAACTCTTTATCATCTTCAGTCTCAGCTATTTGCTTAGTAATAAATCTAAATTTAATATAATAACTTATAACATTATCAAACAAGCAATCAAGGCCATGCATATCTTTAAAATTAACAAATATAGTAGAGCGAATATCGCTATTTATCAATTCTTTTGGAATATTTATTAGCTGACGGCTAAACCAATAGCTGTAGTAATCATAGCCTCGTAAATCACAATAGAAATGCTTATTAACTTTTATTACATTAGTTTTAAATGTAGGATCAAGCCACTCATCAATACAATACAAATTAACTGCAAAGTGTTTCCTAAAATCATGCAATAAATCATTCACATAATTCTCTGCCGCTTTTCCATTACACATATCCTTACTAAAGTTATTGTATAACGGTAGTTTAATAAATTTTTGTTTTGCAAAGCCACCAACAGATATATTTAAATTAGAGCACCCAAAGTCCTGCAAAAATGACATAAAATAGTAACAATTCTGCACGATCTGATTGAACAACATAGGAATGATGATTTTCATAGTCCACGTGTTAGTCAACTTACCAGAACTAATTTTACTATCTAAACCGTCAATTAAACTGACTTCATAAGGTCTATTGTAAACATTCTCAGAAAAAAAGCCACGTGTAACTAAATCCGACATACATATCGCATTTTCTAAAGAAAACACAATACAACAAACAAATAGAAAGGCTAAAATGCGCAATCTAATCATCAAATTCTATACAGTTAAACTTTTCGCAAAATCAAGCTAGAATTAGTACCACCAAAACCAAACGAATTAGACATAGCCACAGAAACACTTTTTTCCTTAGAGACTAACGGAACTAAGTCCAATTTTGTTTCTTCTTGATCATGCAAATTTAATGTACCAGGTACGATACCGTCTCTAATTGCTAGAGCAGAAAATATAGCTTCTACAGAGCCAGCTGCGCCTAATAAATGCCCAATTGAAGATTTTGTAGACGATACACTAACGCGAGTATTTTTACCTGCAAACAACGTCTCCAATGCACGAAGCTCAGCTAAATCACCCAATTGAGTAGAAGTTCCATGAGCATTTACATAATCAACCTCAGATGCATCGATACCAGCAGAAGCTAGAGCCCTCTGCATCGCTCTAAGAGCGCCATTCCCATCCTCAGGCGGAGAAGTAATATGATGAGCATCGCTTGACAGTCCATAGCCTACTACTTCAGCATATATCTTTGCTCCACGCTTAACAGCTCTCTCATACTCCTCTAAAACAACTATACCAGCACCTTCGCCCATAACGAAGCCATCCCTGTTCTTATCCCATGGTCTCGAAGCCTCATGTGGAGAATCGTTGTAGGAAGTAGACAAAGATCGTGCAGCTGCGAAACCAGCTAATCCGATACGGCACACAGCCGCTTCTGAACCTCCTGCTACCATTAAATCAGCGTCACCATATTTAATTAACCTTGCAGCATCACCAATCGCATGAGTCCCAGTTGAACATGCTGTAACAACAGAATGATTAGGACCACGAAATCCGTATTTCATAGATATATGCCCTGATGCCAAATTTATCAAAGCAGAAGGAATGAAAAAAGGAGAAACGCGCCTAGGTCCCTTTTCGTGCAATGTTATTGATGTATCGTATATGCTAGACAAACCACCAATACCTGATCCAACAAGCACACCGGTACGTTCTTTTTCTTCATCTGACAGGCAATCTATACCAGCATCAGCAACAGCTTTAGAAGCGGCCGCCAAAGCATACAAAATAAATTTATCTACACGAGATATTTCGCGCTCTTCCATCCAATCCAACGGATTTAACAAGCACGAAGCACCCTTAGGATTTTCATGACTAGGTAGCTGCCCAGCAATCTGAGATTTTATGTCACTAATTTCAAAACCGAAAACTCTTTCTATTCCTGACTCACCGGCCAAAATACGCTTCCAAGCTTCTTCTATGCAACATGAAAGAGGACAAAGCCCCCCGATACCAGTTACAACCACCCTTCTCATATTACCTCTAACTATTTAGAATTCTCTTTAACGAATGAAATAACATCACCAACAGTCTTTAATTTCTCTGCAGCTTCTTCATCGCTTATTTCTAACCCGAACGTTTCTTCGATTTCCATAACCATTTCAACAACATCCAAGCTATCAGCACCTAAATCGTTTACGATATCAGCACTATCTACCAACTTATCGACTTCACACCCCAGCCTCTTGGCCATTATAGTCTTTAATTCTGCCTCAATGTTATTCATTATTTTTTCCCCAAAACAAACATAAGATGGCCAAACTATACAATAGAATTAACACAAAATCAATCTTGACATGAATCTTAGCTTTGAAAATCTCTTAATATTGCAAAAATCATTCGCCTAACATCCAACGAGGTTTTTGGCGGAAAGAAATCTGATCACAATTCCATCAACTTTTAATTGGCTATACGGAAACATGCGATAAGCGCAAGTCGTCAACTACGGAAACTCTGCGCATTAAAGCAACAACCAAAACAATTTCTTATTAAATAGTTGATTTAGAGTGATTCTGATGCTCTGCTATCCTCGAAATAGGCATTCCAAACATCAAAAACGCATCTATCGTTCCAAGGTTCTTCTCTTGATAAATGACTGTTGTGTACTTTCTACTCTTTTTAATATATTCTTTCATAGCCTAGCGATCCTACAAAACCAATAAATAATATATCAATTACACGATCTTTTGACTCTAATATCAATCACTCCGTTCGGATTCTACTTTTAATCTGCGAGATTACATCTTGACAATTGAGCTGTTGACTTTATATAAGAATTGTAATATCTTTCTAAAGTTTTGGGGATGCGATGTTTAAATTAAATTCACGAAAAATAAATGGAGCTTGTTTAGCTATCGGGGCATATGCTTTTTTTTGGATCTGCAATAATGCTTGTAATTTAAATGTTTGTTGCACAGGGCAACAGAGTGAAATATCATGTGATAATCCACTTAACTCTTACAATGTAGATTCTTTGCTCTATATGTCTGGAGGCCAAAGTTCAATACAGTCAGATGACACAACGTTTCTTAGTACACTTGATTTTAATGGCGAGACCGCTGAGTATCCGAATGAACAAGATAATGCACATTATAACACAGAAAAGAAGTCTATAAGAATATGTGATAGAGATGCTTTTTTGATTAGTGGCATCGTTAAAGGTAACTTTTACTCATCAGCTATAAAATCTGGAATTCCCGCCAATGTAGTATCAAAGTTCTGCAATGTGTTTAGCTCTAGGATAAACTTCAAAAATTCACTTAGAAATGGAGATACATTCATTATAGTATACGATAACAACAATGTTCTATTGTACGGGAAAATAAGCACGAAAAAAGGCGGTTATTGTGTATATGCGTATGCAAAAAATGATAACAAGATGTGTTATATTTTTGAAAACGGATGTTCTGCAAACGCTGATTCTTCAAAGTTCTTTTCACAGCCTATTTCTGGGGCTAGAATTTCATCTTATTTTGGCCCAAGGAGACACCCTGTTTTTGGCGTAATCAAGAATCATACTGGAGTCGATTATGTCGCAGCGTATGGAACCCCTGTCAAATCAGCTTATAGCGGAAGAGTAGTTTTTGCTGGGTATGATGCCGGATATGGGAAACACGTAATAATACTCCACCCGAATGGATATAAAACGAAATATGCGCATCTAAGCAGTATTAATGTTCGATATGGGCAAAATGTAGATAAAAATACAGTTATAGGTAGAGTAGGTTCTACAGGAATTAGTACTGGTTGCCATTTGCATTTTGAAATGATTGCTTCTAATGGAATTCGAGTCAATCCGCTTCGCAGGATTACTGTCGCTCCTGAACATAAACTTTGTGGAGCTAAGTTAAACCACTTTGTTTCATATAGAAATTCTGTTGATAAAATAGTAGAGAATGCTATTTCGAAAGAAAAAGTATTCGGCGAAATCTAAATAATATGGAAACAGATAGAATTATTCTTTTACACAAAGAATTATCTGAAAAATTGCAAAAATTTGCAGAAAGTTACTATTTGTTCGATTCTCCTATTGTTAGCGATTCTGAGTATGATGAATTATACAGGAAGTTAGTATCGTTAGAAACAGAATATCCAGAATTGAAGAATGGTGTAGTTAGTGTTTCTGAGAAAATAGGAGCAGGAAAGTTAGATGCAAAATTTAGAAAGATATGGCATATTAGTCAAATGTTATCTCTTGAAAACGCATTTAATAATGATGACATAGAAGCTTTTCTTAGTAGAATAAACAAATTAGCAGGTTGTAATAGCTTTATTGAAATGGTAGCAGAAGCGAAATTAGATGGCCTATCTGCATCAATTAGATATTCTGCAGGACGACTTGTAAGTGCAGCCACAAGGGGTGATGGGATAGTAGGTGAAGATGTTACAGAAAATGTAAAGTGCATAGATAATGTACCTATACAGATTAATTCAGATGGCCTTCCAGATACTATAGAAATTCGTGGCGAAGTTGTGATGCTAAAAGCTGACTTTGTCGAGTTAAATAAAGATAGAGAAAAAGTAGGTTTACAAAAATTTGTGAATCCAAGAAATGCGGCTGCTGGGTCTTTGCGCCAATTGGATCCTAATATTACTAAGTCTAGAAAATTGAAATTTTTCGCATATCAAATTGTTGGAGATCAAAAGATAAAGAATCAATCTGATAGTCTTGATGCATTAATTAATTATGGGTTTGATGTTAACCCTATATTTAAAATTTGCAAAAGCAAACAAGAATTATACGAATTCTATAATGATGTGAATCATAGACGTGCAGAGTTGGCATTTGATATAGATGGAGTTGTTTTTAAGGTTAACGATTTAAGTTTGCAGACTGAACTTGGTAATACAAGCAAATATCCTCGGCATTCTATAGCGTATAAATTTTCAGCAGAACAAGCAGAAACAAAGATTCTTGATATATTTGTTCAAGTTGGACGAACAGGAGTAATTACTCCAGTAGCGAGTGTTCTCCCTGTAAATGTAGGTGGTGTAGAAATTTCTAAAGCTACATTGCATAATAAAGATGAAATAAACAGG
Source organism: uncultured Alphaproteobacteria bacterium (assembly GCA_964412505.1). GTDB lineage: Bacteria > Pseudomonadota > Alphaproteobacteria > UBA3830 > CAYLKK01 > CAYLKK01. The sequence goes on from CAYPOM010000005.1 coordinate 41,086, forward strand.
AAAGATATAAGAATTGGAGATACAGTTATAATACAGAGAGCTGGGGATGTAATACCTCAAATAGTTTCTGTTATTCCTAGTAGTCGACATTTGTCATCTCAAAAATATGAATTTCCTAGTATTTGTCCAAGTTGCGGAAGTACTTTAGTAGATGGTGAAGATGTAGCGATTAAGTGTCCAAATGTAGAAAATTGTAAAGCTCAGAACATAGAAAGAATAATACATTTTGTGTCTAAGAATGCCATTAATATTGATGGACTTGGAGATAAAACAATAGAATTTTTGGTAGAAAATGGATTTGTAAAATCGCAATTAGATATTTTCAAGTTTAGCGAATATAGTAGGTTTTTGTTGCAATTTGATGGATGGGGTGAACGTCAAATTTTGAACATAAAAAACGCCATTGATAAAAGTAAAAAAAGTTCATTAGATAGGTTTATATATTCATTAAGTATTCCGCTCGTTGGAAAAATTGTTTCGAAACAATTAGCTGTTTTTTTTGAAACTTCGAAAAAATTTATAGAATGTGGAGAAAAAGGAGATTTTTCTTCTTTAATCAATGTAGATGGAATTGGTTCATCGATTATACATGAATGTGAAAAGTGGTTTTCGATAAAAAATAATGTCGATCTTATAAAACAGCTGAATAATATTCTCGATATAGTTAGCGTCAATAAACATGCCAGTGGCATGTTGGCTGGAATGATATTCATATTTACAGGCACATTAGAATCTTTCTCAAGAGATGAAGCTAAACGTTTGGTCGAAGAAAATGGAGGAGTTGTAGTATCATCTATCTCAAAAAAAATAAATTTTGTAGTAGCAGGGGCCTCTGCTGGAAGTAAGTTAAATAAAGCGAAAGAACTAGATCTAAAAATAATATCAGAAGACGAATTTAAAACTATTTTACAATTATGATTAGTTATTTTAATAAGGTTAGCGCATTTGAAAATATGAAGAGCAAATACAGACAGAGTAAGCTGTCAAATTTATTTATAGTATTGGTAGTGTTTTTTTCTATTGCTTCTCTTCTTTACGCGTGTTTTACAATCGGAAGTGATAAGTCGAGTTATACTTCTCAAACAATTCTAAAGATATTGTACATAAATATTTTTTTCCTTCTGATAGCTGCATATTCGATTGCATTAAAGCTACGTAATGTATTTAAAAAAAGACGAGAGAAAGGATCTAAATTACAGATCCGTTTGATAAATATTTTTTCTGTTGTATCTGCAATTCCTTCAATTTTGATGATTGTATTTGCAGCTTTATTTTTTCACAAAGGTATAGATTCGTGGTTTAACTCAAAAAATGAATCAGTTCTATCCGAATCGTTAAATGTAGCAACAGCGTATTTGGAAGAAAATCGAAATATTGCCAAAGATGATGCTTTAGGTGTAGCAAGAGCGATAGAGATTGCTGTATCTAGTTATACGTTTTCACAATTGAATGACGATGCTTTTTTGGGCAGTGTTTTAACTGATCTGATGGATGATCTGTTTGATATGAAAAATATCTATGGAGGTATATTAGCTGAATATCAAAAAAAAACTATTGCACGTTCCAAGAAAAGTTTTAGTCTAGATTTCATACCTATAAATGAATATGTTATAAGGTCGTGTATAGATAATAATATTGTAGAAATAAAGTCAAATACTCCGAATGAAATTATTTTAATTGTATCATTAACTATTCCATTTAGGGACAACATGTTCTTACTCGTAAAAAAGGAGATAGACAGCAATATTGTTATGCATGTAAAAAAAACGCATGAAGCTTTTTCAGATTATCAGAATTTCAAGAATAGTCGTTTTCAGTTAGAAATAGCGTTTGTGATAATATTTGTGATTCTTGCTTTGTTAATTATTTTAATTTCTATAAATTTCGCAATAATATTTGCATCGCAATTCACTTCTCCAATTATAAATCTGATTAATGCATCGGAAAAAATTAAAAATGGCAATTTGTCAACAAGGGTAAAAATTGATAACAATATCTCTCAAGAAATCAAACTGCTCTCTATTACCTTTAATGATATGGTTTCTACAATACAGCAGCAACAGTTAGAGCAGAAGAATACAAATGAGCAGTTAGATGAGAAAATTAATTTTATTAGTGGCATTTTAGCTGGAGTATCTTCTTCTGTTATAGGAATCGATAAATATTTTAAAGTTACAGTGTATAATGACAATGCTAAGGAGAAATTTGGGGATTTGTTAATTAAAGGGGCGGCAATTTTTAATATCTTGCCCCAAATATCAGATCCGATTTGTAAGGTAAGAAAAAATGAACAGATAGAACTACAAATTAAGTTTAGAAATAAGCTAGAGCAGATGCTATTTTTGGTTAAAATTGCTAAGATTGATGGGCATGAATCATTAGGTTACATCATCACTGTAGATGATGTAACTAGTCTTATGAATGCACAGAAACAAGCAGCATGGGCTGATGTTGCTAGACGTGTGGCTCACGAAATTAAAAACCCACTTACTCCTATCCAATTGGCTGCAGAAAGGATTTATCGAAAATATTGTAAACAAATATCACAAGAGTGTGATACGTTTGCTAGTTTAACAAATAGTATTGTTCAACATGTCGGAGAAATAAAACGTTTAGTTAATGAGTTTAGCTTTTTTGCAAAGATGCCAGAACCTATATTAAAGAAAAATGATATACTTTCTATTCTGAAACAGTCTGTACTATTTATGAAAAATGCGAATGAACACGTAGATTTTAAAATTTTTGTATCAACAGTAAATAGACAAATAGAAACACAAATATCACAAAAATCTGATGTAGATAGGTATGATATGCTAGTTGATGAGGGACTGATAAATCAAGTATTCATCAACATTCTAAAAAATTCTATTACAGCTATGAATGAGGCGAATATTTCAAAACAATTTTCGATTTATATTACATTAAAAGTTACTAATAAGTTCATAAAAATAATATTTGATGATAATGGTCCTGGATTTCCTGCAGATTCTATAGATAAACTGACTGATCCATATTTTACTTTGACATCTAAAGGAAGTGGGTTAGGGCTAGCGATTGTGAAAAAAATAGTGCAAGGGCATTCTGGCACTATATCTTTCGAAACAGGCGAATTAGGAGGAGCTAGAGTAATATTGTCTTTTCCTAACAATAGTGATATCCTCAATGTATGAAAAATTAGAGTAATTCGGCAGTGCCCAAAACAATATTAGTCGTGGATGACGATTCAGAAATTAGAGCTGGAATAGCGGAAGTGCTAGAAGACGAAGGGTATATTGTTTTACAAGCAAAAGATCAAGATAGTTGCATATCTATTATAAAACGAAAGCCCCCATCTTTAATATTATTAGACCTTTGGTTAGGTCATGATGAAAATGCTGGAATCAGTATATTAGAAAAAATAAAGAAATTGAACAGTTATATTCCAGTAGTTATGATATCTGGACATGGTAACATTGATATCGCTGTTACGGCTATAAAGAAAGGTGCATATGATTTTATTGAAAAGCCTTTCCAGTTGGATAGACTACTTCTTACTGTTAATAGGGCTATAGAATCTAGCGATTTATTAAAAGAAAATGTTTTGTTAAAAAACTCTAAGACTGTTTGCAGTGCAATTTTTGTCGGTTCTTCAAGCTATGCATCTCGACTTAATGGAGAAGTGTCAAGGGTCGCACAAGAAAATTCGAGAATTATGATTCTCGGTCCTAATGGTTGTATGCCTGAGTTCGTAGCATACACTATTCATTCTATGTCTAATCGCTCACGTATGCCTTTTGTTTCTGTAGATTGTTCTCATGATGAGAATGGAGAGCTTTGTAATCGATTATTTGGTAAGTATGGACAAAGGTCTGAGCTTTCTAAAGCACATGGTGGAACTTTATTTCTAAATGAAGTATTGTCTATTTCTAAACAATGTCAAGAATATTTATTGTCATATATGCAAACAGGAGGGGTAAATGGTGTAAAAATAAATGCAAGGATAATATGCTATTCATCGCAAAAGAGCAATAGTGAGATATTTAGTAAATTTAGTAGTGATTTATATGCGAGATTAAGTATTCATGAGATAGTTTTACCTACTATAAGTATGAGAGAGAACGATTTATCTAACATGTTAGATTATTACCTAGAAAATTCTAATAATTTATTTGGATTGCCTACGAAGAAGCTATCTGATAATGCTAGAAAATTGTTAGTAAAATTTTCATGGCCAGGCGATATTAGCCAAATGAAAAACGTAGTCGAATTCCTTTTGTTGAATAGTAGTGGAGGTGTAATCGAAGTTAACGATCTTCCTGTAGAAATAACAGCTAGCAAAGATTTTCAAGAACAAATGAGCAATGGGCTTGCAATTGTAGATCTTCTTTCAATGCCTATAAAAGAAGCAAAGTATACATTCGAACGTGAATATGTGAAATTCCAAATGTGGAGATTTAATGGCAATATTACACATGTTGCAAAACATGCAGGAATCGATAGGAGTTCTATGTACAAAAAAATGCAAAGTTTATCTATAGATACTAAAGAACAATGAAAATTATTGTCGTAGGAGCAAATGAGTACGGAATTAACATAATTTCTAGTTTGCTAAAGCTTCGTCACGAAGTAGTGTTAATCGAAAAATCAACAGAATATGCTTCATTTTTGATAAAAAACAGTGGACTTACAGTTATAAATGGTGATGCTAGATTGTTAGCTACTCTAAAAAAAGCTGATATAAAAACTGCAGATTGTGTTATTTCTTTGACAGCTGACGATTCATCAAATATAGTGATTTCAAAGATAGCTAATTGTTATTTTGGCGTTCAATCTACTATTGCTACAATTTCAGAATTAGATTATACAGAGCAAAAAAATTTTAATATATTTTCTAAAAATAATTTTGCGATCACTAACATTATAGATGTAGATAAGCTATTATCTGATGTTATACTGAGAACAATATTATCTCAGGGAACGAAAGATATTGCATATACTGAAAAAGTAATAGTTATAAGGACTGTTTGCAAACAGAAATCAATATTGGTCAATACGCCTATTAGCCATGTATCTTCATTGCTAGATTTTCAAATAAATGTTCTTGCTATAATACGTAATAATGTTTTACTCAATATTTCTCAATCAGATATTATTCTGGCTAGCGATGAGGTAATTTTTTCAGTAGAAGAAAATAATTTGAGCCGAGCTTTGTATGCTTTTGGGCATCAGCAGTATGCATGTAAGAATATAGTATTCATTTTAGAAAATTCGTGTGAACATAAAATAACTAATACATTTTTAAATAAATTACATGAATTGCAAGGCTATTATGAATCTAACATATCGGTTTCATTTATAAACAAAAATGATGTAGTTTTTAATGATTGGAATAAATTCGTTTCTATGTTTGGCAATGCAGATGCTGTTTGTATCTATACTGATGATATTTGTTTCAATACTACTTTAGCCTGCACTGTGAGTAGTATAAATAAAAATATAAGAGTAGTTTCTATAAGTAAAAATGATATTGAAATGATAGATAATGTATTCAATGAATGTAATTATATTCATTTAAATACATCTAATATTATTAAGCAATCTGTTCTATCGAATTTAAATGGTGTTTTTAAGGTAATATATGAATTGTATAATGATGCTGGTTATATTATCGAAGTTAAAGTCTCTGAAGATCATCAATGGATAGGAGCTACTGTAAAAAATTTCGCATATAAATTTGATATTATTCCAATAGCAATTAAAAGGAGTGATGATATACAAAAAATTGCTGAAGACAATGATATCATATTGATTGGAGATATAGTAAACATATTCGTTTCACAAAAAGGCTTGAAACGTTTATTAAAAATGCTATAACTCCGTACAAACACAATTATTGTCTAGTGATTTTTCCTATATAGATTCATTGTTTAAGTAATGCTGGCTGCGAATTATTAATAATATCATATAAAATTCGATTTTTTATTTAGCAATCAATTTAGTATTTAACATTATTTTTGTTTTTAAGTGCTAATTTCTAAGTCATGAGAACAGTAATTATAAAGTCATTTTTTTGTATATCGCTTCTTTGCTATTCTGTTTATAGCTATGGGGAAATAAATATTGATGAAAAAAACAAATTTAGTCATGAGTCAGAGAATATAGTATCAAAACGAAATAATATTTTGAAATTTGTGTCAGAGTATGTGCCGCCAACTCCTTCTGAAAAACTACATGAAGTTGCTCTAGATGAATATCCTGAAAGTGTAAACAATTTATACAAATACATAATTTATATTTTACAGTTAGAACAAGGATTTAATGATAACGAGATAACAGGTTTTCTAAATAAATTTTCTCGTGCAATATTACCTGAAAAAATTGATGAAAACAGTGATGATGTTTCAATTAAGCTTGTTCAAGCCGCTTTAAATTTGAATGGATACATATGTCCTATTGATGGTATTTGGAGCAAGGTTTTGAGTGATGCTCTCGCTGATTTCCAGCTATTTATGAGTATAAAACAATCTGGTGTTGCAGACAATGAAACGCTTCAATCGTTATTTTCTTCTGGTGGTAATATCAACAAGAAAGTAATAGGTTGTGACTGTGCTCAACAACTTTCCCCAGGTGATATTAGCTTTTTAAAGTTGTATGGTTATAAGTATATTGGTAGATATTTGACTAGTAAAGAGAACGGTAGGCAAAAGCACATTACAAAAGAAGAGTTATATGCACTGCTAGATGCAGGCTTTCGAGTTATCCTATTCTTTCAAGAGGGAATGCATGATTTTGATCATTGTACGGCTGAACAAGGGATAATAGATGCGCAAAAAGCTGTTATCGCTGCACAAAAATTAGGCTTGAAAAGAGGGGCGGTTATTTATGGCGTTATAGATGATGACTTAGATCCGATAATAGTTTCTGGATATATTGAAAGTATGAGTAACACATTACGGAAACATGGATATGATTTTGGAATATATGGTAGTCGGGCTATATGTAATTTTGCATATGAGCAAGGATTAGCATCTTTTAGCTATGTCGCAGGAATATCACATAATTATGCTGGCAATAAAGGCTATCAGATGCCAAAGAATTGGTCGTTTAATCAGGAAATTCAAATTGATGCAGGTACTATTAACAATCAAAGTCTATTCGATATAGATAATGTCATAGTATCAGGTATAGATCCAGGAATAACAGCGAAAGATATAGAATTTAGCACAATAACTCATTAATTGATTTTATTTTTGTCTGCGCAAATTAAGGGTTTGTTAATTTGAAGTATGTTATAACTTAATGATTTTTATTAACATGGAGGATAGTGTGCGAAATATATTTTGTTTTGTTATAGCTTGTATTGCTTGTTGCCAATCTTATAGTATGCGGCACCAAGAGGAAGGAACGCTTGAAAAGAGTATAAGAATGGCCGAGGTATCGCAAATTCTTGACCATAATAGTCATTTACAGCATGAAGAGAAAGACTCTGTTGAACAAAGTATAGCGATTGATATAAATACTCCAGAATATATTGTTAATGAATTAACAAATATGGGGATGCCATGCACTATGCGTTTATATAATGAATTTGGACGACATTTTAGATCTTTGACATCTACTTTTTTTTCCAAAGTTGAAAAAATAGACCATGATACTCTTAACTTGATGTTAGTCGTTGCTGATCATACTTATAATAAAGATCAAATTATAGGGAGTAGCTCAGCATTTCAGTCTTCTTTCGGGGCAAAATTTTGGAAAATAGCAGATAAACTTTCCAAATATGCCAATAAAACTGGGTTACTAACAACAAGCTTTGTTTCAACATTATATTTAGCATTTGGAGGGAAATGTACGTTTAAACCTGATAATGCTGAGTGCAAATATAATGGATTAGATTTAAGTGATGCAGTTAACGGTATAACTTTTTATGATGTTAGTAAATATTTAGGACCTGCAGCTGTTTTTCTATACAACCTTTCTGACAACATATGTGTAAAAATCATGAACTATTCATCTGCAAAAAAAAATATGTATAAATCGTTGGATTTAGGTGCGGATTATTTTTACTTTATTAAAGATTTTGCAAATGATGGAGGTACAGTTGATATGTTACCAGTTCAATACAGATATGGTACTATTGACTATACCAATATTCCTCAGTCATTTTTTAATGAGTACGGGCCTTTCTTTACAAAAGCTACAAGAAATTTACTGAGAAGCGACATTGATGAAATATCCAATGATACTAGGACTGCTGAATATGTAAAAAAAGCACACGAGGATAATATTTTAGAGAAAACATATAAAAAAATAGATACGTATCAATGGGTTTCTGGCGTATTAAATCCATTATCAGGTTTGTGTTCTTTGTTAGCATCGACTGCGTTAATATTACATACTTGCGTAGATGATGAGAATACAAAATGGTTCTCCCAACTTTGTTCTGTAGTTTTATTACCATTGTCGTATATACTCGATTTTGCTGCTAAAAAAATTAACGCAGAATTAAACAAAGAGACGAAGAATTACATGTTATATGCATATTACCAACATACAGGTGATGATGATTAATGTAAAATATGAGATGTGCAAATAGGTATATTTTTATTAAATTTCCTTATTTTGTTCATGTTGCTAAGATGCAATGTTAATCTTATGTAATAGGTATATATACTGATATAATTTATTTTAGGAGTGTAAATATGAATGAATATATAAAAAGCTTAGAAATATTATTAGCTGATACATATGCTTTATTTTTAAAAACACAAAATTATCACTGGAACGTTGAATGTAGAGAATTTAAATCATTACATGAACTATTTGAGGCACAGTATGATGATTTATATAAAGCTATCGATGTTTTAGCTGAATTGATTCGCGAATTAGATGTAAGGACTATAGGTACGTTCGCTGATTTTTCCAGTAGGACAACAATAAAAGACGGTGATAGAAATGCTGATGTGACCAAAATGCTTTCTGATCTTTACTCTGACCAATGCACAATAGAAAAGACTCTGAAAGATGTGTTGGATCAAGCAGAAAATCATAAAGATGAAGTTGTGATTGGGTTTATCGTAGACAGATTAAACGTTCATCGTAAAAATAAGTGGATGTTAAAAAGTTCAATGAGATAGATTAAGTATATTTATATACTAATTGATAAGTCGAAAAGATGATTAATGATGTAGTTTGTCTGAAATATATTTTAGATTATTAACAAAATATATCAATGAAAATTGTTTACTGTTTATCTACTTTAATCGTTAGTTCGGCTTATGTTTTTAATCTGCGCAACCTGTGAATTGTCGTATTGCCCATTGATTATTGCCTCTTTTCTTTATATAATTCCGAGTATGTTTTAATCGTACGTGTTGTGTGTACGATTTTATTTTTTGGAGAACTCAAATGGAACAACAATCTAAAGAATTTTCCGGGATGAGAGCTGTTCTTTGGCCTATCCATTCTTATGAATTGAAGAAATTTTTGCCTATGGCAATAATGATGATGGGAATTCTTTTTAATTATAGTATTCTTCGAGGCTTGAAGGATGCATTAGTAGTAAATAACTTAGGTACAGAGATGATCCCAACATTGAAGCTTTGGTTCGTCTTGCCTAGCGCTGTGTTATTTATGGTTTTGTATTCAAAATTATCCAACTTACTTTCTAGGGATGGTGTGTTTTATACAATTGTTACAATATTTGTAACTTACTTTGCTGCAGTTGGATTAATTTTTAAATTTTCTAACCCAGAAAGTTTCCATACTCATTTTACATGTGACTATTCCGGGTTGCAAATAATATTAAACGCTATTGGTTCTTGGATCTATTCATCTTTCTACATAATGTCTGAGTTGTGGGGAAGTGCTATGATTAGCTTGATGTTTTGGAAATTCGCAAACGATGTAACATCAGTGAAAGAATCTAAAAGATTTTACTCTATGTTTGGTTTTGTCGCGAATGGCGCGCTGATCGTTTCTGGCATAGTTTTAAAGAGTGCAAAATCTGCAAATGACTCTACAGGTGGTGGTTGGGATGCTCTACCATGGATTGTTTCAACTGTTGTAGTAACAGGGCTTGTTATAATGGCAATTTACTGGTGGTTAAATAACAAAGTTTTGACTGATCCAAGATTCTTCAATAAGGATGATATTAAGCCTAAGAAGAAGAAAGAGAAATTAAGCATATCAGATAGTTTGAAATATATATTCAGGTCTAAATACCTTGGTTTTATCGCTCTATTAGTTATATGCTATGGTATAAGCATAAACTTAGTAGAAGTAATGTGGAAAGATCAAGTTAAAATGATGTTTGGCGGTTCGAAAGATGGGTTTGCTAACTTCATGGGCGGATTACAGATATATACAGGAATATTCACAATTATATGTATGTTAGTTGGTGCAAATATCTTAAGAAAATGCTCATGGTTCACTGGTGCTATAATAACTCCAGTAATGATATTTGTTACAGGATTAATTTTCTTTGGGTTTATAATCTTTAGAGATGCATTGAATGAATATATTATGCCTATTGGAATTGCATCTGTTGTAGTAACGTCATGGGTTGGATTAGCCCAAAACGTGTTAGCCAAGGGAACAAAATATTCGCTTTTTGATCCAACAAAAGAAATGACATATATTCCATTAGACGATGAATTGAAATCAAAAGGTAAAGCAGCTGTAGATGTTGTCGGTGGAAGATTAGGAAAATCTGGTGGTGCTGCTATAAATTGGCTTTTGTTAACTGCGACTGGAGCACAATTAGTCGACTTGTCTGTTGCAATTACGGTAATATTTATTGTTATTAGCTTAGTTTGGTTTACATCTGTAAAAGGTTTGAATAAACAATTCTTGGCTATAACGCGAACAAAATAGAAGCTTGTTATACGCTTGCTTCCTATGGATTAACGTTATATTGGCTGCAGACAGTTTATGTCTGCAGTTTTTTCGTTTACTGACTCAGAGAAAAATATGTTTTCTCTATTATTTACATAAAGAGTATTAGATGAAAGTTAAGTTATAGAAGTAAGTTTTAAGTATTGTTTTTAAATATGTTTTTATCTGCGGACTATTATTTTCAATATTTCATTAAAATTCTGTTTTTAGTAAGAATTGTTTCATTAAACTACGCATAATATTTGCTTTTACAAAACAAGATACTATTAATTATTTTTTTCATTGAAGGTTTATACAATCACTTTAATATTCATGGAGAGAAGCATATTTAAATTAGCTATAGCTATGTTATGCATTACATGTTGTGTCGATTACAACGAAGCAAAAAACGGAGAGATAAGAGCTAAAGCAAAGCAATGGTGCAAAGATAAGAAATTAGTAGCTAAAAAATTTGGAGAAAATGTAAAAGGCAAAGCTAAAGAGAAGGCGGAAGAAATTGGGAAAGATATTGAGCATTCTGCTAAAAGAAAGCTATACGACAAAGCTTTCGAATTTTATATACTTCCAATAGATAAAAAACGAAGTGAATTAGTAGACATGCTAAGCGCTAAAACTACTATAAATATGTTAGTATTAATGTATTCACTTATCAGCAGCAACAAGAAAGATGATCTTATTTCTAAAATAAACGAAGTCATCAAAACTAATTTAAACATAACTCAGAATTTTGATATTATGACCGCTAAAAAGCAAGACATAAAAGGAATAATTAATGGCATTGAAGGCGACTTAATTGAAAACCTTTCTAGTACTCTTATAAAAAAACCTTTATGCAACTAGACATTGAAGAAAAGCAAGATTGGCTCATCGACAAGCTTAAAAAACGCAGTGGCATCAAAATGCTAAATGATGCATACAAATCTACGCGAAGTGACAATAATGATATCAAAACTGAAATCCAAAATTCGTTAAATATAAATGACGTGAAAAAAGTTAAAGAAAAACAAATTAGAGAAAGCATTACAAAACTGGGAAAAGAAAAACTCGATAGTTTTTTCGCAAAAATCCACAAAGAAATCACACACAATTAAAATTATATAGAGCCCACAAACATCGATGGATAAGTTGTCACTCTCCTAACATCCACCGAGGTTTTGGGCGAAAAGAAATTGGATTGCCTGTATCTCCATTTTTAATTCGCTCAATCGCAGACCAAGCTATCATCGCGGCATTATCTGTACACAATTTCAAACTAGGAGCAAAAAACTCTTTTCTATATTTTTTAGCCAAAATAGACAATCCAGCACGAATTTCTGTATTTGCAGCCACCCCTCCACCAACAACAATGCTAGAAATGTTTATACCATTATTATTACAACACTCAAGTGCAAACTCACATTTCTGAAATAAAAGTTCGCTCACAACACGCTGAAATGAAGCACATAGGTCATTAATATTAAAATTCTCATGTTTTTCTACAATTAATCTAACCGCAGTTTTTAAGCCAGAAAATGACATATTACATCCTTGTTTTTTATACAAAGGTTTTGGTAAGTCAAATCTAAATGGATCTCCGTCTTGTGCATATTCTTGAATTGCAGGCCCACCAGGATATCCTAATCCGAGCATCTTCGCTACTTTATCAAATGCTTCACCTACAGAATCATCTAATGTTTGCCCCAAAACTTCAAAAGATCTAGGACCTTTTACAATACAGATTAAACAATGGCCACCAGAAACCAACAAAAGTAAATATGGAAATTCTATTTTTTCATTTCCCAATCTAGCGGATAAAGCATGGCCCTCTAAGTGATTAACTGCATAAAATGGTTTTCCAGAAAAAGCGGAAATTGTTTTTCCAAAAGTTGCGCCAACTATAACACCACCTATTAATCCAGGACCACATGTAGCAGCAATTGCAAATATGTCGTCTATAGAAACTCCAGACTTTTGCATCGCTAACCGATAAGTTACATCAATGTTTTCTAAATGCGCTCTAGCGGCTAATTCTGGCACGACACCACCGAATGATGAATGTACATCAATCTGTGATGAAATCTCGTTAGCTAAAATATCGCCTTTATCTGTTACTAAAGCGACAGATGTATCATCACAGCTTGTTTCTATACCTAAAACTATCAAAATTTCTTCTCTACTTTAACTGTAAGAAAAAGCTGGATTGGGCATTCCATCAAGCTCTGCAACTCTTTTCTTGCACTTTCGCCTATCGTTTTTATCTTGCAACCACCTTTCCCTAGAATTATTGATTTATGCGACTCCTTACTAATTATAATATCCTGCATAATTTTCCACCCTACCCCATCTTCTCTAGGTTCAATAGAAATAGTCTTCACGCTACAAGAGTACGGAATTTCCTTATGTAGTAAATCATAAATATGTTCACGAGTAATTTCTGCAGCATAAATTTCCATAGATTGATCAGTTGTATCATCCTCAGCAAATAGCCATTCACCTGGTTCAGCATTATCAAGCAAATATTTTCTTAAATCGCCTACGCCACTTAAATTTTCTACACTTGAAACAAGAAACACCTGTTCGAAATTTCTCAAGCTAGAAAATTCACCTATTAACTTTAACAAATCAGGCTTACGCACCAAATCAACTTTGTTAATTACTAGAACAACATGTTTATTTTCATCTATCTTCTGTATCAATTTTTTAGACTTTTCAAGATTCTTCTTAGAACCGTCAATAACAAATAATATTAGCTCTGTTTTTCTAAATGCCCCCCAAGCAACTTTTTCGTAGTTATTTGCAGATTTAGACCGATAAAATCCAGGTGTATCAATTATAGCCACTTGAGTATCTCCTTCTGTAATAATACCCATAATATTAAAAATCGTTGTTTGAACCTTTCTTGATACTATAGAAACTTTTTGTCCTACAAGAGCGTTAACTAATGTAGATTTACCGGCATTAGTCTCTCCAATAATTGTAACTATATTTATTTTTTTCATAATTAAATCTTCTTCAACAAAATCAACATATTTTTAGCAGCTTCCTGTTCTGCCTCTTTTTTACTGTTACCAGCACCCTCTGTCTTATAGTCATTAACTCTAACATATACGACAAAATGTGGTTTATGTGCTGGACCTGATATATCTTTAACTGTATAAATAGGGCTAGATTTAAGTTCTTTTTGAGCATATTCTTGGAGCTCGCTCTTTTTATCTTTTTCCTTTACATATGCTTGAGATAATTTACGTGAAAAAAGTTTTGAGATAACATTCATCGCACAACATAAACCTCCATCTAAATACACAGCGGCAAAAACTGCCTCCATCATATCAGCAATCGCAGAGTTATGCTTTTTCGTAAAACTATCCTCAGAAGCCTTAAAATCAAAATTTTCGATAAGGCCATATTTATTCGCAGTATCGATTAAAGATTCAGTAGATGTTATATTCGCCAATCTTCTAGCAAAATCTGCTTCATCTTCTTTCTTCAAATTTTGATACATTAAAGTAGCCACGCACAAACCTAAAACACGATCTCCTAAAAATTCCATTTTTTCAAAATTAACCCTAGCTCTCCTTTTTGGTAGCTTACTTGTATGAGAAATCGCTCTTAAAAGAATATTTTTATCGTCAAAACGATACCCAAGAATATTTTCTACATTTTCTAATTTCATTGAATTTTCGCGACTATATCATTGATAGAAATCACTTCCTGTTCACCTGTATGCATATTTCGCAAATTGACTAAACAATTATTAAGCTCGTCTGTATTTGCTACTACGACAAATTTAAATCCTTTTTTAGCAGCATAACTCATCTGTTGTCCTAACTTCTTATCTTGTAAAAACAGCTCTGTTTTTATGCCATTTTTTCTAAGGTATGACGCTACTTCTATATATTTATCAATAGAACCTCTATCTTGCACAGTAACCAATACATCTGCAGGAGTCATCTTATCTACATTGACAATGTTTTTTTCAACTAAAATATTTATCAATCTGGAAACCCCGAAACTTACCCCAACACCAGGAAATTTTTTATTAGAGAAATATTCAGTTAAATTATCATATCTTCCACCACCAGCAACACTACTAGTGAATTCATTATTACGTAATTTTACTTCGAATATACTACCGGTGTAATATGTTAATCCACGAGCCAAACTAGTATCCAATTTTACATTAGAATAATCAACCCCAAATGATTCTAAGCGAATGTATAATTCTTCAAGCTCTGATACACCTTTACTAAAAGTATCGTTATAATTTAAGTTTTTTAATTGTTCTATAAGGTCTAAATTCGACCCTAAATAATCCAAAAAAGATATTACTTGTTTTATTTGAGAAGAATCGAGTCCGAGATCAGATAACATTTCAACAAATTTATACTCTTGAACCTTCTCCTTTTTATCTATCACTCTCAAAACGTCTGATACTTTATTTGCATCCCCAATAATATGACTAATGAATCCATCAAGAATTTTTTTGTTATTTATCTTAATCTCAAAATCCAATTCGAAAGACTTGAATACTTCATACACTACAGAAACAATTTCTGCGTCGCTATTTAAAGATAATTGAGTATTATCAACTATGTCTATATCACATTGATAGAACTGTCTATACCTACCAGCTTGAGCACGTTCTCCTCTCCAAACAGGAGCTATATGATAACGCTTATATGGAAATACCAATTCACCTTCATGCTGGGCAACATACCTAGCCAAAGGGACAGTTAAATCGAATCTAAGAGCTAAATCTTTTTTATCATTTGCATCAGCCAAACGATATATACCGTATATTTCACTATCATTCCCTTTAGCTAAAAGCGTAGAAACACGTTCTACAGCAGGGGTATCTAAAGGAGAAAACCCAAATAGCTCAAATTTTTCTCTAATTCTATTTAAAACTATATCAAAAGCAATCTGCCAACATGGCAAATACTCAGGAAACCCAGAAATCTTAGACACAGCCATACGAAATAGCTCCATTTATGAAAACTATTAAATTGTATAAGAATCGCCACTAAATATCTACTTATTATTTTTCAATTTTTTCAGAGCATCAACATCTATCGATATACTTGGTTTTTTCTGATCTATTAAAGCCTCTAGTTCAGCAATAAAACGATCTGAAAGATTTTTTACTATACATTCATAACGACTGTTCAATGTAGCTCTAATAGTCGCATCGAACTCTTTCTCAAGACGATCTTTTAAAAAACGTGCATGTTTTTCGCTCTCTTCTTTAAATGCAGCGACTGCCTCAGATGATTTTGCCCGCATCATATTTATTTCATTTTCTATTTCCGCTTTACGTGAATAAGCTGCACTCAGCATCTCTGACGCGTTCTCTTTTAATTTTTCTGCTTCAGAAATCCTAGACTCAATTTTACTAGAATATTCATCACACATTTTAACAATAGCAAAATACAATTTTTTCCCGAAGAAAAGAAAAAAGCAAAGAAAAGCTATAAGCACCCATAATTCAGCAGAAAACATAGCTAACTCTCACTCTTATTGTGATACAGCTTATAGTAAGCCGCATCTACAAGCTTTGGCATCTCTGACAAAATGTCGTTAGATATAGTCTCAACATACCTATTAACTTCATCAATAGATTTAGCACTCTTCTGCAAATTTTCATTGTGTATAGCTTGCATACTAATCTCAAGATTTGCCCTAATGTTAGCAATAGCATTACGTTCCTCTGATTCTATTGTCATCCTCGCACTTTCAAGTTCTGCCGCAACTTCACTATCAATCTTTTCAGCTTCTTTTGCAAATTCCTTAGCCTGATCTAAAATGAAACTAACATAACGCTCACGAGATAAAAACATCCCATCAACTTTCGGCACTATGTAAAATTTAGCTATCGCGAATAAAGAGAAAAATGATATGAACAACCAAAAAAGCTGAGAAGCGAATGTTGAACTATCTAGTTGCGGCATAAAAACCTACTTATAAAGAATCAAAAATGCGATCAATAAAGCAAACAAAGCGACAGCTTCTGTTAAAGCGAATCCCAAAAAACCTACCAAAGACAAATGCTCTTTTGCTTCAGGGTTCCTTGCAATAGAACTTATCCAAGTCGAGAAAATATTCCCTAATCCTAATCCAACGCCAAACAACGCGAAAACAGCGAGTCCAGCACCAATCATACGAGCGGCTTCTGCATCCATGATAATTCACTCCTAAGATACGACAAATCAATGTAAATGTATTGCATCATGCAAATACAAGCAAGTAAGTATAGCAAAAACGTACGCTTGCAAGCAAGCGACTAGAATTTCAAACCCAGTAAGTGCAATATTAACCGCGGCAGGGACGACACCACAAGCCCCCAACATAACAGAGAAAGCTGCAAAAACCTTCAAAATCGTATGCCCAGCCATCATATTTGCAAAAAGCCTTATAGACAAACTAACAGGTCTAGAAAAATAAGACAAAATTTCTATTGGGACTAATATAGGCTTTAGTATAAATGGGACTCCTTTAGGAACAAAATAACTAAAAAATTTCACTCCATGTATAAAAAATCCAAGCAACGTAACAAATATAAACACAATCATAGCAAGAGCAAACGTAACGACGATATGGCTTGTGAATGTAAACATGTATGGTACCATTCCTATTAGATTACCAAAAAGTACAAAGAAAAAAATACAAAGAACAAAAGGGAAATACTTCATACCAGAAGAACCTACATTTTCCTTAACCATATTCACAACCAAATTATACGAAATTTCGACTAACGACTGGAAACGGCCAGGAACATTCTTTTTATTTCTAAGCCCAAAAGAAAAAAATGCTGTTATACAAACTAATGCCAATAACATTGAAAATGCAGAGTTAGAAAACGACAGATCAACTCCATTTGCAACAAATTGTATTATAGGTCTAATTTCAAACTGATGTAATGGATCTATCATATTCAAGCACCAACTTAGTAGTTAATTATAACATATTATATTATAAACATTCAAATAACTAGAGATCTTTGCAAATATTAACCAGTGTGACTATTTTTAAAACATAACAACCAAACACGCAAAAAATCACTAACACCGCGCATTCTATAGACATATAATTAAGAAATTACAATAAAACCTAATTATTACTTATTTCATAAACTCTCATTTCATCTAAAACGCCTACAAATCTCAATTCTCCTGACGCATAATAATCATCTCCGCATTTCTTATCATCTATACTGTAAGATTTATATATATCTTCATACTTTTGTACAGAAATTTTCGTACGACTTTCAATATTTTCTTCGAACAAACTTACATTAAGAAAACCTCTATAAGTGCTTTGAATTCTTACAGAAAAAAACTCAGAAACACTACCAGAGCCATAACTGTACAAACCAATATTTTTACAAGATAAATCTTCCTCAGTATTTGCAAGCAATGAAATTAAGCTAATATATAATGACGCAGTATAGCTGTTTCCTATAAGACGATTGTATTTGATAGAATTTTTATTAAAATTATCAGCGTTTCCATACAATGCAATATGCCCCTTCTGTGCCATCTTACAAAATGGAGTATGAAAACAAACATAATCCAATTCTATCTCATTAATTGCTTGAAAATTTTCATAAGACTTTTTTAAAAAGCTAAGATACTTTTTAGCAGACAGAGCCCCGTTTACAATAGCCTCTTTTCTACATACAGGCCGCCAAAAATCCATAGCCTCATCTGCATAAATTCCTGTTTTTGGATTTATGACTGCAATTTCTGGGTTATCAGAAACTATTAAAGCAACAGCGCCACAACCCTGCGTAGCCTCACCTGGAGTATACAAGCCATAACGAGCTACATCAGACATTATTACAAGAACTTGCTTCCCTGGATTAGCACGAACAAAATCATACGCAACAAATAAAGCGGCAGTCCCTGCATAACACGCCTGTTTTATATCGAAAAGCTTGCAAGTATTTTTTAAATTTAAAAATTTATGTATATATACAGCACAAGACTTAGACTCATCTACACCAGACTCTGTCGCAAAAATTAAAAGATCTATGTTTTCCACACAATATGAATCCATTATATTCTTTGCTGCAGAAAAACCTAATGTTATCGCATCTTCACATGTGGGTGGAATAGACATTTTTTCTTGCATTAACCCATCATAATATTTTGATATAGGCTGATTACGAGCGATAGCAAAATCGCGCATATCTATAAAATATTTAGACGTACTAAAACTTACCCTATTAATACCTATATTTTGCATTTTTACTTCTTTCAATACTCAAATGTGACTTAATTAATTCGCCATTATTTGTTAAAGCTGCCATCAGAGATAATTCTCCGCACAAAACTGTTGCACCTATTATTGCAGATAAACGCTTAGATCCGCCATCATTTAGACCCCCCATCATTTCTAAGTTTTTTCTAGCGAATTCAATATGCTTCCCATTCCCGATAGTTCCAACAATTATGTTTGGCAAATACACTGAAAAATATAAACTTCCATCATTTTGCAAATTCGCATAAGTTATACCTTGAGAGCCTTCTACAATATTAGCTGCATCTTGCCCAGTAGCCAAATAAATAGCTAGCAACATATTCGCGAAATGAGAGTTTGCGCTCCTTAGACTACCAGCTAAATTAGAACCAAGCAAATTTTTTGTTGTATTTAATTCACAAATTTTTTCTGGCGTAGTACGTAACAATGATTTACATACATCTGGAGAAATAATAATTTCAGCATTTACGCGTTTACCTCTGCCACATATTGAATTAATGGCTGAAACTTTTTTATCAACACATACATTCCCAGAAACAGATATACACTCGCAATCATATTTCGCTATCACAAAGTTAACAAAATTTTGTGCAGCTTTTGTAACCATATTATGACCTGACGCTTCTCCAGATTCTATACATAATCTAACATATAACAAATTACCAACAATTTCATTTGATAAATCTATAAATTTTGTATACTGACTACCATCTTCTATAATGTTTTTTATACATTTGTCATTTATGATATTTTCTGATATCGACACAGCATCATTGCAGTTTTTACATTTCAAAATAACAGACCTAGTCATTGTATCCTGAGACACAAAAACTGAAATTCCTCCACAATTTTCTGCTACTTTTGCACCTCTACACACAGAATAAAACAAAGGACTTTCTAACGTCGCTAATGGAACTAGAACTTCTTCGACTGCAGACAGATACCTAATCTTCACTGAATCTACAATCTTTGTCGGAATAACTGTATCTGTACTATTCATCAAATGACAAGACATTGAACTACTCACAAAACGTGTAGATTGTACCACAGATCAACCAAAACACACAGAAATATTTTATTGTTACGAATAGCCATTTTAAAATGATAGTTTTTCGCAGTATTTTACACAAAATTAATGCTTAGATTATAAGATATTTATATATGAATAGAATTCTTATATTTTCAACACTCTTTTGTATATTTAGCTCTTTACATAATTCTGCATATTGTGAAGAGTTATTTGTCATTGTACCTGAAGCTAGAATAATAGACGCAGAAAAAAGATTAGATTCCCTTTTTCATGAAACAGAACAAATAAAAAAAGACTTAGATTCTGTCCAAAACTTGGATGATAAATCTATTATCGCCTCTATCTTCAGCACATTAGCGTCAAGAATACCTGTTATAATAAAAAATATAAATAATGCAAATAAAGCAATTAGTGCATTCTATACGACAAATAATGCACTAAAACAAACTCAATCAGCAACAGCAGCGAATGAAATGCATAACAATTTGTCAGAAATAGAAAGCTTGCTAAATATTTTAAAGAAAGTAACAAAAACAGCAGTAGATCAATCTACAGCAGAAAAATCAGTTTTATCTCAATATATGAAAACAGACCCGTCGAACAATGGAAATGTAGAAAATAGCTCAGCTCACAGCTATCAAAACATAACAAAATTTTTTAACGTAGTTAAGAAGTATTTAGACATCAAAAGGCAAAGTAGCCAAGCTAATACCTCAAAACGCAAAACTGCAAAATAACAGTCTATATTTCATCTAATTTTTTACGTAGAGTATTCCTATTAATTCCTAGTATCTTTGCTGCTTTTGTTTGATTGTTTGCCGTATATTTTAAAACTGCATTGAAAATAGCCCCTTCTATTTCACCAATAACAGTTTTATATATATTAGCTGGAGGGACTCCGTCAGAGTGCTTTTCTAAAAAATTCGAAACTTCTCGTTCAACCAATTTTGCTAAACTAACTTTTTCTGTATGCATGCGATATTCTCCGTTGCATTAAAAACTATACGACAAGAAAAACTTATTTAGATTTTCCTTTATTTTATCTACATTTTCAAGTGTATTTATAGATTGTCTAAAATTAGATGCATTATGTAATCCCTTACTATACCAACAAAAATGTTTCCTAAAAATCTTTATTCCCGCATCAGTTCCATAAAATAACAGATTCTCTTCAAAGTGCTCAAGAATAATATTTAAAAGTTCCTCAGCATTTGGTCTAAATGGAACTGAACCATTTCCACTCATCATTTTGATTATATTTGATAAAATCCATGGTCTACCTAAAACTTCACGTCCTAACATCAGACAATCACATTTTGACTCTGCTAAAGCTTTTCCAAAATTTTCTTCATTAATATCTCCATTGCAAATCACAGGAATATTCGCTGCATTTTTTACATTGCAAATAGCCTGCCAATCTGCTTTTCCACTGTAACCTTGCGCCCTAGTTCTACCATGAACGACCAAAAAAGATATCCCCACATTTTCCAGTTTATTCGCCAATATTGTCGCATTTTTATTAGTTTCATCCCAACCTAAACGCATTTTAACTGAAACTGGGACTTCAACTGCACGCACAACATTTTCTGCAATTCTGCATGCTAAATCTTCATCTTTCATAAGAGCCGCCCCTGCATTTCCGTTCACTATTTTTTTTGCAGGGCATCCCATATTTATGTTAATTTGAGTTGCACCAAAATCTACACACATTTTTGCTGCTTCAGCCATAGTGTGTGGCACATCTCCAAAAATTTGAACTATTCTATCTGGACTATTATCAAACTGAATCAACCTCTTGTACGTTTTTTCATTTTTTCGAGATATAGCTTCTGATGATACCATTTCAGAAATAACAAAAGACGCACCAAATTTTAAAACCAACTTGCGAAAAGGTGCATCGGTTATTCCAGCCATAGGAGCAAGCCAAACAGTATTACGATAATGGTTCATGATTTATAACTAACAAAAACAAATAATATTTTATGCAGCCCTTTTGCTAATTACAAGGTAATTACAAAAAATGATCAGCACCAAACCAGATATTATATATATATTTGGCTTTATATTCCAAAAAAATATATCAACAAATATAACAGGAATAGCAATTACATAGCATGTTACAGCGAGTTCTGATGCTTGTGTTATACTGAAGGCATAATGAATTAAATATTGAGACAAAGTCCCCAAAATTCCGACTAATAAAAAATAAAATAGCAAAGAATAGCCATCATGAATAGGAACCCAATATTTATACGAAAAGAACAAAGAAACAAAGAACAAAACTACATTATGATATAACATTATTACATATATGTTTTCTGTCTTTGTTAAACGCCTAATAAGAACATTATTCAATGCAGAAAATATAGCTCCAAATAGAGCTAGCAAAGCACCAATGTTCAGATAAGCCTCAGCATTTAAATTTGGTTTAAGTATAAGTAACGCCCCTATTAACCCTAGCATTATAGATATTAGGATATTCCCAGTTATCTTTTCTCCTAGTATAAAATAGCTGAAAGGCAACACAAACAATGCAGTCATATAGCCAATAGCATGTACCTCTGTCATTGCAGAATATTTATACGCAGTAATAAAAAGCATTGTGTTAATAGAAGCAATTATTGCTCTAAAAACATGCTCTTTAACTTTTTTAGTTTCAAATGGATTATATCTATAAAACACGCAAATAGTAGCAATCGGAATTAGCCGTGATACTGTTCGAAAAAACACAACCTGAGGAGCTGTATAATCAAGCAAAAAACCCTTGCAAATTGTATCTGTAAAAAGATTCATAAGCAAAGCGAATATCATCACTACATTGCCAATAGCAATATTTTTCACTTTTTTATGCGACAAAAAATTTTTATGTGAAAGTATCATGTATATCAAACTAAAGAATGGTGGGCACTGCAGGGTTCGAACCTGCGGCCTCCTGATTAAAAGTCAGAAGCTCTACCGACTGAGCTAAGTGCCCACTAAACTGTTTGAAGTATATTACATTACAATCGATATTGCAAACGTTTTTTTGTGCAGGCAGATTAAAAGTAGAAGTTGAACGGAGTGATTTATAGGAGAGTAGAGAAATATTGTATTATAAATGCTGTCTTTTAAAAGAACTACCAGACGATTGGATGATATATTAAGAAGCGCTGAAGAAGCACATAAAGCTTTAATTATAATTTCTAAATAATAAATACAAAATTAGACTAATAATAGCCACACGGATGGTTTTAAATACAAGTCCCTCATGAATTAATAAATAAAGATTTCAGTTTATTACCTTAACCTGACTTTTCAAAAACTATTTGGATGTGAAATTTTAAATTCGGCAGCAAACACATTATGTTTACTGCCTAGTTTTTCTAAAGTTGTTGTATATGTTTTTACTCTCCTATATTCACACAGAAAGGTTAACAAATGGTTAACGCAACACTCAAATCCAACTTTTTTGATACTTATTTGGTTGTTTTTAGATAAATTGTTCGTTTTTTTTCGAAATACATATCCTAGATACACTACGTGATCGCCAAAATTGCAAGATATCTTGTATTTATATATTCTTCCAGAATCACCGAGCGTATCATTCAAACTTGTAAATGATTTCTTATTATTGATGTAATTAAATTCAAATGATATATTTTTATATCCAATTCCACCACCAAATAAATATGAGTTTAATGGTCTCACATCTTTTTTTCTATGCCTTCCGACCTTTCCACCTGCAAGAAATTTATAGTTTAAACCACTTGTTGCGCCTCTTTCGTAAGAACATACACCAGAAAGGACATTCTTACTGTTTATTGTCTCTTTATAGTCGTAAAAATGCATTCTATTTGAATCAGGAGAATATGACAGCGCCAATTTCCAACCACGAATTAATGGAGAAATCCACAAAAATTTTGTAGATATATCATTCCATGGATTTAAGAAATAATTATCTAATTTACCTGTATCATTTCTAGATAAATAAGAATACCTTTGCAATCTATTAATGCCATAAAGATCATTTACCCCATCTATTATAGAAGAATAAAAAATCGCATCTCGATCATTACCGATTCTTATTTCGCCAATATAATCAAATATATAGTATATATAGCTTCTATACAATTCTGATTTTCTAAAGTTTTTTTCAACAGATTTGTCTAGCTTGAATTCACATAAAATGCCGCCTGTATGATCTCCTCTATTATAAACACGATAATCAGCTATTACATCTGCTAAAAATTCACAATACAAGTTTTCCGCTCTTTGAGTATCTAACGATACTAAACCAGAGTAAATATCTGCTGATATTTCCAATTTACTATTCAAGCAATTTTTTATACTTTTAATATCATCAATAATAGGCTCATCACTATCTATAACTTGATTCATGTATTTTTGAATATAAGAAATATTCGAAGCGAAAGAAAAATTGACTGTCATATATGATATTAAAAATAGAAATGGTAATTTACACATTTTTTTAGATATAAAACACACAAAGCGATTTTAACACATTTCAATCAGTTTTCTTTCTAACATCAACTTTTTCAATCATTATTTCTTTCGATTTTTCGTCTGGCCAAGCCTCTATTTCAAAAATCACTTCACCGTTTTCATTCATATCACAATTTTTAATATCAACTACCAATTCGACTTTATCTACTTTTGAAAAATGATCGAAAACTTTGTTTGAGTGGACATTCACAGAAACTCTACTATTCTTACAATTTAAAAAGTTGAATTTAACAGAGTAATTTGATTCTTTGCATAACTTTAATTTTATAAAACAAATGTTTTTTTTCAATATTCCATTTGAAATATTCACATGAGCTAAAGACTTTGGCTCATCATTAAATGACGAAATATCCCACGAAAAATCAGACCGAGCCATTTCAATATGTTTGTATCCATAAATACCTATTAATGCATGGTACATTAATGAAAATCCTTTTGCTAACAACTTTCGACAAACAGTTTTTATCGTTTCTCTGTCATTCGGATAAAATAATGCTATGTCATTTACTGTCATCGCATCTATACAATCGATAGAATCATTTACATAATCACACTTCCTACTATCTCCAATGAACCGCAATAAGCACCCATATTCAGTTGATAGCAAACTCTTTATAGCATGTTTGTTTTTATCTAATTTATCAATATCCGACAAATAACAATATAATCGCCCTCCGTTTTCAACAATTGATTTATATAATTGCGGGAACATAGCAGACATCAACTTTTTACTGATTGCCACAGACTCGATATTAATGTGAGCACTAGCGATAAAAATTATATTTGGAGTGAAGAATACAACAAAAGCTAACATTTTATAAAATTGAGATTTCGTTTTTATTATGTCTACAAAAGCTAGTAATATGTTAGGCAACATACACAACATTGGAACTGAGAAATAATAATCAAATTTCAACCCAAGAACCAACAATGCAAGAATGTATACGCCACCTGAAAGCATGTAACTATCAGTTATTGTGTAGTCATATGATTTCGACTTAAATAAAGAGAACACTCTATATATTACAAAAAAGCCAATAGCTAAATAAATCGCATTATTATTTAAAAACTCACAAAGAACAAAATTAAAGTCACTGTTAATATAATCCCTCATGTATGGATTCACATGATTCGCAGTTATGATAAAATATAAAATAAGGTAAACTGCACAGTTTCCTAAAAGGCAATAGTTAAACAAAATATCCTTTCTTGAAAACTGACATATTACCGGCATCTTATTCTTTAAAATATCGTATTTACAACATAAATTAAATCCAGCGATTACTGCGAATATAACAAACATAGTTTCTTTGCAATATGTACAATATACAGCAGAAATAAAAGCAACTATATATGCTGCAGTTGATTGTTTCTTATATCCAACATGTTGAGCTAACATAAATACAGAAAGAGCAAATATTATAAATCTTTCTGGATAAATTAGATGAAAATGCAAATCAACAAATATTGAAGAAAAAAGCAAACAAACGCACCCAACTGTAGCGTATAAAAAGTCTTGATCTTTTCCATACTTTTCTTGAACAATTTTTTTAAAATATATGTAAATAACATTTATGAATGAAACCATTATTAAAACGTTCCATACATACATACATAGAACAGTCCTAAATCTAGGAACAAAATGCAATATATTGTAATCAAATAATCCTAAAGGCCAGAATCTATAACGAGCACACCAACCATAAACGATATCGCCTTTATCTAAAAACTTTAGAAACTGATAATCGTCACCAAATTCCAATGCTGCATTTTTACAAATAAAATATGCATAGACAGCCAAAACTAATGATATAAAAAATATACAACAAAGCTCAGAACGTCTAATTTTACTTACATGTACCAAAGTTATTCCACAGTTACAGACTTCGCTAAATTTCTAGGTTTATCAATATCACGACCTAGCTTATTTGCGACATAATATGCTAAAAACTGTAAAGGAATTGTAAATGTAAATGGAGCAAATGCTTCTCCTATATCATCAACCACTATTTTTCTTACCTCGCTTGGAAGTCTTTGTGATGCAGTTTTATCTGTAATTACTGCTACATTTTTCCCTCGCGCTAATATCTCTAGTAGATTAGATCTCGCCTTTTGAAACAATTCACCAGAACTAATTAAAGCTACAATCGCTACAGAATCATCAATCAACGCTATTGGACCATGCTTTAATTCGCCGAAAGGAATAGCTTCAGCATGAATATACGAAAGCTCTTTTAATTTTAGTGCTCCCTCAATCGCTATAGGATACAATACATCCCTACCTACAAAAATTACACTTTTGAATCCTTTCAACCACTCGGCTAATTTTTCTACCTCACACTCACACTCTAACAATTTTAATATAGTTTGAGATAACGTAGATAATTGTTCTTTTAACTTTTCATCACGACCAAACGCTAATTTCGCTAGCACTGTTAATTGAGCCAAAAAAGCTTTAGTAGATGCTACTCCAACCTCTATACCCGCCTCTGTATAAAAGCTATGATCACTTAAACGATCTATAGAACTATTTTTTACGTTCACAATTGACGAAATATCGCAATTATAGCGTTTCATCAACTTCATAGCAGACAGAACATCTGAAGTCTCTCCAGATTGAGAAATAACTGTAAAAGCCTCATTTTTTGTTATAAAAGGATTCCTATATGCGTACTCAGATGCTACTTCAACATTAACCTTAATTTTCTTATATTTTTCAAACCAATACTTTCCTACTAATCCTGCATTAAAAGAAGAACCGCACGCTATAATGTTCAAAACCACATTATTTACATTAATATCAATATCAGAATTTTCTTCTAATGTTTTTGCAATTACAGCAGGCTGTTCATTTATTTCTTTCATCATGAAAGTATCAAATACGCCCTTGCCTACATCTTCTGGCTTTATAGACAATTTTTCAAATTTTGGACTTATTTCTGACAAAGAATTATTATAGAATTTCACAGAAGTTCCATCAATTACAGATATTTCTCCATCATTAAAAAAATACACTTCATCACATAAGCCCAACAAACCAATCTGATCAGAACAAAAAGCGATATTTTCATTGCTAATTCCAATGATAAGAGGGCTGTGTTTTTTCGCCGTAATAATTAAGTTATTATATTCAGAAAACATGAATGCAAAAGCATACGAACCAGTCATTTCTTTTAACGCATTTTGCACAGCATTTATTGGATTGTTATCTTCAGAAAAGTATTTGTTAACTAAGGCAGCAGCAACTTCTGTATCAGTATCTGATTCGAATTTAACTCCGTCATTCTTTAACTTTTCTTTTAACTCTAAGAAGTTTTCAATTACACCATTATGAACAACAGCTACATTTCCAGACACTATTGGGTGTGCATTTCTTTCTTCCGGCTTACCGTGAGTAGCCCATCTCGTATGTCCAATGAATGAAGTACTCTCATCAAAATTGTACTCTTTCAATTTTTCACACAAGTTTTCAATTTTTCCTACAGATCTAACTCGATTAAATTCGTTGTTTGATACAGTAGCAATTCCAGCAGAATCATACCCTCTGTAAGACAATGCCATCAAACCTGCAATTGATTTATTTAAAGCATGAACTTTCGACGATACTCCGACTATTCCACACATTATTTCTTCCTCTTCTCTCTATATTCTTTAGCTTTGTTTAGTAGATTCTTTTGATCAGATCTAGTAATACCTATTGCATCATTTTCTACATTTTCTGTTATTACACTTCCAGCAGCGATAATTGCGTTTTCTCCGACAGAAACAGGAGCGATTAAACATGAGTTTGATCCAATAAATGCACCATGTTTTATATATGTTTTACTCTTACTGAAACCATCATAATTACATGTTATAGTTCCCGCACCAATATTTACAGATTCTCCGATATTCGCATCACCTATATAACTAAGGTGATTTATTTTAGCTCCACTACAAACATTAGAGTTTTTCACTTCAACAAAATTCCCGATTTTTGCGTTTTTAGAAATTTCTGTTCCATTTCTTATCCTTGCAAATGGACCTACAGAAGCACTATCTATCGTACAACCTTCTAAATGAGAAAATCCTAGTATTTCTGAACCTTCTTTTATTGTTACTCCTTCTTTAAAAACAACATAAGGATGGACAATCACATCTTTTTCAATTTTTGTATCATATGAGAAAAAAACAGTAGCTGGGGCAATTAATTTTACACCATTTTGCATAAAATCATTGCGCATTTTATTTTGATATGTTTCTTCTACTCGAGCTAAATCTAGCATAGTATTTATGCCATACATTTCTTCTTTATCGCATTTAATGTATGTAGTTGTGAAGTTTTGTGTATATGCTATATTTATAATATCAGTAAGGAAAAACTCATTTTTATTTTTATGTTCTTTCAATTGAGGCAATAATTTTTTTGCTAAATCGGTTTTAATTAAAATACCTACATTGCATAAGTTCAAATACTTTTTGCATTGCTCTAACTCAGATGCTTCAACTATTCGTATAACATTTTCTTGTTTATCCAATTCTAAGCGACCAAAACTAGATTCTTCATCCACTTCTATTGTTAACACGGCGCAGTCAGATCTTTGTTCAATAAACTTTGCAAATACACCATCTATAGTAATACTAGTGATTAATGGAGTGTCGCCATAAAGCACCAATATATTTTCAGAATTAACAATGTCTACAGCACAACTAACAGCATCCCCTGTTCCAAGCGGTATATTTTGGATTGCCACATCAATATTTTTCAAATCTGACGGTAAAGATGATAAATCTAAATTAGGAGAAAGCACTGTAATTATTTGCTTCGCCTTAGATTTCTTAGACGCATCTATAATATGACCAATAATTGGTAGGCCAGCTACATGATGCATTACTTTAGGAGTCGAGGAATGCATTCTACTCCCCTTCCCTGCAGCCAAAATTACAACACTTAAATTTTGCATTTCTATCTTATGAATTGATCGAAATAAAACTCTTCAGCAAAGCAAGAGTCATATTCAAAATATTGTCTCAGGTCTGGAATTCCATACTTCAAAGACGTAATTCTTTCAAGCCCCATACCGAAAGCAAAACCTTGATACTTTGTACTGTCTATTCCACAATTTTGTAGAACATTAGGATGAACCATTCCACATCCACCCATTTCTAGCCAATTATTTCCAACACCGAATTTTATCTTACCTTTTTCCTTAGTATAAGCCATATCTATTTCTGCAGAAGGCTCAGTAAACGGAAAAAAACTTGGTCTAAGCCTAATATTTAATTCTTCTACTTCAAAAAACTTTTTAAAAAACTCGATTACAGTCCATTTTAAATGTGAAAAATTAATATTTTCATCAACGACTAATCCTTCTATTTGATGGAACATAGGTGTATGCGTCGCATCTGAATCACTTCTATATGTCCTTCCTATAGAAAATACTTTGATAGGCGCACCGTTATCCTTTAATGCCCTTATTTGCACTGGTGAAGTATGAGTTCTTAGCAATAATTTATCATCAGAAATTGCATTTACATAAAAAGTATCATGCATCGTTCTTGCCGGATGATGCTCTGGAATGTTTAGCGCAGTAAAATTAAAATAATCAGTTTCTATATCAGGTCCGTCAGCAAACGAAAAACCAAACCCAGATAGTATCTCATAAACCTCTTCTTTTGCTTTTGTTAAAGGATGTAATTTCCCTATATATTTTCCACGGCTCGGCATAGTAACGTCAACAAACTCATCATTAAGTTTTTGCGCCATTTCTAAACAAAAAAGCTCCTTTTCTTTTCTTTGTATAGCTGAAACTATTTCTTCTTTTGCCTTATTAACCTTCAATCCGATTTCTTTCTTATCTGATTCATCAAAATCTCTCAACCTTTTAAAAACCTCAGATAACCTACCATTCTTACCAATCGATGCATTCCGCAATTCCTGCAAATGCTTCATATCCTTACATTTTTCTATCTCAGTCAATGTAAAGATCAGAGTTCTATCAATTAATTTCATACTAATTTTCCGAATTTAAAAGGCAGATTAATTGTACATAATATTTATTTACTGAGCAATAGCTCTTAATATTAAAAACTAAACGCACAGTAATTTTATGAACTGACTCAATCGTCCGTTGTAAGATACATTCTCATGTAATCTGCGAATAAATCGGGCCTACGCTGTTTTGTAATTTCCAAAGATTGCTCTCGTTTAAAATTTTCAATTGCGACATGGTTTCCAGATAGCAACACATTTGGCACATTTAGATTTTTAAATTCCAATGGTTTTGTATATAAATCATGCTCCAATAAATACTTCTCAAAAGATTCATTTTCAACAGATTCTTCTTTCTGAACTATTCCTGGAATTAACCTGACACTTCCTTCAATCACAGTTAAAGCTGCGACATCCCCACCCATAAGAATAAAATCGCCTAAACTCCATTCCTCGAAACCGAAAGATTCTATAATCCTTTGATCAACACCTTCATATCTAGCGCACAGGAAAATTAGGCCTTGATGATTTTCTATATTATCTTTAAATGTACTTTGAGTGATTCTTTTCCCACGCGGAGAAAAGTAAACCTTTTTAAACCCTCTGTATTCCTCCTTCAACGACAAAAACGCTTTTTCAAATACATCAGGGCGAAGAGCCATTCCAGCACCACCGCCGCAAAGAGGAGCATCTATCCTTCCATGTTTATCACCAAATTTTTTTAAATCTATCACCTCAAGATTCCACACATTGTTATCTAAACCTGTTTTTAATTTAGATACACCCAATGGACCAGGATAAATATCTGGAAACAACGTAAACACACATGCCGTCCAAGCCATATCTATGAAATCTCCTTAAATGCAAACTTACAAACACAATCAAAATTTGCATTCTTAAATGCCTCTAGACGAATTATAGTAGGAACAACAACAACGCCATTAATTATCACAGAATCTGCTTGAAAAAATGAAATATCAATATTTGAACTTACATTTAGTAAAATTTTCTTCCCATTAGAAAATGTAATATTTACCCCATTTTGATAAAGCAAATTTTCAACTAAAATAGGTTCATAAAAAACAAATTCCTTCAAAACACTCATTTTAAATGTGGATGTTATGATAACCTCCCACCTAATTTCTGTACCAAGGTTGTTCATATAAACACGCTTAGAAAAAGAAGCCTGCCCTAAAATGTAATCTAACATAGAATTCCCATCAAAAAGAGAAAATCCATGTTCTTGTTCAATATCACAATTACAAACCTTATATGATCTTAGTCCATTTTCAGGATTAAACATCCTAAGTTTCGTGACTTCAGATACATTTGTACTTTGATTTTGGAAAAAAAATTCAGTATTAAGAAAACAAGATTTCTTATCTATAAATAACTCACTATCAAACGCACTTATCTTGTCAAATCTGTCCCATTTAACAACATCGTTTTTTTGATTAGATAATATACTTTTTATATGATGTATAGATGGGGTGTACTTGCTTCCGAAAATTGCTAAACCATTTTTACTTACAATATAAGCAACCCTCTTTTTTAATAAATCAGCGATATCAGAACACAACACAAATTCAGCACTGTTTGGATCTATAATAGCAGTGATATCTTCAATCTCTTTGATCAATTTTACAATTTTAATAGGTTTAATATCATCACAATTATCAATTTTATTATTTATATGCGCAGCAAGCTCTTTTAAAAACATCTTGCCTTCACGCTTCTCTTTAAAAAAAATAGAACAAGCGATTAAAGCACGATAAAC
This sequence comes from uncultured Alphaproteobacteria bacterium, assembly GCA_964412505.1. Taxonomy (GTDB): domain Bacteria; phylum Pseudomonadota; class Alphaproteobacteria; order UBA3830; family CAYLKK01; genus CAYLKK01. The sequence continues at coordinate 73,480 of CAYPOM010000005.1, forward strand.
AGATACAACGTGAGTTATCTTATAATTTAAAAAACGAATATTTTTCAAAAATTTAAACTGTGCATATACACTTTTCAGATAAGAAGATCTAAAATCTTTTTCCGAGGTTTTGACAATATTGTTATAGCAGTACAACCAGTAATATATTCTAGATGAGACGATAACAGGAGCCCATGTAACACTATCAACTTTTTTAAAATTTTCTATCCAATTAGCCATTTCAGTCTTTATATGTTTTCTAATGTTTCGATCATGGGATGATGCAACATATTTCAACCAACCAAAAGAATAAGCTCTGTCTTGAAATAAAGCACTATTCTTCATTTCATCATTTATTACAAATTCTTGCACCCAACGTTTAAATATAGGTGATTTCACATCGAATTGATTACGACAAAATACAAAGTTTATTCCTGTAAACGTACACATTTTATAGAATAAAAAAGATTTTGCTTCTTTTACTCTAATAAATACTTTTTTCATTATTAAAAACATACACACTCTCTAAGCGATTTTATAGCTGAATCTGGATTACAACTTTTAAAAATATATCCTCCGGAAATTATTGCATTCGCACCTGCTAGCAAACATTGATTAATAGTTTTATCATTCACCCCACCATCGACAAAAATTTCTTTAGCACAATTATCATTTCCCAAAATTCGAGAAGAGAAATCATTAAGCTCTTCCAAGCGACTATATGATATTTTTTGGAATGATCTCCCAGGCTGAACTGTCATAAAAACGAATGAATCAAATAGATTTAACATTTTTAGCGCAATATCCATGTCACATTTTGAATATATAGCACAAGCCAATTGCCCACAATGTTTCTTAACGGAATCGTATATTTTATTTATATCAGAGCATGTTTCTGGATGGATTATAATCCTATTAGCTCCAGCTTCTATATAATCAAGCACACGTAAATCAGGATTACTAATCATCAAATGAGCATGGATTGGCAAAGAAGAATAATTATGAATTGTTTCGCATAGATTACATCCAAAAGATATCGTATCAACATAATGCCCATCCATCACGTCGAAATGTATCGAATCTGCATTGCAAATTGCATTTAGTCCTTGCTCTAACTTCAACAAATTACATGCTAATATCGATACAGAAATATGCATTTTAATTACGCCTCAATCTAGCGCAAAAAAAACCATCCATTTTATGCATATACGGAGAACTAACAAAAAAATCGCAACGATGTCCAGCAGGGAACTCTATAGGATCTACCTCAAATTCCGGATATCTTTCGCAAAATGAAACAACCTGATCCTCATTTTCATCTCTAAAAATAGAACATGTAGCATAAACTAAATGTCCTCCAGGTTTAACTAATTTATGAGCTAACTCTAAAATACTTTTTTGTACTTCAACTAACTCTATAACATCATTCTCTTTAATCCTAATTTTCATATCAGGATTTCTACGCCATGTTCCACTTCCAGAACAAGGTGCATCTACCAAAACACAATCTGCGAATTTTTCATGACGTTTTATCCATTTACTAGTGACAGCATTACAGTATGTGTTTGTAACCCCTGCCCTACGCATGCGTAATTTCGCATCTTCAAGCCTATATTCATATTTGTCTGTCGCGTAAATTCTACCTTTATTTTCCATCATTGCAGCAAGCGCCAACGTTTTTCCTCCAGCACCTGCACAAAAATCAACCACCGTATCACCTGGCTTAACTTTACAAAATTCTGCGATTAATTGTGATCCCTCATCTTGTATTTCTATAATACCATTTTTAAAAAAATCTGAATTTCTAGGAATGTTTCCATGTTGTAAAATAATACCATTTTGGGAATATTTTGTTTTCTCAACTGGCAAACCTTCTTCTAACATTTTACTCAAAACATCGTTTACATTTCCCTTTAATGTATTTACGCGTAGATTAACTTTCGCTCTAGAATTTAGCGCATATATTTCTTCAGTAAAATTATCTTTGAAACGTTCCTTTAATCTCGTTTCTGCCCATTCAGGATAATTTAACATGACACTCTGTTTTGTTTGACTAAAATCTATATTTTGTAGCTTATTTATAAATTTATGTTCAAAAGGGCTTAGCTTCTCAGGAGAGTACCTCGCTCCGTTAAAAATTTCTTCTATCTTTTTAAGATCTAGCTTCTGGACAATAACTAAATATGAAAGAATTAAAAACCGAGATAAATTTGCTGTTATTTTCTCGCATACATATGATAACAACTCGAAATTACGCAGTACATCGTATGCCAATCTAGCGATTTCTTTGCGATCCTTGCTACCTATAAATTTATGTTCATAAAAGAACGAAGAAGCTAACGAATCAAATGGTCTATTCGTATCAATAAAACGTTCTAACAAAAAAATAGCGGATTGTGTAATTCCTCCGTTAGTCATATTTTTCACCTCAAGATTCGTTAATTTTAAAATAAACTGGCGAAGTATTCAATATCGTTATAATTCAACTATGTTGAGACATTTTTTAGCTATATTAATATACATTAAACTAGTAATTATAGCTCTTGCGAAGGTAATCTTTAAAAACTTAAAACTAAGACAAGATTTACTTCACAAGAGCTATAACGCAACAAAGTCTTAATGACTACTTATTTTGTTTTTTCTGTGCATTGATTATATCAAGAGGATTCAAAGCGTGATCTCCTTCATATTCGTTATATGCATCAGATTTTTTTATACTTTTTTGTCCTGATTCATTGTTGCGACTTTTTCTCGATTTTTTACAATCTCCGCTAATGTTTCCAGCATACACTACTTTACCAACAATTTCTGGTTCTTTTTTCTTAAAAGCTGGTATCACATCGCCTATATCTTCGCCAGGATACTGCGCAGCAAAACTCTCTTTTAAAATCCTGTCAAACTCCTCGTCAGCATTTTTACTATCAGAGAATTCGATTTTGCCTTTTTTATTATATAGCGCACAAAATTCATCTTTTGTACCAACAAATTTCCACTTATTTTGTCGCGGTATTTTAAAATTTATTGAGACATACGTGAAGGCATAAGAAGGGACAATCTTCAAAATCTCAGAAATTTCTATTGTTTCAAGCCGTGTATTATCAGGAATATCTAGTGTAAAACCAGTCAGATTCTGGTTCTCACTAAAAGCGCCTTTAGACACTCGCGTGACAAAATGTGGGATAAAAACAACTTGTTCATTGAGTTGATACCCACAATCTAAACCTTTATATATCCCATCGCCTCCTAAAATAATAGATTCATTTTTCATAGAGCCTTCATCTACTTTGATCTTCCCTTGTATTATTTCGCTTATAAACAATTTACTAACATCCAGACCTTGCCCATCCAAGAACATATCTAATGTATCAAACTTTATTATCGCTTTCGCGTCTGATATTTGTTTTACATATCTACATGCAAGTTTTACCCCTTTCGGGACGCATACATCTGTTAGATAAGAATAATCACTGTTACCATCTACCTCAATCTTTATTCTATCAGGCAGTGCGTTTTCCCAATCATTATTTTTTAAAATCTGCATTGCATCTTGTAAACCCTTTACAACTAATGTAACGGAGCCTTGTTTACATTTATACTTCACACAACTTTCACGACCTGGCATAAAGATACTAGTCTGCCTAGATGGAACTATCTTAATCTTTTGAGCACGTCCACATAAATTAACAACATTTACACCATTAGGTAATGCAGCCTCATGAATAAGTTCTATTGTCTCAGGAATATTAAATTCTTTTATATTTTTCTCAGATCTCAACAAACATGACGCGTTTAATCCATTTCTGCAAGGACTGTTCGATCCTGCAATTTGTGTCGTTTCAAGAATCTGAACAGATTTTTTCGTGTCATCAAATTCAAAGAAATACCTAGGCACAGATACATCCTTTGCGAAAACTAGTTCTTCTTTACTCACACTTCCAGTTAGATTACGTGGATATTTAGCAGACTTAATCGATTTTTTAATGCTCTTAATATTGTCTTGACTAAAGACATTAGATCCAGAGTTATAACATGAACTATAAACATCTCCATGTCCAGTATACTCATATCTACTCTTTTCACTATTATAAAGATTCCTTATGTGTTTAATAGCTGTATCTTGGCATGCGAAATTACTCCGATTAATCCCAAGACTACAAGTACACGAATTATCTCCACACTTGGATACACTGCTAACGAGTAGAGTAATATCATCTAACGGCGCGACGGAATCATCTATTCCAAACACATTTTTCCAACTGTATTGCGTAACGCCCGAAAACACCTCTCCAATTTTCTCATAAAAATCATTTATATCCCAATTATTATATGCAAAATCCAAAGTACGTCGCACAGATGAATTAATATTTGGAAGGACATTCGACATTTGCATCTCTTGGCTAGCAACTGAAGGATTATTACTACGAAATAACGACATATTTTGCTCTGCTAGAGGGCAACTTAAAAGAGCTTGATTAGAAAGGCCAATCGCTAAATTCTTAGGCATGTGCCACTCACATACTCCAAACGCCCAACGAATACATTTTATGACCTCATCCTTAATAGTATTGGTATGCTGCTCATTACATATATTCGTAATCTCATTTAGAATAAGCGATTTTGCATTATTATGTAACAATTCTCCTAGCAACTTCCATGACGACAGCGATTGCAAAGTAAATTTTTCTCTCAATAAAAATTTTAAAAACAGTACACCGGTAGCGTATGTAACACCGCCATCATTAACATCTTTTAAAAATGCTGTGATAGCTTCATTGCTAGAAATAATATTTTTAAGAACTTCGTTTTTAAATACATCAGAAGAAATGATGCCTTTTATCGAGCTACGAATACCCTCAATACGTAATTTGTCAAGTTCATCCTGCAGAGGAAAATCGCATTTTTTTTGAAGTAAACTATTATAATCATTATTATTAACAACATCTATAGAAATTAAAGAAGCTAATATGGCAATGCTTGTAGCCTTTTTAAAACTTGTTAAAGCTTCCTCTCCATTGCAACTAACTGTTCCAAACGTATCAGCTAGCAGTTCATTAAAAGATTTGGCACTCATGACACCTTTGTATACTTTTTTATAGTGTTCTTTTCTTGACTCTATACTGCCACTAACAATTGAGCTTATATTATGTTTTTTATAAATATCCTTAACAAAATCAGCCCTATCAATCCAGAATGTCTTTCCGTCCAATGATTTTTTACCAGTATTATCCCGAAAATAATGACTATTGAACTCATATACATATCCAAAAATGTTTGACACGCATAAAGTACAACAACATATAAGCATCGTTTTTTTCATTTTTCCTCCTACTAAATAATTGTACATGAACCACTATATATGCATTATATAGATCAATATAGCAGAAAGCAATACACTCTAAAAAACTTGCCAGCAAAAAGACACATCGAAATATATTAGATTAATTCGATTATCAATAATTTTAACTGTATTTTTAGCATATTCTAGTAAAATACAGAATAAGATAAAAACGGAGAATAAGATGATAAGCGACACACCAGTTATAAAAATAAAGTCAGCTTTACTTAGATACGAAAATGGAGAAAAAGCTATTAAAAATTTAACACTATCATTTTATTCTTCATCTTTGCAGTTTATTACGGGCCCAAGTGGAGCAGGAAAAACTTCAGTATTAAAATTAATTAACATAGATGAATTCGTTACAGATGGAAGTTGCGAAATACTTGGGGTAGATGTATCAAAACAATCAAAAAATAGCACAACAATAGCTAACATAAAACAACAGATAGGATATATTCCTCAAAATATAGAGCTCATAGAACATATGTCAGCTATAGAAAACGTTGCTCTACCACTAAAAATAGCAGGAATATCTGAAAAAGAACGTACTGTTATAGCAAAAGAAATGCTCGCATGGTTAAACGTTCCTACTAAACAACACAATGTATATCCGTATGAGCTGTCTGCAGGGCAAAGACAACTTATTGCTATTGCTAGAGCTGTTATAAAAAAACCGAAAATTATTCTTGCTGACTCCCCAGTGTCTTACCTAAACGCAAGGATAGCTAACAAGGTATTATCTTTATTCCTTGAATTTAGCAAAAGCCAGCAAACATGCGTAATCATTACAAATAACAACGAACAAATAACACCACCTATGTTAAAAAAGCATAGAGAAATAAAACTGCTAGCCGGAATGTTAGCTGATAATTTTGGAAATATTCAACCTAATGATTTTCAAGTTGCTGTTTAAAATAAGTAAGGAGGATTTATGTTTTTTTTAGATAATAAAACTGATATTAAATTAATGGACACAAAAACTGAAAATATATGCCTATGTATTTTGTCTACAATGTTTTTTCTAGTAACTATATGTCTCGCCAGTCTTTTTTCTACAAATATTTTGTTAAAAAATGACACATCTGTCTTATCAAAAAAAATCACAATAGAATGTTCTAGCCCTGGTTCAATAAACTCTATCCTGACTAGCAAACAAAAAGATTTAATACAAAAGACTCTATCTTCTATGAATGGTGTAAAGCATGTAAATATAATACAAAAAGAAGAAATGCAAAAAATATTCGAAGATTTCGTGCCAGGAATAGAACTACCAAAAACAATGTCATTCCCCACAATATTTGAAATAACAGTTGATAATAGCTTTAATAAAACTTCTCAAGGAATTTCTGAAGCATTATCTAAAATCTCCCCTCATATTAGGGTTTACGATCACTCAAAAATCAATGAGCCCGCAGTTAAATTAACAACAATGTTTAAAACTGTAACAATACTTTTAACTATCATTTCTATGCTTATCGCAACAGTGTGCATTAAATACTTTTTCTTAAATGTAGAATTAATAAATAAAAGTGAAATTAGCTTGTTAAAGTCACTTGGAGCATCGAAGGAATACATAGACAATCAAATGAAAATTGCATTCCAAAACGTTTATATTAAAACAGCTATTTTTTCTACACTGTGTAGTATGATCGCATTTTGTATGATGTATTCTGTATTTGGAGTTAGCGATATAATAAATTATACAATAGTCACAATTAGTTGCATTATCGCGACACAAATACTTGCATTCATGTCTATAATAGTAACTACAAAATTTTCAATAGTGAATATATCATAAGCTACACTATCTAAATGATCGAGCAGTAATTATGAATTGGAATGCATTGTTGTAATATCTGTCAAGCAGCTATATAAAATATTATATATTAATAGCGAATATAGATTGTAAAGATAACCTACCGTTTTACAGAGTTTAAGTATCTTGTTAAGTCATCATTATATTGCTCCAATGCTCCATTTTTGATAATAAAAATTGAGTTTGCAACACGACTTAAAAAATGAGTATCATGGCTAATCAAAATTACAGCTCCATTAAAGCTTGTTATAGATGAAATTAAAGACTCCCTCATTTCTAAATCAAGATGGTTTGTAGGCTCATCTAGAATTAGTAAATTCGGAGCATTCATAGTAAGCGTAGCAAAAACAAGTCTAGCTTTTTCTCCACCAGATAATGACATTATTTTCTGATTGACAATTTCACCTGAAAATCCAAATTTTCCTAAATGAGACCGTATTTCAAAATCACTCAGAGCTGTAAATTTAGACTTTATATGATCATATGCTGACATTTCTAAATCTAAAGATTTAAATAATTCTTGATTGTAAAATCCAATTCGCAACTGATCTACAACATTACGTGCACCCCTTTTTTGCTTTAATTCACCGGCTATAAATTTTGCAAAAGTAGATTTTCCATTTCCATTAGCTCCGACAATAGCAATCTTATCGTCATTCAATATTGTTCCAGAAATATTTTTTAATACGGTTTTTTCGCCATATCCTAAAGACACTTTTTCAAATGTTATTATTGGTGATGGCAATTCATTACACTCTGGAAAATTAAATTTCACAGTTGGATCGTCATCATCTATCGGGATAAATTTCATTTTTTCGAGCATTTTTAACTTACTCTGTGCTTGCTTTGCCTTTGTAGCTTTAGCTCTAAATCGAGACACAAACTTAATTATTTTGGCTCGTTTTTCTTCCATCTTAGCATTAAATAATTCTATATTTTTCTGTTTTTGTTCATATACAGATAAAAACTGCTCGAAATTTCCTGTATATTTCGTAATTTTCTTATTTTTCAAATAGAAAACATAATCGATAGTAGAATTTAAAAAATCCCTATCATGAGATATTAATATAAAACTTCTATTATATTTACAAAGAAATTCCCTTAGCCATTCTACCGTCTCTATGTCTAGGTGGTTAGTCGGCTCATCTAGCAGCAATAAATCCGGCTCTTGAAATAAAACACTCGCCAAAGCAATTCTCATTTTAAAGCCACCAGAAAAATTATCCAATGGCATGTTTTGCTCTTCCTCAGAAAAACCCAAACCATTTAAAACTACAGCCGCACGAGATTCTGCATTATAAGCATCGATCTGGATAAGACGATCATAAATTTCACACATTCTATCAGATGATAAATTCTCATCTTCCAATTCTTCGAACAATTTCAAACGCTCTTTATCTTGCGAAATTATATAATCCCTAACAGTAACATTTCCTGATGGAATATCCTGTTTCACAGATAAAACTTTAGTATTTCTTTCTAAATTAACATCACCAAAGTCAGCAGAATAAATTGATTCTATTAACTTAAAAATAGTTGTCTTTCCAGCACCATTCCTACCTATGAGTCCTATATGCTGTTTTGAACTGACTTGAAAACTTACATTATCAAGAATTTCTTTCCCAGCAATTGAAAAACTAACATTTTCAAAATTCAACATAGTTCTATATCAAATTTTCTATTAATCTGCAGAAAAGCACCAATTTGGGTCTATTCCATCATAAGGTGTTATTATTTTTCTCTGAGCGTTACCAAAGCAATCTATACAATGTACGCTATCTTTCCCACTTCTATTCTGGTGAGAAAACATCAACATTCTTCCATTTTTAGACCACGTAGGACCTTCAACTAAGTATCCACCAGCTAACAAGCGTTCATTTGTACCATCAGGGTTAATAGTTCCTATGTAAAATTTACCGCGTCTAAACCTTGTAAATGCTATCCTATCACCTCTTGGAGACCATGCAGGAGATGCATATCTAAACTTCCCGATAGGAGATAATCTCTCTATTTTTTTCGTATTTAAATCTAAAATATACAATTGCTGTGTGCCAGCCCTATCTGAATTAAAAACAATATATTTCATATCAGGAGAATAAGATGGAGATGTGTCTATACAACGTCCATATGTTAATCGTCTAATATCGCCACTTTCTATATCCATCTCATACAAAGAAGACTGTCCATTATTCGTTTTACTATACACAATTTTTTTACAGTCTGGACTTAATGTCGGAGCATAATTCATTTGTAAGCCATGCTTAAATACTTGGACGCTACGGTTATTTGCAAATGAATACTTATAAATATTTCCAGCTAATGTTCTATTCCGCCCTCTGTATTTTTTTGTACCGTAAGAAAAGTAATACAAATATTTCCCATCTGGAGAAAATCTAGGAGTCAAGACTATAGCTGATCCGTTAGTCAAAAATCTATGATTATATCCATCATAATCCATAACAGCCAATCTATGTATACGTCTTCCGTTTCTCTTATCAATTGATACATATGCTACTTTCGTATCGAAATATCCTTCATCTCCTGTAACGGTCTTGTATATAGCATTAGACACAAGATGCGCAACTTTTCTGATTTTTTTTATATCGCCAGAAACAGTATATTTCCATGCTTGCATACTACTAATAACATCATGAATTTTCAATTGAACAACAATTTTATTATTTTCTAATGATTTTACATCTAAAATTACTAAAAACTGAGCTCCTATCGAACTCCAGGAAAAATAATTTGGAATATCATCTAAATTATAAAACCTTTGAGTAGCTGTACGATTTTCTAATGATTTTAGAAATCCACTTCCGTTTAAATCTGCATTTATTATTTGAATCAACTCTCCAGAAACACGCAAATTCACTGCATCTGATACATCATACATAAAATATGGAATTGCACGAAAAACGCCTTGATCTATATTAACAACAGTTTTAGAAGTACTACTAAAACTACTGTCATTTTCAGCACTCAAATCACACGAGAGTAAAATTACACTTATCATCAAACACAAAATCTTTTTCATATTTTTCACCACAAACTAATGGACAGCATCTCTAGGATCAAATTTCATAATAAATTTTCTAAAAAACTTCAGCTTTCCTGATGGAATCTTCAATGGACTTGCCAGAAACACAGCGCGCCTAGCACTATCAACTGCCACCTTAAAAAGCGTATCTGAATTATATCGATTCGCATCGATTATAACAACATCTGTCACAGCGCCATTTTCAGCAATACTTACATCTAATGAAACTACCATATTATTAGACATATTTACAGAAGCAGGAACATACCAATGAGGTATAATTTGCTGTTTTATCATACCATAATCACTACTATCTAAATCTGTCCCTCCATGTCCACCTCCTTGTCCTCCTACAGAAGAAGATATATTTTTCTTAGCTTTGCGTATACCTAAATCTTTATCGGAAATCCCAGACAATAACTTATCGAATTCTTTATCATTTTTTTCTTTTTTTATATCTTCATCTAATAAATTCGCAAGCATCTTTCTTTTCTTTTTCCTCTTTTTTTTAAGATCTTGCTCTTTCCGTTTTTGTAATTCTTTTGCTTTTCGCTCCTTTTCTTTTCTCTCTTTTTCTTTACGTTCTCGTTCAATTTTTTCTTCGTGCTCTTTTTTAGCTTTTTCTTCCTCTGCAAGTTTTTCTAATCTCTTCTTCTCTTCAATCTCATTTTGTAACTCTGAGTCATCTTTTTCTTCTAGTAACCCGATTCCTTCATCTGCAACCAATACGCTTGTAGCTTCATTTTCTTCTAAATTTTGCTCTGCATCTTTTTCGATAATTTCTTGATATTCTTTTTGTTCTACATCTGCATCCGCGATTTCTTCTTGTTTATCGTTTCCATTCTCATCAGCAATATTATCATCTAACTGCATAGCTTTTTCTTCCATATGTTTAAGCAATTTTTCGTTATTGCCATCAGGAAGATTTTTATCTTCAAAAACTTTGTCTGCTTTTAAATCTAAAACATCATCATTTTCTATTTCGCTTTCCTGTACATTTCTACTAGGATCTTCAAATGGATTTGGCTCTGTTTTTTCCCCATCACCGACACCTCCTATATCTTTAGAAATATCTCCTAGACCACATAAAGACACCTCAATTACCTCATCTTCGTTGAAGTTGATATTGAACAAATTCGTATGACAAATCGACAAAAGAACTCCATGAGTTAAAATAGATAATATGAAGTATTTCTGCAGATTATCTTTGCCCATACGTTTTTATTTTTTTTACTCCGATAAAATCAGTATTTTTGTTTTTCCTTACATCAGCTGCGTTCTCTGTAACAAGCATAACTTTCTTAAACCCAGCTGAACTTATTTTTGCCATAACATCCATAATCTTCCCATAAGAATTATTTTTATCTCCTCTTATAAAAATTTTAGGCTGATCATAAGCGCCATGCATATGTCGCAACTTAGAAGGAATAGAATCAATAGGAGTTTCAGCATCACCTATATATACCTTACCATTCTTATCGATGCTTATAATTATAGATTTCTCATCATTATTAGATTTTTGATTAGAAACAGCACCGTTCGGCAAATTGACATTTACTCCAGATGTTAAAAGCGGTGCTGTGATCATAAAAATCACTAACAAAACTAACATAACATCAATTAATGGAGTCATGTTAATTTCACTCATCAATTTACGCCTTCTATTTTTTATCTTTTTTGCCATTTTCGTCACACTAAAATGTACGATTGTCAGTTGTACAGCCAGAATCTTTCAAGCAACTAGCGCATTCAGAATTTTCTATAGCTCTAGAAATTATAGCCGAAAATTCACCTATAAAATCTTCCAACTTTTCTTCATATCTGGAAATTTCTAAGCTTATTTTGTTGTATGCTATTGCAGCAGGAATAGTAACAATCAATCCCAACGCGGTGGCAAAAAGAGCTTCGGCTATTCCAGCTGCCACATGCGCAATATTAGTCATACTTGACATAACATTCATAATTCCCCAAACAGTACCAAACAATCCAACAAATGGAGCTGTAGAAGCAACAGTAGCCAAAAAGCCTACATGTTTTTCAATTTTTTCTAAATCGCGCCCAAGAGCAACACGCATTATTCGATCTATTCTTTCTGTTAAAGAAGCGCAAAACTGAATAGATTTCACTTTATTGTTAGCACTTTTCCATTCGTGCATACCTGCGACAAAAACAGAAACAAAAGGATCTTGAACACTTTTATTCACACGATCATACATTGAATCTAATGATGGTGAATTCCAAAATAATTCTTCAAACTTCGCAGCATTTTTCTTTAGCTTGGAAAACATAGAAAATTTAGAAAAAATTATAGCCCAACACCAAATAGATGCGACAGATAAAAGTAAAATTACAATTTTAACTGTAAATGTAGCTTGAAAAAAAAGCGAAACCATCGATATATCAACACCTGTGCTAGCACTCTGTGCTACGTTTATTACACTATCCATTTCTTCCATTATGACACTCCATAAAAATCACAATAATTCGCAAGAATCACAGCAAAACAAATCATCTTGTTCATGCATGTCTTTTACACCTAAATATTTATATCCTTCTTTAGACAGCATACGCCCTCTAGAAGTCCTCTGCACTAACCCTTTCTGCAATAGATAAGGCTCGACAACTTCCTCTATTGTATCTTTTTTTTCAGAAAGAACTGCTGCGATAGTATCAACCCCTACAGGTCCTCCTCCGTAGAAATCATAAATACAACGTAAATATTTTCTATCCATAGAATCCAAACCTTCACTATCAACATCTAACTTATTTAAAGCTAAATCTGCAATTTTTTTATCTATTATATTGTTAGATAGAACAGATGCAAAATCCCTTACTCTTTTCAACATCCTAACTGCGATTCTAGGAGTGCCACGCGACCTTGAGGCTATTTCTACAGCGCCATCATCTGTAATTTCAACGTTTAAAAGTTCTGCGTTTCTTTTTACAATAAATGTAAGTTCTTGAACTGTATAAAACTCTAAACGAAGAGGAATTCCGAATCTATCTCTTAATGGCGATGTCAACAAACCAGATCTAGTTGTAGCTCCAACCAACGTAAACTTTGGAAGATCTACACGAATAGACCTTGCTGCTGGCCCCTCCCCTATCATTAAATCTAACTGAAAATCTTCCATAGCTGGGTATAAAATTTCTTCAACACTAACAGACATCCTGTGTATTTCATCTATGAATAAAACGTCGTTTGGTTGTAAATTAGTAAGTATTGCAGCTAAATCACCAGCCTTCAACAAAATCGGACCAGATGTTGCCTTAAAACCAACACCTAATTCAGAAGCTACAATTTGTGCAAGAGTCGTTTTTCCTAAACCTGGAGGACCGAAAAACAAAACATGATCCATAGCCTTTCCGCGAGATCTTGCCGCATTTATAAATACACTTAAATTTGATTTTAGGTGTTCCTGTCCTATAAATTCTTTCAAATTTTTAGGGCGTAAAGAATACTCGTTATCATCTACTTTTCTCTCGGAATCCAAAATCTGATTTTTTTCTTTTATCTCCATCAAGCACCTAAAACATAATTAAAACACTAGAACATAATCGTAAATATTTTATAAATCTAGAAACTACGACTCGAAAGTCTTTTTATAGTCTCTTTAAACATAGATTCAAAATCATTCAATTCGCAAATTGAATCTACAGATAATGCTTTTAAAATATCACTTTTTGTATATCCCAATCCAACTAAAGCAGAAATTACATCATTGCTAACATTGTTCAAATGGAGAGAATCTGGCGAACCATCACAAACAAAATCTTTAAAAAATTTTTTAGCTTTAGATTTCAATTCAGAGACAATACGTGTCGCAAGCTGATCACCCACTCCATCCGCCTTCCTAAATGGAGCTTTATCGTCATTCAGCAAACAAAACTTAATTTCGCTATCACTCAGAGCTGAAAGTATAGCTATAGCGACTTTTCCTCCTACACCTTTTACTGTACTAAGCAAGTTAAAAATTCTCTTTTCCGCAAAAGTATCAAAACCGTACAAAGTCCAACCAGTTTCTCTGATTGCCAATTCAGTGAATAGTGAAACGCTAGCGTCTATTCCGTATTTTGATGTAACACGTGTCGAGCAAACGGTGTTATATCCTACTCCATTTACGTCAACGACTACATTATTGTCGTCATAAATAGCTATAATTTTTCCATTTAAATGAGCGATCAATTGTGCCTCCAACAACCAATTTTCATTATATCAGAACTCAACGCCTAAATCGATTGTTTTAATAATTCCACACTCTTCCTCGATGACTATATTAAACTCATTTATTTCCTTGATTGTATATATACCTAATTTATCTCCAATTATACATTCAACATTTTTCCGATTTTTCTTCTCATCAGAAATCATTATAAAAGCTGTATTATTTATTATCCCACAAAGTTTATAAGTCTTGCATAAATCTGTATTAAAGAGGTGTAAGTCACATTGATTGTAATCTTTTGATGTTCTGCATTCTGTATCTTTAATAATTTTCTTTTTAATGCAATTCGCAGAATAAACCGTAATCGAAATTTTAGCTTTATTATCAAAAGACATCTCAAAGCTATCAATTGAAACAATTCCGCTTAAAATATTCTCTAGGAGAAAAATAAATTTATATACACTCTTCTCATCTCCAGCTTTCACAGCTATAACAAATTTATATGAAGGAATACTTGTCTTTTTATTTTTATCTAAATTAACGTCAGAAATGCTAATATCATTGATACCAGCCTCTTCTGATATCCTTATTAATTCCATTTTTAATTCATTTGCATTTTTCACTTCAGCAAAGCCTGAGTGTTCCTTTAAAAAAGCTGAATTTTTTTCGACTAAAGCTGACAGTTTTTCTGTTTTCTCACGTACTCTTATTTTTGACTCTAACACATCATTTTCATCAGAATATTTGCGCCAAGAAAATAAAGCCACAGCAAATGAAAGCATAAAAAATACTAAATACATATATTTCATAATTTCACCTCAAGCATAGCATTTTTCGAGGTATTCTTAGATTCTGGCACATGAAAAATCAATTTTTGGTTCTTCACTCCATCAAAAGCACTTTTTACAAAATCTTCATTTAACTTATTATGTATTTCAATAAATATAGAATTATTTTTTACACTGAAATACATAGAGTTAATTTTAAATATTTGTACAGAATATTTTTTCAAAACATTAAAAACACTTTGTTTATTTTCAATCAAATTCAGCACTTTATATATCATATCTGTATCATTTATAGAAAAATACGCGTTGATTTTGTTTCTATTGTTAGCAATATTTTGATTCATTAAGTAATTTTTATTTTGTAAATCAATATAGTTTTTAAAATTTATTCCAGAAAAGCATAAAAAAATTATAGAAATACAAACGCAAATATTGTTAAAAATGCGCACGTTTCTATCACTAAAATAAATTTTATTACATCTAAAAACAGGATAAAAAATATCACGTTTTTTCGCAAAACGCATAAGCATTTGAAAAGCGTTTAATTCATTAAATCTTCTAATTTTTATATAATTGCTCTTTAAGCCAGAATCACAAACAATACTTAAGTTACTAAATAAATCGATAGAATCCACTGACCAATAACGTCTTAAATACAAACTCGTCTTATAAATTTCAGCAAAGATAGAATCATCATTTACAATTTCAACAAACCGAGAAATTGCAACGCAATTCCTGTATCCAGCTATTATTCTATAAGTCTTGTTATCTATATCTTTAGTGCAAAAAATCCACCAATTATCGCTTTGCCTTAAACACCACTTTGCAACAACCAATTCTATAGGACAAACATTTTCAGCTATATCTATTATTCTCTTATTAGAAGAAATTTCCTGTAATACACGAATAGGGCTCTTTTTACAAAATTCGTCTTTAAATCGTAAGAACAAACGACTCCAAATATTTTTTTCTTTTCTATGGAAACAAATTCTAACAATGTTAAGCAAACTTGTCTTTGGTAATATAAAAAGATTAAAATCAATGTCACGACTATTTATAAATGCACTTTTAATCTTACTTTTTACATCTATTTTACTTGTATTACCGCTAAATCTAATTATTTCATTATTATCATTAATAAGAAACATATACTATTCCCCAAATAACAACAAGTTGTCGTAAATAGGTGCGACTATACATAAAATAATCGCAATTAGAATTATACCTGTCGTTACAGTAACAAAAATTCCTAACTTCAAGCTAAGACGCTTTAAATCCCCCTCTAAATTTTTTGAAAGATACTCAGACAAATAGAAAAAACAACGCGTTAAATTATTACTTTGAGCTCCAACATCAATAATCGACAAACTCTGTTTTGAAAGAAAACAAATAGAATTCAACGCGTTACTTAATGAAATGCCATTTAATAGGTCTTTTTTGCATTTCAAAAAATCTATATTTTTATCTGTATGCAGAAAAACGATGTGAAGAATATCAATAATATTAATAATACTCAAATTACTTTTTAAAGCAGCATAAAAAATTGCACAAAAGTTCCACTCAAGCAATTTATATTTAATACTACGAAAAATAGGAATCTTTGAAAATATATCAATAAGCTTTGCTCTATATCTCTCTGAGATAGCTATACTAACCAAAAATAATCCCAATAATAAAAATACATAAATTATAAAAGTAGAATATTCTATCAAGAAAAAATAAATACTCGCCAATATTTGATGCTCATTTTTTAATGTATCATCATATAATTCGATAGCTTGTGGGACTAAATTATGTAAACAAATGAAACAGGCAATTAAAGATATAAAAAATATAATTATAGGATAGAATAAAGCACTTTTTATCTTTTTTTTTACATTAAACTTTGCTTTTAAAAAATATATTATATTTTCCAAAGCCTCAATTAATTTTCCACTTAGCTCTGCTGATTTTAATATGCATACTACTACATGGCCAAAGTACTTTTCCTCAGATTGAAATGCGATTGAAATACTAACTCCACTGTTTATAGCATTTGATATATTACAAATAACTGTAGCAAAATCTTCATTTTTTGCAATATTTATATAGCTTTCAACACTCTTGTGAAACGGAATATAGCACTTTATTTGAAACAATAAATGCATAAAAAATTCTATTAAATCGCTTTCATTAACTCCTCTAGATAAATTATTATCTGAAGATAAACGACAAACAAATAAACCTTTACCTTCCAAATATTTTTTTGCGCTATATTTATCTTTTTTAGCCAAAAGTCCTATAAACTCTTTTCCATTTTTTGATATAGCTTTATACTTAAAAACAGCCATATAGCAAATCTAAGACGATTTGCATTAATTTTATGTAAACGGCACATACATTAACTAGATATATGCTATAAAATTTGGATATAATTTTTTTTACATATTTATCGAATTTTCCATGTTTTTCTTAATACACAATGTACTAACAATACATAGTGAATGTCATACCCGACTAATATGTTTTTTACTTAACCATATACCAATACTTGTAGTAATAGCAGCAAACATTAGTACAAATGCAGGGCTAGCAAGATCTCCAGTAGTTTTTATCAAGATAGTTGACACAGTCGGAGTATACGCCCCGAATAAAGCCATTGCCAAATTGTGAGCTACGGAAACCCCCATTAAACGCACTCTATTTGGAAAAACCTCACACAGCAGAACAGGAATTACGCTATTATATATTGAAAATAAACAAATTATAAAAAACTGACACAAAGCTGCATTAAACAAGCCACCAGAACTGCCAAGCACAAATATAGGATAAGCTAACACAAAAGTTAAAAAGCAAGAAATCTGCATTTGCTTCACATAACCGATTCTATCAGCTAATTTCCCAAATAATACGACAAGCACTGAAAAAATAGATAAATTTATAAGTTGCGCAGCAGAAGAGATATCATGGCTAAGACCAAGCACAGTTTCTAAATATGTAGTAAAAAATATTGCTATTAAAAAGAATCCACAACCAGTAAGAACATCTGCCAAAATTACAAAGAACAAACTTTTGTAATTTTTTGAAACAAGTTCCTTTAAAAGACCACTTTTTTTCGCATTCGGAGTGTCTTGAACATCCTCTACATCTTTTTTAGAACTCTGCAAACGCTTATTTACAATATTAGCAATACAGATTCCAAAAACTCCAATCAAAAATGGCAAACGCCAAGCATACGAAAACAACTCAGCATCAGTGAAGAAAATAGACATTATTGAAGATACAGCCGCACATAATAAAAACCCGGCTACCAAACAGAAAGAAGACCACGCAGTAAATTTACATTTTTCATTCTTAGGAGAGTGTTCATATAAAAATACCATAGTACCAGTAAAACCACCACCTAATGAAACGCCCTGAATAACACGCAAAAGCATCAATAGTACAGTAGACAAATAACCGGCACTCGCGTATGTAGGTAAGCAACCTATCAAACATGTAGAAATAGCCATCATGTATATAGACAAAGAAAATGATATTTTCTGACTATACTTTTCACCAATATAACTGAAGAAAACCGCGCCTAGAGGCCTAGACAATAAGCCTATAGCAAAAGCGCCCAAAGTAGCAATAGCAGTTTGTAAGCTATCTCCTGATGGGAAAAAATGTTTACCAATTACAGAAGTTAAAAATCCGTATATAGCAAAAGAATACCATTCTACAGAACCGCCCAACACACACGCGATTATAACGCTCATCATATTTTTGGATTTCATAAAATCACACTCACATGCAACAACAAAGCCTAAGATTGCGGGCCCGGAAGCAACAAAAACAGGAGGATCAGAAAATGCCCGGCACCCACAACAACAAAGGAGAATACAAATATACAAAACAATGCAACTTGTATGGCGGAGGGAGAGGGATTCGAACCCTCGATACAGATCGATACCTGTATAACGGTTTAGCAAACCGCCGCCTTCAGCCTCTCGGCCATCCCTCCGTACTCCTAGAAGTGTAATTCACAATTAATAATAAGTCAATAGATAAAAAACGTTTTTTGTAACTATTATATAAAATTTTATTTTCCATAATGCACATAAATATTTATACGATACATAACTCGTATAAATTATTAATCAAAAAATACACTTTTCAGGCTATTATGAGTATTTAATATAAACATGCAAAACAAACATTATTCAACATTACAAATAAAACAAATGCGCATATATGTTGTAGATCATTGTAATATAGTGTCATAAACTGTGATATAATGAATTGGTCTTGTATGGTGAGATTATGGAGAAGAAATTAGA
>CAYPOM010000006.1:0-76769 GCA_964412505.1 uncultured Alphaproteobacteria bacterium
AAGAAGGATTAGAAGCAGGACGCACTGAAGGCGAAAAAATCGGTATTGAGAAAGGAAAAGCAGAAGGTTTAGCAGAAGGCGAAAAAAAAGCTAAAATCGAAACGGCAAAAAATGCTTTAGCTTTGGGATTACCTATCGATCAAGTTTCTAAAATTTCTGGCCTTTCTGTTGAAGAAATAGAAGCATATAATTGACAATTTATTCGAACAATGCCGCTTACTAAAATTTGAGAAACATATATAACAAACCGATTATATTTGACTATATATCGATATTTTTGATAACATTAAAACGATTGTTTTGGTGTTATGGGTATACCGAACAATTTATATTTTTTTGGAGATTTAAAAGTGCCCAAATTAAAGACGAAGAGTTCAGCTAAAAAGCGAATCAGCTTTACGGCGACAGGAAAACCTAAAGTCGGTTTTGCATTTAAAAGACATAATTTGAGGAAAAGACCTCAAAAGATGAAGAAACATGCAAGAGGTACAATGATTATCGAAGCATGTGATAGAAGAATGATTTCACGTTTAATGCCATACGGATAAGGAGGGATAATGTCGCGTGTAAAAGGTGGAGTGACGTCTAGAGCTCGTCACAGAAAAGTCATTACAATGTCTAAAGGTTTTCAGGGACGTTCAAATAACTGTTTTCGCCCTGCTTTAGAACGTTTAGAAAAATCTTTGCAATATGCTTACAGAGATAGAAGAAACAAAAAGCGTGATTTGCGCAGTTTGTGGATAGTAAGAATAAACGCAGCTGTTCGCGCTTACGGAATGAAATACTCTCAGTTTATCAATGCATTAAGTAAAGCTAACATTACTGTTAATAGAAAAATGTTGGCAGAAATGGCTGTGAATGATAAACCTTCTTTTGAAGCTATTGTTCAAAAAGTCAAAGCTACGATTTAATTGTAGGAGGTCGCTGTGGATAACGATTTTAACAGAAAAATTTGCGAATTACCTGACGAGTATACACCGTCAGAAAGTGAAGAGTTTATGAATCCAATGCAATTGGAGTTTTTTAGACGAATGTTGTTAAAATGGAAGGAGGATATAACTTCAAACTCTGGAGAAGTCCTCCGTTATCTACAGGAAGACACAAATCCAGGCACAGACTTCGGAGACAGGGCGGCTGTAGAAACAGATTTAATTTGCGAATTACGATCTCAGAGCAGAGCGACAAAATTACTAAGTAAAATTGATGCTGCTTTGTCTAGAATTTTTAATGGCACGTATGGGTATTGCGTAGAAACTGGAAACCCTATAGGTATAAAGAGATTGATAGCAAGGCCTGTCGCTACATTGTGTCTAGAAGCTCAAGAAGCACACGAAAAAAAAGAACTATCAACAAAGAAGTAAGGAAACGCGAAATATGGCAAAAGAAAAGAAACAAATGACATTCAAAGAAGAGTGTGTAGATTTTCTAAAATTTGCATTAATATTTGGAGTTTGTTTCTTTGGAGCGAGATCGCTTATTTTTGATTATTTCATAGTACCTTCGAGTTCTATGTTCCCTAACCTTCTTGTAGGTGATATGCCGCTTGTAGAAAAATGGCCATATGGGTATTCAAAACATAGTTTTTGGTTCAGTCCAAATATTTTCGATGGAAGAGTACTGAAGCAAAGAGATGTAAAACGAGGAGAAGTCATAGTTTTTAAAGGTAGTGGAAAATACAGTGGAATTAACCTGATAAAAAGGGTAATTGGCCTTCCTGGAGACACAGTGCAAGTTGTCAATGGGGACGTTTTTGTGAATGGCACACCAGCTGTACGCAAATATCTTAAAGATATAATTTATGTAGATGAACAAAACAATTCTTACAAAGTTCTCAAATTATACGAAGAAACGCTACCTGAAAGCGATATAGTGCATACTGTCGCTTATGATGACGATGGCATTGGCTCCAGACAAAATAACACAGAAGTCTTCTCTGTTCCATCAGGACATTATTTCGTTATGGGCGACAACAGAGATCACTCGACAGATAGCCGATGCGGTTTAGGTCTAGTCCCAGAAGAAAATTTAATGGGACATGCAATAAGAATAATACACTCTATTGCAAACAGAGTAAGACTGTGGGAACCTTACCTTTGGTTACAAAATATTAGATATAGCAGAATTTTGCAAAAAATCATCTGATTATAGTAAAATGAATATAATTCGTAGGTGAATATTTCTCTCGATTTATTTACCTATATAATTGTATTTATTTCTGGGGATTCTATGAAAATATTAAAATCATATTTTACAATAGCAACTTCGATTTTTATTTTATCCTTCTGTAACGCAGAAGATGGATTTTATCTGAGAAAATCAGTGTATAACAGCGAGCAAACCACAGGAAAGTTTTTATATAGCGGCTATGATACAAGAACTGACGCAATGCAGGCAGTTGAGCAACAAAAAAGCGGTTCTAAATATACAAAGACTGTAGACAACGCTGGATTTTCAAACTATGAAAATCTGCATGTAAAACATATAGCTGAAAAATTTGCAAATCACAATTATACTGAAAAAATTATGGCAGCTAATCAGTGGGATGAATTCGATTTTTTCAATAATTTCTACTTTTATAGGATTGCGACAATCAATATTTATGGACATGAATCATTAAAAAAAATCACAAACAAGTTAAGCAATTTTCTCAAAAGTTATGCTAAAATTACGATTGATAACAACGACATAGGCTCACTCATTAAAAATATAAAAGAGGCTGAAGAATCAGAATCAGGTTTATTTGCCAAAAAGTTAACTCTTTCTGACGCTATAAAGGTTATGCTACCTGCTTATTTTCACACTTTAACAGAGATCGCGACAAAAGCATTATTGCCAGAATTTACTTTAGAAAAGCAGTCAAAATTAAAAGATACAACTGAACTTGGGAAAGCTCTTCGATCTCTTGTATTTAGTCCTGAGGGGGATTGGAATGATAACACTTATGTCAAACAGCGACTAGACACATTTTTCAATGAAAACAAAAAATATATAGCGCCATTCGATTTATTTATGATTTTAAAGACAGTTCAAAAACATAACGGATGTCCTGTCATAAATTGGCATATTAGTCGATTGATGAAAATAATGCACCAAAAAGGCTCGAAATATATCGTGAACGAAGAAAAGTTAGTTAAAGACGGAATATTAGCTGCAGACGATTCATTTCAAGGAAATGGTTCAGTAAGATCGCCTTTGTACGATCAATATAAACATATATATGACAGAACTACAATATATGCAGATATGCATAAACTGAAGAATAATACTATAAGCCAAAAAGTACAATTTACAGATAAATTTAATAACGCTGAATTTGCTCTTCAAAAGTATAACAATAAACGCTGCGTAACTGCATGTTATCCTAACGACAAATCATATGATTCTGGTGGCGGCATGATGGGATCAGTTAATAAGATGAGCCAAGGCAGTGGCCAAAATTGCACTTTTGAAAATAGAGTTTTCAATATATCAAATACTTATCCTATAAGCACAAAACTAACTTCTCAGAATCAATTATTAACAGAAAATAAAAATTTCATTATTGGCCCTCACATTCAAGCTATGATCTCAAATGATTGTGACTTGAAATGCAATGATGTGACCCGTAAAAATTATGGAGTAATGTGGAGCACTTGCGGACAGACAAAAGAAGAGCTGCAAACAAATAGCACATGGAAGTATATCCCTAATTTCTGTAAAAATACGTATAAGTATTTGGAAAACAATTCTAAAGATGGAAGATATGCAATGAACCTTATACAATCAGTGATTCTCGCTATAAACAACGAGTATGACGCGTTCTTTCTAGGTGGACTAGCAGGATGTGGTATATGGGATTACTTTAACAAGACATATGGAGCAAAAGAAGTCGCTTCATTGTTAAAACCTATTCTCATAGACTTGTCTGCAATTATTGATAAAGCAAATCTTGATATATTATTATCAAGTGGAAAAGGGTCAACAACATGGAATCAGACATTAAAACTTGCTTGTGATCAAATTAAAAATTAAGCGACACAACTCGCGCACAGTTTATTTATTGTGCGCGTTTTAATTATCAAACACAGCGATATTTAAAACCTATCAATTTCTTCAACAACTGACTTACATTGCGTTGCAGATGTTAAACAAATTGAATTTTTCAATTTATTCCTAAACCAAGTAACTTGTCTTTTAGCATACTGCCTAGACGATATATTCATCATTTGAATAGCATCATTCAAATGAACTTTTCCTTGAATATAAGCTAACAATTCTTTATATCCAATCGCTTTCGTAATATTCGTTTGTAAATCGCTATACTTTTTATAGTATTCTTTTACCTCGTCTATCACTCCTGCCTCAATAAGACATTTTGTTCTTAATTCTATGTTTTTTACCACATCCTCACGAGTAGGATTTAAAAAAACTTTCAATATATTACGAGGCTCATCAAGATTATCTTGCTCTTCTCGAAAATCAATTATAGATTTTTTTGTAAACAAAAAAATCTCATATGCTCTCAATACTCTATGCGTATCTTCTTTTTTAATTACATGCGCAATTCTGTGATCTAAATCAACCAAATTTTGATAAAATTTATCTCTGCCAAGCTCATCAAATAGCTCCCTAGTATTTTCTCGTATTTCTTGAGGGACTTTAGGAGCATTAGGAACGCCGTAACATATGCTATTAATATAAAACCCAGTTCCACCTACAATTATCGCTATTTCATTTTCATTTATGATCCGTTGCATTTCTGCTTGGGCACGCATATTCCACTCAAACACGTTATTCTCATCATATGGCGACAATATAGAATATAACCGATGAGGAACAACTTGCATATCACTTATAGTAGGCTGACAAGTTAGCAACTTGAGCTCATTATATACTTGCAAGCTATCTGCATTTATGATTTCAGATTTTACATTGAAACGAGTAAAAATTTCAGAAGCTAACTCCAAAGCAAGACGGCTTTTTCCTGTCGCGGTAGCTCCACCAATAATTATTACGTTTTTATTAGGCAGCCACATATGGCTACTTATTCATTGTAAGGAAGAAATCAGCGTTATTTTTACAGAGTTTCAACTTATCTAATAGGAACTCCATACCATCAACAGTACCCATTGGCATTAATACTCTTCTCAAAATCCACATTTTTGATAAAGTATTTTTATCGACAAGTAAATCCTCTTTTCTCGTGCCAGACTTTGTAATATCAATTGCAGGAAAGGTACGTTTATCAGACAATTTTCGATCAAGAACAATTTCAGCATTTCCAGTTCCTTTGAATTCTTCGAAAATGACATCATCCATTCTTGAGCCGGTTTCAACTAAAGCCGTCGCAATTATCGTCAATGATCCACCTTCCTCTATATTTCTTGCGGCGCCAAAAAATCTCTTTGGCTTTTGAAGAGCATTTGAATCTACACCACCGGTCAAAACCTTACCGGATGCTGGACATACTGTATTATAAGCTCTAGCTAATCTAGTTATAGAATCAAGAAGTATAACTACGTCTTTTTTATGCTCAACTAACCTCTTTGCTTTTTCAAGAACCATCTCCGCTACTTGAACATGCCTTGTAGGAGCTTCATCGAATGTAGAACTAACGACTTCTCCTTGCACAGAACGGCGCATATCTGTAACTTCCTCAGGACGCTCATCAATAAGCAAGACAATAAGATACATATCTGGAGAATTCGTAGTTATTGCTTTTGCTATATTCTGCAACATCACTGTTTTTCCAGTCCTTGGAGGAGCGACAATTAAAGCCCTCTGCCCTTTTCCTATAGGCGATACAATTTCTATAATTCTACTAGTAAAATCCTTACCTAGAGGATCTTCAATTTCCATAGGAATTTTCTGGTTTGGATACAAAGGCGTTAAATCATCAAAATTTATTCTATGTTTAACTGCTTCCAATTTTTCCCCGTTTACTGTAGATATTTTAGCTATTGCAAAATATCTCTCTCCATCTTTTGGCTGACGGATCACACCCTCTATCGTATCACCAGTCTTAAGACCATATTTTCTTATTTGAGATGGAGATATATAAGTATCATCTGCGCCTGGGAGATAATTCGCCTCAGGAGAACGTAAAAAACCAAACCCATCTTGAAGTATTTCAAGAACACCAGTACCTATAATTTCCTCGTTTTTTTCAACCAATTTTTTCAATATTGCAAACATTAGGTCTTGACGTTTTAATGCGCCAGCATTTTCGATTTCAAGTGATTCAGCAAAACTAAAAAGTTCAGCTGGAGATTTGGATTTTAATTCTTGTAAAAGCATAATCTTCTTATTTCAATAAACAGATGAATCAAATAGATAAGTGTGGTTAATATAACAAAACTCAGAATGCCAGTCAACAATATCGACATTATAAAAACTAAAAACTCAGTTAAATCAAGAAAATCTCAAATAACCTAAACAACAATTTATTGGGAAAATTCATTAGAGCTAACTTTACTCGATTAAAATACACAAAAGATGGAAACCCCATAATTTTATACATATAATCGTTCTTTTTAAATCTATATTGTAAATTTTTTACTTTATTTTAATTTGTTTTTGTTTAAAATCTGTATTACCATTATATTGGTTATGGGGGCTAATATGTTGAATTCTTTGTACAGCGAGGATATAACAGGTAGTAAAGTTATAATACGCACTGATTATAATGTTCCGATGAATGGAGCTGAAATCACTGATCACTCAAGGATACTTCAATCTATTCCCACTATAAAATTTCTACTAGAAAAATCAAATTCCGTAATAATTGTATCTCACCTTGGTAGACCTGGCGGGATAGACAAGACTTGTTCACTGCACCCTATAGCAGAATATCTTATGAAAGCCTTGAAAGGAGTAAGAGTGCACTTCTTCGACGAATCCATTTATAATGCAAAACCATTCATAGACGATAATGTAAAACCAGGCGATATTTGTATTTTAGAAAATATTAGATTCTACCCAGAAGAAGAAGCGTGCGATGTTACTTTTTCGAAGCTATTAGCATCATTTGGAGATATATTCGTCAATGATGCATTTTCTGTATCACATAGAAAACATGCATCTGTATACGGCATTTCACAACATTTACCAAGTTATGCTGGATTTTCATTACAAAGAGAAGTCGAAGAAATTGACAACTTTCTTGCAGGTTCTGAATCACCTAAAACATGCATTATAGGTGGAGCAAAAGTTTCGACTAAATTACCTTTGATAAGAAACTTGCTATCAAAAGTTGATATTATGGTTTGTGGTGGAGCTATAGGAGCGTCTTTTGCAAGAGAAAAATATAGAAATAACAGTCAATCTTACGAAAAAAATCAATACTCAGATGAAATAAATTATGTATTAGAATTAACTAAAGAACAAAATGTCGATTTTGTATGCCCTGTAGACTTTGCTGGCCTTCGTGATGGAAAGGTTGTCCAACTGGATACAGAAACAGATAATTTTGACAATGTATTTATATACGATATAGGACCAAAATCAGTAAAAGAAATCGAATCTAAAATTTTCAACAGTAAGACTGTTTTATGGAATGGCCCTGTTGGAAAATTCGAAGATGATGATTTCGCATATGGCACAAAGTGTATAGCTGAAATAGTAGCAGAGGCCACGAATCGTGGAATTGTACGTTCAATAGTTGGAGGAGGAGATACCTTTGCTGCAATAAATAAGTTTATGTGCACAGATAGAATATCATACGCTTCTACGTCTGGAGGAGCATTTCTAGAATACCTAGAAGGAAAGCAACTCCCAGGTATATTAGCTGTTTCAGATTAATCGAGTATATAGACAACTATTTTAATAATATTCTATAGAAAACAGCTTATATCTTTTAATGTGTTTATATCTTTTCCACAGTATATAATATCGTGAACTAACCTGAATATTTTTACAGGTGCATTTTTAGCAATAAAGTTAGGTATTGTCTGCGCAGTAAAAACGCCTTCAGCTAACTCACCTACCCATTGTTCCAAAGTTCCGCCTAAAGCTAAAAATTTTCCAAAACGCATGTTTCTTGATTCTTCATTTGTGCATGTTAATATTATATCACCAATACCACATACACTTTTTACAGTTTCTCTTGAGCCACCAAAAAATTCACTCAATACCGCTATTTCTTCTACTGCCTTAGAAATAACAAACGTCATTGCGCTTTTCCCTAGATTTAACCCATCTAACATTCCGCATAACACAGCCAAAACATTCTTAAAAGCACCACATATTTGAGTGCCTATCACATCATTATTTGGCTCTAATATAAATCTACTCGTACTAAGTGATTTACACAACTCAGTTGTTTTTTCTATATCTAGACCTGCTAAAGATACACCGGCAGGCAATCCACACACTATTTCTGTAGCAAATGAAGGTCCAGAAAAAACGAAAATATCATTTTTTATAATAGATTTAGCTATTTCAGTTGTAAACAACGCTGTCCCTACTTCTATACCTTTCGAGCATAAAATAACAGGAATTCCTTCACTCAGTCCTATTTCATTTAATTTTGAGCAAACACTTCTAACAGCAGACACAGGTGTACATATAAGTACCTTGCTTGATTTCACGACATTGCTATAATCATCAGAACAGAGTATATTCTCATGTACTTTTGTATCACATAAACTAGGAAATTTTCTTTCTAAATTTATACTATTTTTTGTCTCTTGATTCCTCGTAATTATGAGAATACGATGATTAGCAGAAAAAACCTGAGCTAAAGCAGATCCATATTTTCCTGCACCTACTACACAAATAAAATCACCACTCATAAAGAATCTTCCATTAAAATACACATATATAGTATAATTATATCGCAATTAATGAAAAGTTTATACAATATGATAGCTAGATTGAATATACTGTTGAATAAAGCAAAAAAATACATAAATACGCTCAATAAGAAGAAATTTAAAAATATTTTGAAAAGTATAAAAAATCTATCACAATACACTCATGAATGTAGAGAGTTATTAATACATATCGACTCTAAAATAGCTACAATAACTAAATCTATTAATCTCAATGAATTCACAGAATATTTTACAAGTAAAAATATTCTAGATGGTGTTTTCTTATGCATAACATTTATAGCTATTGTGTTAAATATAGAATATTACGTGAATCCAATCGTTTTATTCATTCAGTCAATCACTCTAGTTCTTTTGTCTTTAGCCGTTATAAACTTTTTCCCTAAGAAAAACT
Source organism: uncultured Alphaproteobacteria bacterium (assembly GCA_964412505.1). Lineage (GTDB taxonomy): Bacteria > Pseudomonadota > Alphaproteobacteria > UBA3830 > CAYLKK01 > CAYLKK01. Next base: position 9,205 of record CAYPOM010000006.1, read on the forward strand.
TTATTCTTAAGCACGCGATTGTTTGTATTTTAAGCGCTGTTTTATTCTATCCGATTATTTCATTATCTTACGACCAAGAAATTTCTAGTAGAATCTTTAAACTAATGCTGCTATTTTCATTATTGATCGAATTAATACTTCGAATAGATTTCAGAGGTAGACAAAAACAAAGTGTTATTCTTTATGTAGGAAGATATGCAAACATAAACTCATTTAAGAAAATTGAAGAGAAATACGATCCTTCTATCGTTGTACATGCAGGTTCTGATTTGCTTACTAATGGCCTACATTTAAAGAATGCACATTATGCAATTTTCTTAGAAAAGTTTTTTAGAGCTTCTAAACTTTTCCCGACAGCTACGAAGATAATATATGCAGGAAATAATGATAAGCATGATTTTATTGATATGCTAAAAATGGCAAAAAATCTGCATCTAAACATACTAAAAGCTACAGGGAAAAATTGTGAAAAAATTAGTAAGATATGCTTAGAAGATTTTTTCAATTATCCAGAAGTAGAAATACAAAAAGCTACTATGAAGCTATCACAAAAGAAAATTTGCATTCAGTACAATGGTAACTCTATCTTAAAAAAGTTCATTCTTTCAATAGCGAAAAACCATCTGTGTAATATAAGCGTATTATGTCAGACAGAATATCTTGCCACTAACATATATCAAGATTTAAATGCTGTTAGATTACCTGACGGCATCTATGAAACTACTGAACAATATGTATTTGATCCGAAAGAAACAGCATGCATATTTATGAACTTTATTGCAAGTATTTCGAATAATGAAAAATATAAAAAAGGCAGAGTATACAGTATAAATCCTACATATCATGTTGATATTGTTGATATCATTGCATTAAAAGAAATTCTACACTTAGTACACACACAATCAAATGTAAGTGAAACAGGAGAAAGCTTTAATCCAATAAACGAAAAATCACAAAAATATACATGCGAAGGAGTAACTTATATCGACTTTAAAAAGAAAGGAAACTTCGATTTATCTGAATTAAATATGATTCGATCATCCAAATCGATCAGAGATTTACTCGATATATTCCTATCGAGTTTATATGAAAAAGTTTAGCATAAGCATTTATGTATTAATTTTATAATTATGTTGAAAGAAAAAAATAGGCTTCTTATTCGTTTTTGAAATAGTCAACAATTGGGTTCACAAATTTATTTTTAATGGTTACGTTTTTTGCATTTTGCCTCAAATTTGTGCTACTATGAAGTAACATTAAAACAGGAGATTAAAATGAATAAAAAGAATATGTTGCTATTTTCTTTGTTATGTGCGGCATCTTTTGATATTAGCTCAGCGAAAAAAACTCCCGCTATTAGTATCAGTGAAAAAGAATTGCGCACTGCATATGACTTCAACCTTACAAGCCTATCAAATGCACTTGATAGTAAGAGCCAGCAAATAAACAATATATGTGATCAATATGAATATTTAGAGAGTCTAAAAAAATACCAAACAAGCCAATATGATGGTTATAAAAGAATGGCAGAAGGAAATATCATAACTTGGTATAAGGCTATTAAAGATACTGATGAACAAATAGATCAATTTCACAAAAATATTGGTAAATTATATAACTCGATGAAAGATAAGAAAATGAACATTAACGGTTTAGACGGTAATCCGCCGAAGGACAATGAAACACTTAAGCAGGCACTTAAGAAACTGCAAGGTTTAGAAGACTTAAATAATGGACTTGCGCAAAAACTACAAAACCAAGCAGGTTATGGACATAAGCCTGCCGTACAAAATGTCAATGAAACATCTAGAGGAAACCAACAAGGCGTAAATGAATCATTTAAACAAAATCGACAAGCTATCGCGGAGCACTTTGGTGCAGAATTTTCCCCAAAATACAAAATACATCGAAAAGCAAAACGTTAATCACAAACAGATCGGCTGTATTTAAATATTTATGCAGCCGGAATCTACTGTTTTCTCTATACACTTTGATGAATTCAACGGATTTAAGTTCACCTTGAAACCAGTAGGTATACTTGCCAATCTACGACTTAATTCTGTTACACTTTTATGTGTATTTCTCTTAATACTCTCATTTTGATATTCTGGAGGATTAACAATTTCTATCGATTTTACTAGATCCTCTATAGAAAAATGTAGTTTGTTATCGTCTTCTTGTTTTAACTTTTTATTTATACTTTCCATAAATTCTTTGTAATTCAACTTACTTAAATCGGTATCTGTACCAAGTATTCTAAGTGTACAAATTTGAGAATCTCCAGAAATATGTGTAATTTTGTCTACAACCTTTCCAATGAATTTTCCTTTCTCAAATTGGTTACCAATAAGCTCGACTGTATCATTAGTTGTTATACCATTGAGATATTTAAACTCACCAGTAATCTTTACTTCTATATCTCTTTCTGCAGCAAGTATTGCGCTAAAAGCTTGAGAGGCGAAATTTCTGATAGCTATTTTACCATCACTAGTACTAAAAAATGATTTTATTGAATTATCAGGAATGTATTTAATAGGAATTTTTACAGTAATATCCTTAGTTATTCCGCTTGTACTTTGTTTGTTAAACGCTGTATTTCTTATATTAAATTTTGCATACTCTTTGTATTTCTGAGAATAACTCCAATATAACTTTAATGCACCGTCATACCAAAATCTTTTAAATAGCACTTTTTGTCCATCGTCTGTTTCTATAAAATTAGAGCATGCCATACCTTTTCCAGGAGCAGAAATTTGCCTTAAATAAAACTCCATAATCTTATAACTACACTTTGGCAAAGATTTTTCTATGTTTACCCATTGCTTTGATATATCAGTCAAAGAATTGATTATTCCATTTTTAAATTTTGATGCTATCATATGATATAAATTTATATCCCCTTCAGCTGACTGGATCCATTGCGCTTCAATATTTACATTGATTTTAGATATTTGTTTATTTCGATGTCTAATTTGCATAGACTCTTGAAAATACATTTCTTTCGAAATTTTTTTCACATTTTTCATACCTATTATCGGTGTTAATTTTATTTGATTATTTATGTCATCATAATAGTATGAATAAGGCTGATTATTTATTATATGTTCTTTCGTACCTCCAAAATCTAGATTCTCAGAATACATTTCTCCTTGTTGAAAATTTTCTAAAATTTCATCTAAAGTTTTGAAATCTTCTATTTTTGCGATTGCCCTTATTGTAATAATTCCATTCCTGTTTTCTTTTATAAAATTCGCAGTTTTTCCGTGAAATAATTTAATATCATTTTGATTTTCACATGCAAATATTTCTACATGTTCTGAACATATATTTTTTGCATCTTCTATTTTTTCTGCACTAAGATCTATCTCTGCTATAGCTAAAGAGTTTGATCTATTGGTAATTCTAATACCAAAAATTTCATCTTCTTTTTTACAATTCGAATATTTCATATAAAATTTCATTTTTTATCTCCTAAATATAAAGTTTTACTATTAATTTGTTGCAATCAAAAATTTTCATATATGTAAACATAAATTAACGAGGTTCCTTTTCACTCAAAAATATATTAAAATCCGCATCGTTGTTTTTGGAATAAACTATGCTAAAAATTTTGACCAACTGGCTCTCAGAAAAAGGCTACGCTCAAGGAGTATTTTTTCTCTTTCTTATGATGTTCGTTAGCGGAATTAACGACGTAATCACAAAGGCTATTGGACAAAGATTACCCCCTATGGAAATAATGTTTTTTCGCTTCTTTTTTACATTTATTACATTAATTCCGTTCATATTGAAACTTAAAAATTCTGCATTCAAAACAAACATGTTGTTTCTAAACATTTTAAGAGGTGTTTTGGGATTTGTAGGATTTTCTGCATTCATATATTCAGTTATACATCTAAAATTAGTGGAAGTAGTTACAATATTTTGGACAATCCCTCTTTTTATATTAGTCCTATCTAAAATATTTCTAAATGAAACAGTTAGCTTAAACCGTTGGTTTGCAACTATTATTGGATTTATTGGCCTTACATCAATTTCTGTTTTTTCTTCGACAGAACTTTCTTCAGAAATTAGTTTTAATTACTTATACTTAATTCCCATCGCTTCTGCTTTTGTATTTTCCGTACAAGACATTATGATCAAAAAAATGGTCATTTCAGAGCATCCAATAACAATGATGTTATATTTTTCAATCATCACAACAATACTATGCTTGCCGTTTGCATTATCATCATGGGAAACACCAACAAATACTGAATTAGCAGGCTTGTTTTTCCTTGGGATCGGTGGAAATGCAATGCAATATTTTATTTTTAAAGCATTTAGCGCTACAGATGTTTCAGCTCTAGCCCCATTCAGATACGTAGAATTTCTAATATCAGCATTATTCGGAATAATATTCTTTAGAGAGTTTCCTGGAATAAATGTAATAGTAGGAGCTACTATATTGATACCAAGCACACTGTATCTTGTTTATAGTGAAAAAACAAAATAACTAAATTATAGTATCACATAAATCACCAAAAATGCAAATGCATTTATATTTTGACAAAAGTCGATTAGTTTTGCTCAAGCGCAAAACCGTTTAATTTAAGATTCCGATAATTGCTCCGCTTATACATGTAGACATGACTCCACCAATTAAAGCCTTTACACACAATGATGCTACTTCTTTATTTCTATTTGGAATTAATTTAGAGTAAGCCCCGACAATAATACCTAAGCTTGAAAAGTTCGCAAAACCACATAAGGCATAAGACATAATCAAAGCGCTTTTATCTGACAATTGAGTGTATATCTGACTTAATTTAATAAATGCGACGACCTCATTTGTAACTATTTTCATACCTAGCAAACCACCTGCCAGTATAGATTCATCTAGTGGAACGCCAATTAAATAAGCGACAGGAGCCATTATAACTCCAAATATTCTCTGAAGAGTTACCGGCTCTCCATATACTGATGGCAACAAAAGTAAAATTTGATTTACGAGCTCAACAAATGCTAGCATTACAACAAGCATTGCAGCAATATGCAAAACTAACATCAATCCGTCAGATGTTCCTGTGGAAATCGCATCCATAGAATTTGAGAAATTATAAGGAACTTCTAATTTCCCTCCGATACCCTCAGTTTTTTGAGGAACCACAATCCTAGCAATAACTATAGAAATAGGAATACTGATCACCGTAACCGTGAATATATGAGTTAATGAATTTGGTATAACATTTTCTAAAATTGTGCTATACAAAACCAACACTGTGCCAGATGTAGTAGCCAATCCACATGTCATTACAGCAAGCAATTCACTCCTAGAAAATTTATCTAAATAAGGACGGACTAATAATGGAGCCTCTGTTTGCCCAACAAATAGCTTTGCAGATGCGACAACACATAAAGCTCCACCTATGTTAATTACACGTTTCAAAAGCTTAGCAAGAAATTGCACTACATTCTGTAAAACGCCCCAATGGAACAAAAGCATAGAAAGAGCGCTTATAACCATAATCATAGGCAACGCTTGAAATGCAAAAACAAACAAATTACTTGGATTTGATACCTCGAACGGAGTAGAACCTCCGCCAATATATCCAAAAACAAATTTCGTTCCGGCATCTGTAGCTAGCTTCAAAGTCCAAATTGCATTTGTAATTTTCAAGAATAATGTATTGATCAGAGGCATCTTGAGAAGCAATACAGCTAGAAAAAACTGTAAAATAACGCCTACAATGACTTCTTTAAAATTTACGTTTTTCCTATCTTCGCTTATTAAAAAACAAACGAAAAGTAGCAACATTATTCCGAATAAACCACGCATTAATCACCGACCAAAATACTTAATATATAAAATACACTATATGTTCATTTTTATCTATATGTAATATATCAATGTAAAACTACAACTGAATATGCCCATACAAATCCACATGTTTTTTATCCATCTTTTGTAGAACATGAATCGTTCTTGCATTTAGCCCTACCAAATAAACATCTATATTATTTTCTTTCACTTTTTCAACGAATTCTCTCAGCGCTCTAGCCCCACTAACATCTATGAAAGAAACATCATGCATATCGATTTGAATCGACTTATGTGTTTTTGGCAGATTATTTAAAACATTAGTTAGAATATAACTAGTCCCAAAAAATATATTACCTTTTATTTTCACAATTTCACTACCATTTTCATCTGTCTCTATAACGGTATTTATATCCATAGTATCTATATTCGTTTTTATAAACAATAAAGTTGAGAGGACTAAACCTAGTTCAACTGCGAATACTATGTCAAAAAGCAATGTTGCAATAATAGTAGCTAAAAATACTGAACTATCTCTTTTTGGGGCGAACATAATATATTTTGTTCTATCAAATGCAGCCATACTCCAAGCAGCAGAAATCAACATTGCAGCAAGAGAAGCCATTGGGATTGACTGAACATACCCACCCAAAAATGCTATAAATACTACTATAAATAATACATTAAATATGCCAGCCATAGGAGTTTTAGCCCCAGCTTTTACATTCAACGAAGTAGTACCAAGAGCGCAAGTTGCTGGAATTCCGCCGAAAAATGATGCGAATAAATTTGCTATCCCCTGTCCTACTAATTCCAAATTCGGCCTATGCGTCTTTCCAGAAAGATTATCCGAAATTAAAGCTCCTAATAAATTTTCAATACTACCAAGAAATGCTATAGCAAATGCTGATGGGAAAAGAACGTGCATTGTATCTAAATTGAAAACATTTTCAGGCCACCTGAATGATGGGAGAGAAAAAGATTGTGTACCAAATTTACTTCCTATTGTATCAATTCCAACATCAGAAAAGCAGTATGAATACACGATTCCGATAAATAATACAAAAAGGTACCTTGGGAAATTTGGTCTTTTCTTTTGCAATATTTGTAAAGTAATTAAAGATGCTACCCCTAGAATGCAAGCATACATATTAACGTGATTTATATTTGAAAAATAGCATGATATTTTATCAAAGAATTTAACAGGAATATTCTCTATCTGCATCCCCAAAAAATTCCCAATTTGTGAAGCTATAATTGACAAGCCAATACCAGCAGTAAAACCAGAAGTAATTGGATATGGTATGTAACGAATTAACGTTCCCATTTTACATAGACCAAATCCAATGATCATTAAACTAGCAAAGAACAAAGCCGTTAACAAACCGTCAATACCATGCTCTTGAATAATATTAAAGACAATAACAGTAAAAGCACCAGTTGGGCCAACGATTTGAAATCTCGCTCCGCCCAAAATTGAAGCTAAACCGCCTGCCACAACGCATGTTACTATTCCAACATAAGGAGAGACACCTGAAGCAATGGCGAACGTCATAAACAAAGGGAATGCCACAATAGCAACTAGAATTCCAGCCTTTATATCAGAAAAAAAATCAGATTTTGAATATTTCTTTAAACAAAGAAACAGCTCTGGACACCAATAAGATAAAAATTTGTTTTGCATATGTACCAAAAAGTTTTTCAAATAGTTATATGCGTTTATATATTCCCTAATTCATCATTTGTCAATATCACTCTTACAAAATATGTGAACAAAAATCAACAATCGAATAAATTAATCAATTATCAAAAACTAACACCATCCTCATGTTTGATTTTTATAATACTTTCAATTATAATTCGCGTGAGTTTCGGAGAATTTTAATGGCTAATACAAAGTCAGCAAAAAAGCGTGTAGTACAGACAGCAAAACGTACAGCGCGGAATACGGCAAGAAAAAGTAGAATTAAGACTTTTATAAAAAAGTTTCTTAGTGCTGTTGCAGGCGGAGATTCAGTAGCTATAAAAGTCGCTTTTTCAGATGCGCAGTCTGAAATACAAAAAGGTGTTTCTAAAGGCGTACTACACAAGAATACAGCTGCAAGAAAAATATCAAAATTGCACTGCTTGCTAAAAAAAACTATAGCAGAGTAATTTGGACAGACAATGGAACATACGAAATGTTTGCAATTATGGGAATCTGTTCGTAGTTCTTTGTCTTCTCGCTATGGGAAAAATGTTGTAGACAGCTGGATAGACTCTGTATTAGATGTATCTTATGATAGTGGTATTTTTTGTATCTATGTTCGTAATAGGTTTTCAAGAGATTGGATACATCAAAGATATCACGATTTGATTTTAGAAATAATTCGGTCATTAGATTCATCTATATCTGATATTGACGTTATTGTTTCAGAACAAGGAGACCAAGAGCAACAAAATACGATTGATGAAATATTCCCTAATGATATTTCGGTAAATGATGAAGCGCCTCGAAATAAGAGTGATACAAATAATATTGGAATTGCTTTAGACCCAAACTTAACATTCGAAAATTTCGTTGTTGGAAAACCAAATGAGTTCGCATATGCAGCGGCTATGAGAATTGCTGAATCTGATTCTGTAGTATTTAATCCTTTATTTTTGTATGGAGGAGTCGGCCTCGGCAAAACGCACTTAATGCACGCGATTGCATGGACAATAAAAAAACGCTCACCGAATAGAAGTGTTGTATACCTTTCCGCCGAAAAGTTCATGTATCATTTCATCAAAGCAGTTAGATACAAAGATATGATGGAATTTAAAGACTCGTTTCGCTCTGTAGATGTGCTTATGATAGATGACATACAGTTTATTTGCGGGAAAGATTCGACACAAGAGGAATTTTTTCACACATTTAATAGCCTAGTTGACAACAGTCGACAAGTCATTATATCAGCAGACAAATCTCCGTCAGATTTAGATGGGATGGAAGACAGATTAAAATCTAGATTAGGATGGGGCCTTGTTGCAGACATTCACCCAACATCATACGAATTGAGATTAGGCATCCTTCAAAGTAGAATAATGAACTCTAAAACTTTTGTACCGAACAAAGTATTAGAATTTTTAGCAAACAAAATTACATCAAATGTAAGAGCGCTAGAAGGAGCACTAAATAGGGTAATAGCGCATGCCGAATTTGTTGGAAAAGAAATCACATTAGATTTCACAAAGGATATTTTATCTGACTTAATCAGAAGCAATGAGCGAAAAATATCAGTTGAAGATATACAAAAAGCAGTAGCCAATCATTATTCAATAAAAATTTCTGATATAACATCATCAAGCAGATTAAAACAATTTACATTACCTAGACAAGTAGCTATGTACTTAGCAAAACAATTGACTCGATTATCCTTCCCAGAAATCGGCCGTAAATTCGGAGGGAGAGATCATACGACCGTTTTGCACTCTGTAAAGAAAATAGAAGAAGCATTGAACGCGGATCCAGATATATCATCAGACATAAAATATTTAATATCTGTAATAGAATCGTGATCGATGTTAGCAAATAAAAACGAAATTTGTAGTTTAACAGCCAGAAAATCGCAAAATTCACTAAATAATGTTATCAAACAGGATATATGATTAATCTGCAATTTCAAAAAGTTGCGTGTTGTGAGTTGACAATGCCTTTTGAAGAATATATACTTAACATAGTTACTGTCGCGGGATAGAGCAGCTTGGTAGCTCGTCAGGCTCATAACCTGAAGGTCGTTGGTTCAAATCCTTCTCCCGCAACCAATTTATGCCTCTGTGGCGGAACTGGTAGACGCGATAGACTCAAAATCTATTGCCTGCAAGGGCGTGCTGGTTCGATTCCGGCCAGGGGCACCATCTTTTTCGGTGATTTATGCAACATGTAATTTTAACAGGTGATAGACCGACTGGTTGTTTACATCTTGGACATTTTGTAGGCTCTTTACAGCAACGTGTTTATCTACAAGAGCAATATTTACAATATATAATGATTGCAGATATACAAGCACTTACAGACTATTTTGAGAATCCTAAACTTGTCACTCAGAATGTTGCAGAAGTCATAAAAGATTATTTAGCTGTTGGGATAGATCCACAAAAAAGCATAATTTTCATCCAATCAAAAATCACAGAATTGGCAGAATTGACAATGTTTTTTTTAAATCTAGTTTCTATGTCTAGACTACAAAGAAATCCTACAATTAAAACAGAAATACAACTTAGAGGATTCCAAGAATCAATCCCAGCCGGTTTTTTGTGCTATCCAGTAAGTCAAGCAGCAGATATAACACTATTCAATGCAACACTTGTACCTGCCGGAGAAGATCAGGCGCCTATGATAGAACAAACTAATGAAATTGTTAGGAAGTTCAATCGCATATACGAAACTGACTGCTTAAAAGAAGTAGAATTAATGCTCAGTCACACTCCTAGATTAGTCGGAATTGACGGAAGAGCAAAAGCTTCAAAGTCGTTAAAAAATGCAATTTTTTTATCAGACAGTGCGGACGAAATAAAAGACAAAGTTTTTTCTATGTATACAGATCCAAATCACATTAAAGTTTCAGATCCGGGAAACGTTGATGGAAATGTTGTTTTTGAGTATTTAGACGCTTTTTATCATGATAAAAATGAAGTTGCAGACTTGAAAGAAAAATATAAAAAAGGCGGCCTTGGTGATATGACACTAAAAAAGCTACTAAATGAAACTTTGCAAAGCATGCTTAAACCGATAAGAGAAAAAAGAGCGTCAATCGATACTAATTATGCACTTGAAGTAGCATTAGAAGGCACAGAAAAAGCACAAAAAACAGCACAAGCGACAATCAAGCAAGTGAAAGAAGCCATAGGAATTTTGTACTAAAATTATTATACATAATCGTAAAATTGTATACTATGTCAAATAATTTGAGAAAATTCGCTATATATCGCGTTTAGTCTGCCCAATAGATCAATAGTAAATCTATCATTGACTATATACTTATTCAGTCGTAAGATTAATTTAATATTTATTAGAGGAAATAATGAAAAAATATATGATACTAGGATGTTTATTGCCACTCTTTCCTGTATACGAAGGTTGTTCAGGATGCCTGAAATACAGGTCGGCATTTGAAAGCTTCAAAACGACAAACGGAGACTTTGATAAAAGCAAATTTACGGAACAAAATATACAAGCATTCATTTCCGCCCGAACAAAAGATATAGAGGATTTAGATCCGATTCATAATCTTTCATATGATTATTATAAAAAAATGCTTGAAAAGCAAATTAGCTGCGTTACGTCTCTTAAAAACTTACTTAATTTGCAAGCAGATAAAAAAGAAGTTGAAAAAGAATTTTTGGAACAATATAAAGACGATATAATGCTAACAGAACTAATAAACAAAGTATTTGCGAACTCAAACTAAATGAATAAACTATTTGAGCCATTTTCTAAATATTTACTGCTTTCTGACTATTCCAAAAAGTTATTAATCAAATGTTGTGGAGAACGAGTCATCGATTTGCTCATGCATTTCCCTTCTTCTGTTTTAGAAATAACAGATAATTTAGAGAAATGCTTAAAAGCAAATTCATGCAAAGATGAGGTAGATGGAAGACTGCCTTTTTTCAATGCAGTAGTTACAGTTTGTGATTATGAAATTCCATCAAATAAAGCAAAACCATTTAAAATCGTTTGTTCTAGTGATTATGGTGAGTTTTATATAAGCTATTTTTCTTGGTATTTAAAAACAATCAAAAAGCTTTATCCAATCGGAGAGCAGGTATCCGTTAGCGGACGTATAAGTAGATACAAAAACTCTTTACAAATGGCTCATCCAGACAAAGTCGGAAAACTGGACATTGCCAAATATTGGAACGGAGTAGAACCGATTTATCCAACAATCGCGAATCTTTCAAATGAATTTATTTCGATGCAAATCAGAAAAGTTTTAAAACTTGTAGAAGATATTGACGAATGGATTCCAGAGCAAATTTTAGAAGAGAATGGCTGGGAATCGTTTGTTAATTCAATATATAAAATTCACCATCCAAAATCATATGAAGATATTTCTATTTTTTCTAAACCTAGAGAAAGAATAGCTTTCGATGAAATTTTAGCCAACCAAATTGGCCTTATGAATATAAGAAAAAAAGTCGAGTCAATTACAGGCTCGGCTTTCGCAAAAAACGATAATTTCATAAATAAAGTAAATTTGCCATTCGATCTTACAGATGACCAAAAGACGGTTTTAGAAGACATTTATGCAGATTTATCAAATCAAAAGCCAATGAACAGGTTAATTCAAGGCGATGTCGGATCAGGAAAAACTGTTGTTGCATTTTTATCAATGCTAAGCGTAATTTCTGGAGGAGGACAAGTTGCGTTTATTGCTCCGACAGAAGTTTTAGCCACACAACATTATGAAAAAATCAAAGAATTAGCAAAAGATCTACATATTAATATAGATTTGATTATCGCTAAAAATCGTAAATACAGAGATAGCCAAATTCGCTGTTTAAAATCTGGATTTACAAATATTGCTATTGGAACGCATGCATTACTTGAAGACAACATCGAGTTTCAAAAACTTGGTTTAGTTGTGATAGATGAACAGCAAAGATTCGGCGTAATGCAAAGGCTAAAATTAATAGAGAAAGGAAAGGGAGTAAATTCACTATACCTATCTGCAACACCAATCCCAAGAACGTTAGTCCTTAGCATATTTGGGGATCTAGACGTTTCAACTATTAAAACAAAGCCTAAATATAGACAACCTATAGAAACAGCTATATTAAGCCAAAAGAGGATAGATGATGTTATTGCCAGAATAAATGTATTCGACCAACAAGTATATTGGATATGCCCTCTTATAGAAGAATCTGAAACTAAAAAAATGTCTAACGTATCTGATAGATTTGATTATCTAAAAAATCGCATATCGTCTGTAGGTTTTTTGCATGGAAAAATGAAATCAGAAGAAAAGCAAAAAGCTCTAGATGATTTTAAAGACAATAAATTTAAAGTATTAGTATCTACAACCGTTATAGAAGTTGGCATAGATGTTCCAAACGCAAATATTATTGTTATAGAAAACGCAGAAAATTTTGGTCTATCTCAACTTCACCAATTACGCGGGCGAGTCGGACGAGGAAAAGATAAGTCATACTGTATACTTCTGTATGGAAATAATATTTCAAAAGATGGAATTAATAGGTTGAGTATATTGAAAAATACTAATGATGGATTTGAGCTAAGCGAGGCTGACATGCGTATACGTGGATATGGAAATATTTTAGGAACAGAGCAAAGCGGCTTTAATTCATTCAAGTACTGCGATTTATCTAAACAACAAAATTTATTAGAAATAGCCAATAAAATCGCAAGTAACATCACAATAAACAAAGAAGCATTACTCAACATATATAAAAAAAATGAAAATTTAATATTGATGTAATCACTATTTAGAAAGAATATAAAAGATCTTGTATACTTAAGCAAAAACTATCAATCACGAATAAACATTGGAAATAACACAAATATTGTTTTTAAAAACGCGATTTGGTATACTAGAAGAAATTTTATTATATTGATTTATTAGAGGTTTTGTATGGCTGTTCCAAAGAAAAAGGTATCTAAATCGCGCAGAGATTTAAGACGTTCACATTTAGCTTTAAAGCGTTTTAATGGTCTTGGCGTATGTAAGAATTGTGGTGCGACTGTAATGCCTCACAATGCATGTGAAGTATGCGGTCAATATAACGGCATGCAAATATTGAAAGATAAAAGAATTAGCGCTCAATAATTTTATTTAACTAGCGCGGAAGCTGTCCAGAGTATGTGTAAAGAAAGAAAGATCGCGATAGATACTATGGGCGGTGATTTAGGCCCAGAGGAAGCTGTAAAGGGCGTCGCAAACTCGATTCAAAACGGAGTACGTTTTAAATTGTATGGTGATTCTCATGTTTTGCATCAGCTTGTAGACGCGTATATTGAGCGCAAAGAAAGTATTGAGATTGTCCACGCAGATAATTTTGTCGATGCAGATTCGTCTATATTAAACTCATTAAAAAAGGCAAAATCATCTAGCATGGGTATGGCTATTAGTGCTGTAAAAAATGGAGAGGCAGATTTAGCAATATCAGCTGGCAATACTGGTATTTTGATGTCTCTTTCAAAGATTATTCTCAATACTATGAGCGGCATAGATAGGCCTGCTTTGGCAACGGCTGTTCCTGGTAAGAATGGTAGATCGATAGTACTCGACTTAGGAGCTAATGCTGAATGTAGTGTTAGAAATCTAGTTGAATTTGCTGTTATGGGCGAAGCTCTTGCTCGATCTGTTTTTAACAAAGAAAATCCATCTATATCTATCCTGAATATAGGCTCAGAATCTGGAAAAGGCAGTCATTTGATTAAAGACACTGCAGCCATAATTTCAAATATGTTCCATTCTTATATCGGATATATTGAAGCAGATAAAATTATAAATGGTGATGTTGATGTTGTTGTAGCAGATGGTTTTTCTGGAAATATAGCGTTAAAAGCAATGGAAGGCGCTGCCCGTTTTGTCTTAAATGAATTCAAAAATATGTTCCGCTCTGGAATAATATCAAAAATATCAGCAGCATTATTGATGAAAAAGTTAAAAAATATGGCACAGCAATATAATCCACAAAAGCACAATGGAGCTATATTACTTGGGCTAAATGGATTAGTCGTGAAAGCACATGGAAATAGCAATTCAGTTGGGTTTGAAGCCGCGATAAAATTTGCAATTGATGTTCTTTCCGATAATATATTTGAAAGGATTAGGCAGCAGCTAGAAGCTAAACAAACTACGTTAGAACAAGTAGATTCATTTTAGTGGAGATCTCTCATGCACTCTGTTATTTCAGGATTCGGGTCTTTTTTACCTAGTAAATGTGTAAATAATGTAGACCTACCTAGTCATTTAAATACTTCTAATGAGTGGATAGTTCAACGGACAGGTATTAAACAGAGATTCATAGTATCATCAGATGAGAAAACATCTGATCTAGCTATGAATGCATGCAAAAACGCGTTAGTAGACGCTAATATTTCACCATCTGATATAGATGCAATCATCGTAGGAACAGTAACACCAGATTTAACATTTCCATCTGTCGCAACAATTATTCAAAAAGAACTAGGCATTCCAAATGCATTTGCATTTGATTTAAGTGCAGCGTGCAGTGGTTTTTTATATGCAATGGATGTAGCAGATTCATATATAAAACTTGGGAAGATAAAAAGAGCATTAGTCGTAGGGGCTGACACTTTCTCTAAGATAGTAGATTGGAATGATAGGTCTAGCTGCGTTTTGTTCGGAGATGGTGCAGGTGCTGTAGTATTAGAATCTTCAGATTTATCTGACAAAGGCATTCAGGATACTATTTTATTTTCCAATGGATGTATAGATGAATTAAAAACAAATGGAGGAGTTTCTAGCACTCAAAACTCAGGTTTTGTCCAAATGAATGGAAAAGAAGTTTTCAGATCTGCAATAGAGGTTATGAAAAACGCTGTTTCAGAAATTATGCATAGAAATAATCTCACACAAAGTGATGTAGATTTCCTTATTCCGCATCAAGCTAATTTGAGAATTATTTCCGCATTAGCTGAATCCTTAAACTTTGCAATGGAAAAGGTGATAGTTTCTGTAGATGAACACGCCAATACCTCCGCTGCATCGATTCCGCTAGCTATGGCAAGCCACAAACAAAAAATTATAGGGAAAAATGTTATTTTGGTCTCTATGGGAGCCGGATTTACATGGGGTGCTTCATATATCAAAATGTGAGAACAGATATGAAAGAATTTGAAAAAGCATTAACGACAAAGATATCATTAGGAAATCATATATTTAAATATGTGAAATTACCTATTAGTACACTTGATGATTGTGTAAGTATATTTTTTAATGAAATATCTGAAGCTTTAGCAATTGGAGAAAACGTAAAATTGCAAGATTTTGGAACATTTATTGTCAGAGAAAAAGCAGCAAGATCCGTTAGGAATCCAAATACAGATGGGATGGTAGATCTTCCTGCTAGCCGTTGCGTAACGTTTAGAAGCTCTAGAGCGTTAAAAAATATTCTAAATGGAGAAAATAAATGATCAAACCACTTTTTTCTATAGCGATAGTTTTATTATGCTTATCATCCTGCGAAAAAAACATAGATACAAGAGGAACTTATATACCTGGCGACAATTTAAAAAAGCTAAAAATTGGCGTAGATAAGTATGAAGATGTACTGCAAAAATGCGGTTCTCCATACATGATGATCACTAAAGATGAGTGGGTATACTTATCTAAAAAAGAAGTCAGAGTGCCATTAAGAAAAGATTCTATTATCAAAGAAAAAAATGTGAGAATAAAATTTAATCAAAAAGGAGTCTTAGAAAATGTAGATTCGATACATTTGAAAAAAGCAAATATATCGACAGATTCAGCATCTACAGATGTAAACAAAAAACTTTAATAAACGTAACGATTCGCTTGATTATCTGCTAATTTTTACAATGCTTTATAAATAATTTTATCAAATAAAAAGAGACGTTATGCTATGAACGTTATAGATATTTCAGATGAAAATGATACCAAGCAATTAGCAGAAAAGTTAGCATTAGCCTCTACTAAAGGAGATTGCTTAGCACTTTTTGGCGATTTAGGATGTGGGAAAACGACATTTGCAAAATATTTTATTCAAGCATTAACTTCCCCTACTCTACCAATTCAAAGTCCGACATTTAACATTATTAAAACATACGATTCTGATGTATGTACAATTCTACACGCAGATTTATATCGTTTAGAAACATTTGATGATATACTAAATATAGGAATTTTAGATGAGTTGCATGATAAAATATCAATAATAGAATGGCCTGAATTAATAGAAAAGCATTTACCTAAAAAGAGCAAAAAGCTGAAATTCAAATTTAGCGGGAAAAAGAGAATAGTTGAATTTTTATGAATGAATGCATATATATTCCAGCTCAAGATGATTTTTTAAATTCAATAATTCGAATTTTTTTTAAGAATTTAGATTGTAAAGATACAACAAATATAAAGATTTTTTTACCTACTACAAGAAGCTGCAGAAAATTAAGAAAAAAATTTTTTGATTGTGGCATAACAACGATTATTCCAGAGATTATTTGTCCACTTAGCAAAAGCAAATTCACTAATGATGATCAAATAGATCAATTCACTCAAATCATACCAATCTTAGATATATATAAGATAATAAGATTTAATAGCTCATTTTATTCACGACTTTCCTTAGCAAAAGATATATTGAAATTTATAGAACAACTATTTTTTGAGAAATTATCTCTTGAAGATGTATCAGCTTATTGCAGCCAATCTATGCATACTATTAATGATAAATTATCAGAATGTATAGCCAATTCAATGCAATTAGATAGTGTACAAAATTACATAAATGATAAAGCATTTTATATTATTTCTTTAGAAAAAGAAAAACTATCAAAAAAGCAGATTACCATAATTGCTGGATTTAATTTCGCTCATAGATACATAATGGATTTAATAAAGTACTATTGTAATAATGCTCATTGTATTTTTATTCAACAAGAAAATTTATTTGGTTCAGAAAAATGTGCACATTACCTAGGTTTAAAATCGACAATTAATAAACCAAACACTATTACGAAAACGATATATTTATTAGAACAAAAAAACATATACGAAGAAGCTGAAAACATAGCAATTTTAGCAAACAAATATTTGCTAGAAAACCGTGATATTACAATTGTATCCAATAACAAACACTTCAATTGTATCCTAGAGAAAGCATTGCTAAATTTTCAAATTTATCCAGATAATTCAAGCGGACAAAAATTTGTAGATACTGACATCGGAAAATTCTTTATAAATCTATTAAACTGTTTTTCTGATAACTTTTCTATTCAGTCTGTTTTACAACTGTTTTCTTCTATTGAAAAGATTACAAACCAATTAGATATAAAGTATCGCAGAAGTATTCAAGAATTTTATGAAAGTTTAGGATATTTATACACTAAACACAAAACTATTTTTGGAAATTTTATAGATAACTACAGCATAATTGTTGCAAACAATAAAGATACATTTATATTATCTATTCTAGATATAATTCTAAAACACTATCAAATTTTTCATAAAGACAAAGATAACATTAAAATCTTTTTAGATACATTTAAAACATTATTTCATGAAATTTTGCATACTTTGTTAGAAGATAAGAACACTATCAAAATAGTTGCCCAAATATTTAATCTATTATCTACTTTAAATATAACAAACTTAGACACTGAAAATGTAATATTTTTAATACGAGATATTGTAAAAGACATTACAGAAAGAACGCCTATCGGGTTTACTGAAAGAATAAGAATATTAGCTCCAATAGAAGCACAACTAATAAAGCCAGATGTTTGCATCGTCTGTAATTTTAATGATTCCAGCTGGCAAAAAGATAATGAGAATTTTTTCGTTACTAATGAAATTCGCGAAAAATTATCTCTGGACTGGGCTAACAGACGCAATTTAAATTTAATAGATTTGTTTTTTACTTTAGCATCAAGTGCAGAAGCAATGATATTTTCCAATGCGACAACAGGGCCGATTTCAGGAACTAATATGAGCTCATACCTAGAATGTTTTAATGCTAATATTGAAAAAATTCAATTAGACTGCTTCAATAAATTTAAGGAAGAATGCACAAATGAGAAGAAAAAAAACATTAGTGTTCTGAATCGCAATATACAAACTTCTATAGGCATAAATGATCTAAACTCAACATGTATAGAACTTTCTGTAACTGATATATGTGATCTCGCGAATAATCCTTATGAGTTTTATGCGAAAAAAATTCTAAAACTTCCTGTAATAAATTTAGAAATAAATCATGATAATTTTAGAGCGATTCGCGGAAGTATTATTCATAAATCTATAGAATATATTGAAAAAAATATAGAAAAATTTTTCTCTCAAGATAGAGAACAATTAATAAAAAATAGAATAATAGATCTAGCTAATTCATCAAAAATAAAAGATATTTACAAAAAAGATTTACTTATATGTATAGATAAGATTTTGTTTTATTATACGAAAAATATCCAAAACAACGACGAAACTTTTATAGAACATTCAGGCGAACTTATTATAGAATTAGCCAATAAGACAAATGTGAAAATTAAATGTATTGCTGATAGAATCGATAGATACAATGACAGTATAATTATTACAGATTTTAAAACAGGCAAGCTTCCTACTATTGCTGAGATTATCAACTTTCAAAAACCTCAAATAGGAATAGAATCTTTAATTTTCTCGCAAAATGAAAATATCAATGATTTTCTGCTTTTGCAGCTTGGGAAAAGTAGAAATAATCAAAAGAAAATAACACTAAACGATATCATAAAGCATCGAGATGTAAAAAATATAGATGAATTTTTAGAAAAATATCGCCAAGAATTAACAAATCTTCTGAATAAGTTTTTTGTAGAAAAAAGCAATTTCGAGCAAAATTTAGATGCACATTATAATGAATATTCGCATCTTGGCAGAATAAAGGAGTACTGTTAATAATGAATAATATTACAGATATCAATTCATCAATTTGGGTTTCTGCATCCGCTGGTTCTGGAAAAACAAAAAACCTGATCGACAGAATAATATCTCTTCTATTAGCAGGCGTAAAACCAGAAAAAATACTATGCATTACGTTTACAAAAAATGCAGCAATAGAAATGCAGCAACGATTACTGACATTCTTGAGTAATTTAAAGACATATGATCTAACACAAATGAACGCATTTCTTGCAGGACTTGGAATCAAGGAGAATAATAACATAAATATATCAAGTATTATTAAAAAGGTCACTGAAAATGGAGTGAGAATACAAACTATTCACAGTTTCTGCCAGAGTATTTTAGCTTGTAATTGTGATGATAATTTGGCGTTTTCTGGAGCAACAATTTGCGATCAAACAACATCAAATAAATTACTTGAAGAAGCTTACACGAATTTGTGTTTTGCTAAAGAACACGATTTCTTATCAGAAATTTCTGATTTGGTATTTATGAATGGTAGTTTATTAGATACTATCCAAAATTCTATATCAAAAATTAGAATATTCTTCTATAAATTCAATATAAATTCCAGAGAGGATATTTGCAAAATTTATAATGCATTTTTTGATAATGAAAATCAAAGTTATGTTGATTTTTTAAAAAAAGAACTTAATGAATATAAAGAAAAATATGATTTCAATAAAATACTAGACGCATTTGCTGAAAATTCAGCCGAAAATGCTTTAAAAATACAAGAGATTTTCTCTGAAAATTTTGCTGATTTTAAGCAAAACACAGATGAGTTTAAAAAAATATTTCTTACAAATGAACATAAAATTAGAACCAGAATTCTCACAAAAGATATTATAAATAAATATGATATATCTGAAAGTTTAAGAGAACTTGGCGAAATATTTTTCAAGTATACACAAATAGAACATGCGAATATTAATAATAATTTTAATATACGATTTTTCAGCTTAGTCTTAGATTTAATCAAAGAATACAATAAAATAAAGGCTAGCAGAAACATCTTAGATTATGACGATTTGCTCTTAAATACAGTCGATTTACTAAAAAATGATCAGGCTACTCTTTTTAATACTTGCAACAATATTGAGCATATTTTAGTTGATGAAGCCCAGGATACCAGTGCTTTACAATGGGAAATAATTACGCCGATAATTGATGAGTTTTACTCTCACCAAAATTCTGGCAAAACAGCTTTTATTGTCGGCGATAAAAAACAGTCTATATATTCTTTTCAAGGTGCTGATAGTTCTTTATTCGAACAAAAACGCAAGGAGTTTAGAGAAAAATGCAAATCATCAGGACAAACTTGGCATGAAGTTTCTTTGCAAAAATCATATAGATCTACGCCTGAAGTCATAGATTTTGTAAACTACATTTTCAAAGATGCATTCGATGGAGAAGAACATTCAAGCAATCGAATTGCAGATAATGGATGTGTAAATATACTGCCGATTATAAAAGTTGATAACGATGGTGATGATATTACAAAAGTTTTAGCAGAAAATATAGCGAATTATATAAAAAATATTCTAGATAAAAACGTATATATTCCATCAAAAAAACGAAATGTTTTACTAGAAGATTTCATGATTTTATTTCAACATCGTGGTGATCTGATGCAAGCTGTTGCAAACGCATTGAGTAATTTAGGTATAAATTCGTCTGGTCCTGACAATGTAAATTTATCTGACGAGTTGCTAGTTGAAGATTTGCTTGCGCTTGCTGAATTCAGCTGTTTCCAACACAACGACCTGTTAACAGCTAGAGTTTTAAAAGGACCTTTTGCTAATATTTCTGACCTTGAATTGCATAATATTTGCACAAATAGGTGTGAAAAATCATTATGGAGTTTTTTTGATAATCTTGGGAATTTAGGAGAAAGTTATGTAAAGAATTATAAAAAAATAAGAGAAAAATTACGCAAATATATCGAAAGTTCTGCCGAAAATCCTGCAGATTTTTTTTCAAATATGATATTTAATGGAGATTTACAAACCATTGTAGAAAACTATAAGAGCGATGCAAAAAGTCTATTTTATTCTTTTCTTGAACAATGTACAAACATAGGTTCAGAAGTAAACGGCTCTTTATATAGATTTATCAGTGAGTTTAAATCTAGAAATGGACCAGTGAAACAAAATATAGCGGACGCTGGAAATTGTGTAAAATTAATGACAGCGCATGGTTCGAAAGGTTTGCAGGCTCCTATAGTAATCATTGCGGATGCAGATTTTTACAATACAAGAAATAGCGAAATACTTAGCATGAATAATTTTTGTATATTTCCTGTTTTAAGCGCACCGACAGAAAAAATCGATTTATTTATAGATGTCGCAAAAGAGGAAAAGAGACTTGAGTCTATACGGTTGATGTATGTTGCATTTACGCGTGCTGAGGATTTCTTGATAGTTTTTGCAAAGGAAGGGCAGCGAAAGAATAATGAAAATTGTTGGTACAATGTTGTATTAAATAATGTTAATTCTACAAGTTATTTTAATAAGAATATAGATGAAATTTTCTATAATTGTGATGTTGTTAATAGCTCACGACAAACACAACAAAATTGTTTTTTAAGCGAAAAAGATATAGAAAATTTAAAAAATTCATATCAATGGACTCACGATTCGAAAGTAAAAAACATAAATTATTATCAGACTGAAGAAAAAAATATTGAGGCTTTATATGGAGAATTCGTACATTTTTTGCTACAAAAATTACCGTCATTCGAAAGGTCATATTGGCGTGAATTCGCATTAGCAAATAATAGCGAATTAACTGGACTTTTTTTCGAATCGGCATTTACAGAATGTGTAAATGTGCTAAACGACAAGAAGTTATCGAAATACTTCGACAACACATTAGCAAACGAGCTATGCATTTATGACAACGATCTAAAATGTGAAATACGTATAGACAAATTGTGCCTTATCAATGGAAAACTTGTGATTGTCGACTTCAAAACAGGGGAGCCTTTTTTACATATAAAAGAGTACAAAAAGCAAATACAAAAATACAGCTTGATTTTAGCCAAGCTGTATCCAGATTATAAAATAGAAGCAGTAATTATTTGGACAAAAACACGAGAAATTAGTTTCATGGCTATTTAGCCATAACTGCTATTGTTACCAATCATCATCCTCGGAGCTAGAATCACTATCCTCTGAATTACCGGCGATATCTCTACGCCTTATGTCTAATGCGTCTCTCAATGCAGACTGCAATCTATTATCTGTTTGTTCTCTATCGCCATCTGTATTAGAAAATGCCGGGTTAGGCTGAGTTTTTTTAAGCTTAACACTTTGCAACACTCCTTGTGAAACTATATGGTTCACGCCACCTTGACTAAATTCTGCTCCAGTAGTAGCTTGTGTATTCGCAGATCCAATTGGAGTTTTTTTGTCTACATGCATCAACTTAGTAACATGTACTTGTGACACAGGTGCGGCTCCAGGCGCAGGAGGAGGAGGTGGTGGTGGCATGGTTCCTCCAGTTCCAGGCACAGGAGGAGGTGGTGGAACCATTCCAGGTGCAGGAGGAGGTGGAGCCATTCCAGGTGCAGGAGGAGGTGGTAGCGTGGTTCCAGTAGAAGGAGGTTGTGGTAAACCTCCAGTGCCTTGAGATTGTGGTTTATGTACAACGCCTACTGGAGGTACTTGATTTCCAGGTCGCGATTGTCTAGCTTTGCCTCCGAACAATGCTGCAACAGCACTAGCAGCTTTAACTTTACCTTGGGTAAGGGTTGGATTAGGCTTATTTCCCTTCTGCTCTCGCGAGTTTGGAGAAAATTTCTTGTTTAACTCATCTACAAAACTACCATTTGTCTGTCCAGAGCCTCCAGTCATTTTAGGTTGAGCAGGCTTATCACTAGAGTTAAGATTGTACGCACGACTATTCTTGAGATGTTTTTGTAAATATTCTTGGTTTTTACCAGTTTGGCTCAAGGCGCTATAACCTAATGCGTTTAGAAGCTGCCACATATTTTGTGCATTATTAGTAATAACTTCTGTAATATTAACGATAGACTTTAAAGAATCTACAACAACCTGTTGTTTATATGTTTCGATTACAGCTTTAATTTCTTTTTTTGCATTTTCTTGTGTTTGACCTTCTTTATTTACTATAAGATCGACTTCTGCAAGAATATCAAATAGCTTATTTGTCAATTCATCGAGTTTCCCTAGCAAATTATCGCTGAATTTTTGTTTATTTTCTTGCAAATATTTTACAAGCCATTTAAGACCTTCATGTTTTTGATTAATTAGCGCATCGAGATATATCATGTTATTTATAACGTCAGCTAAGCTTTGCAAATCAAATTCTTTTGTTTGTTCTACGATATAATTTGTAATTTCAGATTCTTGTTTTCCTTTATGTTCGAAACCTTTTATATCTTCGATTATTCTGTATACATCAGCTATGTTCGCAATATATTTCTTCCTAACAACTTCTGCTGTTTTTCTCTTTTTTGTTAGAAGGACATAATTTATAGATTTTATTTGTTTATCGTTAAACTTATCATACTGAACTTTTCCGTTGTTAGCTTGCTTTATGCTGTTCTTGTTAAGAATATAAAATGATAATTGAGTCACAATGTTAATTGCTTCAAATGTATCTTTAATTTTTTCAATTCCATTGATATAATTATTGTTCTTTTCAGGAAAGTTAATTAGTATAGTATCACAATAACACACATCATTTGCATATTCACATATATCATTGATTCCATTCTTTGCATCAAGTACTGTAATATTCTTATCTAGGTTAATGGTGCTTAGAATCGTACGGATATCATCGTCCTCTTTTACTCCTAGTTCTCCTATAATTTTAGATGCGTTGATTTGTTGGTCTTTATCTAATTCGTAAAATAACTCCTCTTTTATGGTTTTACATTTGCTATCTCCACTTTCATAAATCGCTCGCTTTAAAGCAGGTGTATAATATATAGCTAAAATAGCTTTAATCGCGTTACATGGCTTATTGATTAAATCGCCCCCAAGAAGTTGCTGTGGAGTTGTTAATTTTTCTCCATATTTAATTTTTGTCTCGTCTTCGACACCATGTTTCTCTTTGTAACTTTTTCTATTTTTAAAGCAATCTAACAAAGTTTTCGCTTGAAAATTTTTTATAATAAAACTAACTAGATTAATAATATCGTTTCCATCTTGTGTCAATTCAATTTTTGTTTTTCCTCCAGTGGTATTTCGTTTTAAAAATCCAGACTCAATAAACTTATTGTGATTTTTAATAAAAGTTTCTACTTCATTTTTCTGGACGGCTCCTTTGCTATTAGTATCAAATTTATTATTTATAATACACAAAAGCACGAAATAATTTACGATAGAAAAGAGATTCCCATTAAACTTTACATTCGCTAAATCTTTATACAAATTATCAGTTTTTTCTTTAGAAGGAATCCCAATCAATGTTTCTAATTGTGCAGATTTATAATAATCAGCATTTTTTACAGCTACTATCATTTCAGGAATTTTGTTCCAATAATAGTTAGCCGCTACTAGATTCGAACCAAATGCGTTAAATAAAATACTTTCATTTGCATCTTGCTTTTTAGGATGGGGGTAATCTATGCTGTTTTTAAAATCAAAATGTATATTAATGATATGTGATTTGTTATTTTTTATCGAGTTTTTTACGCCATTTATAGCATTTGCAAAACTTACTAACGGTTGATCATTTTCTTCATGGTGCGATTGATGAGACATCGTAGGAGATTCAACTTTAGTAGGTGTTTTTATACTCTGCTTATTTGTTTTCTTTTCAATCACACCTAGCTCTTTTAAAAAATCGAATATCTTGTAATCTGTTATGAATTGAGGAACTTCTTCATGAACGCTAGACAATAGACTTCTATTGGATTTTTTAAAATTTATAGCATTTTCACCTACTTTTAAATTCATAAGCATTTTTACAAATTTGTACCCAAGCTTTGCGCCATCAGAATGTAAATCATCGTATTTCACTTTACAAAACTCGGCAGCGAAAGTTCCTTCAATATATTTTCCAAAATATTGGGACACTAAAATACCAGGATTTTTAGATGCGATTGTTGCAAGCATTCTTACAATATAATGGAAGTGAGGTTCTAATGCTGAAATACCATCCCATAAACTAGGACCACCTTTAACTGTAAGACTACCCTCTTTAACTGATAGTAAATGATTGTACCCAACACGCATAATTTCACTTGCATTTAAGTTTTTCGCTAAAAGCCGATCAACTACGTATTCACTATTAGAATCGCTTGTTGGTATATGAATACTTGTAGTCCGTTCATTCATCCCCTGTACATTACATACACAATTAAATTCAAATAATGCAAAGAAAGATAACGAGTATAACAGAGATGATTTAATCCTCATTTCCAAACCACTTTATTAACAAAATATTAAATATTTATCATTATACACGAAAATGTACAATTTATGCATCAATTTTTCGTATAAAATAATTCATCGTAAACCTCCAACACAGTAGGAATAAACTTTTCTACATCAGCACCATCTACTTTGATGTGATCTTTTAATTTTTTCAGTGTGTCTATCGACTTTTTCTTTTCTTCTAAAAACTTATCGTTCACAGCGTTTTGAATTTTTTGCTCGTACTCGAGTATTTTAGAATCTACAAGCGTCCTCACATCTTTTACACTTTTAACATCTTCTATAAATTTTTTAAATTCTGGTGTATCCATTATCCCTTCAGATTCTACGCTGTAATCTTTTTGCTCAGTTCTAGCTAATATAAATTCAACAGTTTCATAGAATTTCTCAATAAAATTCTCATACAATTTTTTAGTCTCAATATCACCTTCCATTATTTTTTGTAAAATATCATGATACGAAAATGCATGCAGTAAATAGAACGTTTCAGCGTCAAACACATCAGGATGGCCTTCGGCTTGAGCAACATCGTTAGCATAGGTATACATAACACTTTGAGGAGAAACTAATAAAGCTAGTACAGCTGAAACATAAAGTAATTTTTTATTCATAAAATTCACCTATAAATTTATCTCAATTCTAACATACGAAGATTAAGGAATTACTGAAGTAGAACAGATGATATCAAAATTGGCAAACACTTAAATACATACTAAATAATAATTGATCGCAAAATCTTAGGCATTATAATGTGTAATTTTAATTTGCCATTTGACAATTA
Source organism: uncultured Alphaproteobacteria bacterium (assembly GCA_964412505.1). Lineage (GTDB taxonomy): Bacteria > Pseudomonadota > Alphaproteobacteria > UBA3830 > CAYLKK01 > CAYLKK01. The sequence continues at coordinate 35,827 of CAYPOM010000006.1, forward strand.
ATATATTTTACACTTGAGCTAATTGATAATTTTTTATATCATAAATATATAACTTTTTACAGGCGTTACATTATGTTCTTTTCAAAAATAATTGGATTAATGTCATCTGATATGGCAATCGATTTAGGAACTGCAAATACTCTTGTCTACGTGAAAGGAAAAGGAATCATATTGAACGAGCCTTCAGTTGTCGCTTTAGCAGAACATGCTGGGAAAAGACAGATACTTGCTGTAGGAGAAGAAGCTAAATCAATGGTTGGACGTACTCCTGGAAATATTAGAGCAATTAGACCATTGAAGGATGGCGTGATAGCAGATTTTGATGTCGCAGAAGAAATGATTAAACATTTCATTAAAAAAGTTCATAATAGCAGAAGTTTTACAAGCCCACAGGTGGTTATATGTATTCCATATTGCGCAACAGCTGTTGAGCGTAGAGCGATACAGGAATCTGCAGAATGTGCTGGAGCTCGCAGAGTATTTTTAATGGAAGAACCAATGGCTGCGGCGATTGGAGCAGGCTTGCCTGTCACAGAACCAACTGGTTCTATGGTTGTAGATATAGGCGGAGGCACGACTGAAATCGCAGTTTTATCTCTTGGAGGTATTGTATATGCAAAATCCGTTCGAGTCGGAGGAGACAAATTCGATGAATCTATTATAAACTACATAAGGAAAACACATAACTTGCTCATTGGCGAAACGACAGCTGAAAAAATCAAAAAAGAAATTGGTTCAGCTTTACCTCCAGAAAACGGCAAAGGACTTGAAATAAAAATAAAAGGAAGAGACCTCAAGGATGGCGTACCAAAAGAAGTCGTAGTTTCTGAAGACCAAATCGCAGCAAGTTTAAAAGAACCTGTATCAGTAATAGTAGAAGCAGTCCACGCTTCTCTTGAAAATACGCCACCCGAGCTATCTGCTGATATTGTAGATAAGGGGATTATGCTGACAGGTGGAGGAGCGTTGCTTAGACGTCTTGACAAGTTACTTAGCACGTCAACTGGGTTACCTGTTGTGGTTGCAGAAGAGCCTCTATCATGCGTAGCATTTGGAACTGGATATGCTCTTGAAGAATTAGAAACGATGAAAACCGTGTTATTCAACGAACTATAATCAGTAAATGAAAAGCAAAGGGAACAAAAAACTTTATACAGAAAATGAAAGGCTATGGAACTGTGTAAAGTTTTTTCTATTGTGTTTTCTGATAATTTTTTTTATTAAGTTTTTTATCCCGCAAAAGTCAAAAAAGTTTATTTATGGTTTTTTGTTAGATAAACAATGCAGGGTAGCGATATTTGTGAATTCCATAAAAGAATCTGTTCTTAGTAGAATGGGAAGTTCAAACACTGACAACAATGATGATTTTATAAAATTACAAGAAGAAAATGCAATTTTAAAAGCAAAAATTCAATCCATAGAAAACATTTTTCAAGAAAATTCTGAGCTTAGAAAAATATTAAAAATGGATAGAAGGAAAGATCAATTTATTGTCGCAAGAATAATTCCATCCGTAAACTTTGAATATACCCAAGCAATCACAATAAATGTAGGTGCAAAACATAAAGTTTCAGAAAATTCTGTCGTAATTAACGAATCAGGAATTGTCGGACGTGTAATTCAGGTCCTAGATTCATACAGTATAGTACTATTATCTACAGATGTAAATTTTAACGTACCTGTGTATTTCAGATCAGAAACAAATGTAAATAACTCAACAGACAAACTAGCTATACTTCGAGGAGACTCATCTGGGTCACTAAATATATCTACTAAGCATAGCGCATTTCATGTAGACGAAGGAGAAAAGGCATATTCATCTGGACACGGTGGAGTATTCCCTCAAGGGATATTAGTCGGCACTGTAAAGAAAGATAAATCTATATCACCAGCTTTCGACAAGACACGCCTAAAATTCCTCTGCGTTTATGCAGAGTAGATTTAAGTTCAAGAATTTTTATAAATACGCACATACGAAAAAAAGATTCCCCTTCTCATCCTTTTCATGCCAAAATTTTAATCCGTTCTTCTCAGCATATTTCTCTGCTATTTTGAAAAATACATTTCTATGTGTACACTCTTCTTTTGTAGGGAAAATAGTATCCTCAACGTTACCAAAGTTTATAAAAAATAGATAATTATCTCCCTTTGTATTTATATTACATATACTTTTTCCACTACACTCAAAACAATTACGAATACCGATAAAAATGCTGCAAACTAATTGACTTAGCCACGTTGGAATTACTTCTGCATTTGAAACTACAGAAACATTATAACTAATAGATTTTAACATAGTTTCTAATTCAAATTTACTGCTTACATTCTCTTTCTTTGTGAAGCAAAAACGGAAAACACTAAGCAAAGATACCATTTTACTAGCACTATCCTTTACGTATCCTAACATTTCATTTCTATCATTACTTTCCAATGCTTCACATCCCAAATTTATTGCATTTAACGGAGAGGCTAAATCATGCATAACTCTAGAAAATAAAAAACTTAATGTACCATCAAGAATTGAAATATCATCGAACAAATTCTTCATATCTTTATCATAAAATGCATCCATATATTACCCCACAGCTTGCATTTCTATAATTTATTGGATATTCACAAAATATTCAACTAAATTTTTTGCAATATTGTTTTAAATGCAGTTTTTATTCTTCATACTAATGAAGCTACACACAATAAACAATCCACAGCGACCTATAGTCATAGTAGACATAACAATTAAATTATAAAATATATTTTTATCTAAAAAAATACGAGAAGATTCTTCCACAGATAAACCAATATTCAATATACATTTTAGCGTTAAGATAAGAGATTGCTGAATTCCCATGTCAAATAATACTAGAAGGCACGAACACGACAAGCAAAGCGCAAAGGCGATAAACAACCAAATTGCTAAATGATTAGCTGTCCGATGTACTGGGACTGAATAGCGTCTAAATATTCCACACAAAGTATCAAATTTTATTCCACCTGATACACAACCAGAAATTCCACCAATAGCAGCGAAACAAAATAATATACACGTCATAAATTCTGTAGAGCTATGATTAATTCCAGTTGTTGTAAAAGCCATAAAATAGTCTATTGTATCTAATTTAAATGCATTAAACGAAAAGTCACATTTCATAAAACTGTATAAAAGCAATAATAAAATGAAAGTAACAATAATTTTGACATATTTAGATAAAATTACCCTATTTTTTATTTGCATACTATAATTACCAGTACAATACTCAAACAAATATTGTACAGGAAAAACTGAAATTAATAGTGCGCAACATGTAAACACAAAAAATAAATTATTAGAAATAATATAGAAAGTATGATCAATCTCTGTCCCAGACGCAGTTATTAATGCAGCTGTATAACAAAACGCATCAACTACATTCATGTTACAAAAACGATTTAATATAATAATCCCACAAAATATAAATATAAAATATATTGAGGCTATATCAATAATCCTTTTCTTAATAGAATTGTTTATATTAATATCTGCGATATTCTTTAATGAAGATATATATTTTTTACAATGACCATAGTTCTCGATACAAAAAACTCGAGAAAAAAATACCATAAACATTAGCGCACCAAATAATTGTAAAAAACTGCGCCAAATCAAGATTCCATTTGAAAAAGTTTTTAATATAGTTTCTGGGATTTTAATACAAGTATTGCACAAAGAAGATGCACTTAATAAAAAACACTCTATGCCACTTAAATTCGTTGTAACAATAAATGGCAAACACCCAAGTATTATACTGAAAGGGAACAAACTAGAAATCAAAATTGTTGTATTTTTAAAAATATCATTCAAGCATCCATCCCTAAAAGTCGCTACAATTAATGTACTACCTAAAAAAATATACACGCCTAATGGAGCGAAAAAACTATAATGTTCGTTACTCGCATCGCAATCGACAATCATGCAAAAAATAACAAAGCACGAAAAAAGCAAACATATTAATCCGTATAGCAAAAAAATATTTCGAAAGTTTTGTATAGATTCAGAAATCTTATTTATCATGCTAGATTATTATTTAATAATATTTTACTGTTTACTTGTTAAATTATGGACTTCTGGAAGTTCAAGTAATGCCTTTTCAGACTCCAACTCATTAAATTTTCTAACAGAGACTAAAACTCTGCGTTCCATAGTAGATGAAAAACTATTATAAGCATCAACAGTCGAATTTATGTTTTTTCCAAGTCTAGTAATATGCTCGCTCATATCAGCCAAACGTTTATACAGCTCCTTTCCAAGTTTTACAATATTCTTGGCATTTTCTGATAATGCTTCATTTTTCCACCCCATAGCAACAGCATGCAATAATGCTAATAAAGTTGTTGGTGTAGCAATGACAACACGTCTTTCCATAGCAAACTCAATTAATGATGGATCCTGTTCTATAGCGGCAGAAAAGAAAATCTCTCCAGGAAGAAACATTACGACAAAATCTGGTGTTTGTCCAAACTGATCTAAATATTTTTTACTACCTAAGACGGTACAATGATGTTTTACGTGTTTTGCATGATCTAACAACAACCGTTTTTTCTCCTCTTGATTCTCTGCATCTAAAGCTGCGCTATATGCGTACAAAGGAGTCTTTGCATCTACAACAATATTTTTTCCACCTGACATATAAATAACCATATCAGGGCGCAAAATTTCATTTGCATCATTTATGACTGTAACCTGCTCTTCGAAATCGCAGTGATTAACCATACCTGCAATTTCAACAACTCGTCTAAGTTGCATTTCCCCCCACTTTCCTCTTATATTCGGAACTTTTAAAGCAGATGACAATTTGTTTGTTTCATCTTTTAATTCCTTCTGAGAAACAAGCAAAGATTTGACCTGTTCATGCATCGATTGGAAAGCTGCTATTCTGTCTTTTTCTAATAGCTGCAACTTAGCATCGACATCAGTCAACGTTTTCTGGATTGGAGATACCATATCAGCCATTTCTTTCTTTCCAGTCTCAATATCCTTTTTTGCTGATATTTTTAAGTTCTCAAACGACGTTTTTGCTAATTCTAGAAATGACTGATTATTTCGAGATAAAGCCTGAGCACTCAAAGCAGAAAATTTGTCAGATAACATCTTTTCAGCAGACTGCAATAATTCTATTTTCTCTTGAATATTCTTTCTTTCATTTTCTACTGTACTCTTTAATTCTGAAATTTCAACTAAACTCAAATTATATTTTGAAAGCAGAGAATTATATTTTTCCTCTATCGTCGATAGAAACGCTACTCTTTCCGTAAGTTTTGCGTTTTCAATCTTCAAACTATTGTACGCATTTTGAGCTTCTATTACATTATTTTGTAATTGATTGTTCTTTTCTGTGAAATCATTAAAAAACAATTTACTTTGCGCAATATTGTTTTTAAGATCAAAAAACTTTAATAATAATGCGCAAATGACAACAGACAAAATCGCAATAATTACAATATAATAAATTTCCATCGTACGCCTATTCAAAATACTTCAGAATAAATCTTTTGTAAACATTTTTTAATTTTTCACAATCGCAAATTTCGATATGTTCATTTACTTGATGAAGTGTTCTATCTACCATTCCGAATTCGACAACAGGACAGTAATTTATCATGAATCTACCATCAGACGTTCCACCTCCTGTTGAAAACGCAGGATAATATCCTAATTCTTCATATATAGAATTTTTTGCACATTCTAGCAACCTCTCGTTTTTACAGATATAAGGCTCACCAGATTTAGTGAAATTAGCTGTCAATCCATCTTTCTCAGCTAAATCCTTGAAAATTTCGAATATCGACTCAGATGTGAATTTATCCGAAAATCTAACATTAAAATTTACACTAGCTAATGGTGGAATAACATTTACGGCTAGATTAGATGAATTTAAAATTGTAGGAGAAGCAATTGTAGCTTTAAAAAACTCGGATTCATCCTTAAAATCATAATTAGAAATTTTCGAAACGAAATTACATATTTTCTCTAATGCATTTTCAGAAGATTCTTTAGTAACATATGCGGAGTGCGATTGGATACCATTCGCTCTAACCTCTATATTTATACTGCCTCTATGTCCTATGTAGATTCTATCACCAATTTTCTTATTTGATGATGGCTCACAAATTAAACAATCCGTAGGTATTTCATTACGCTCTTTAGCCCAATCGAGCATAGCCTGTACGCCTTCATAGCTACCAACTTCTTCATCACACGTGAAAAATATGCTAATTCGATCATGAGAAGTTTTGTCTAACTCTTCTAAAGCAGCCAAAACGCACCCTACTCCACCTTTCATATCTACTATTCCACGACCATATAATTTTCCATTATATTCAGTAGCTTTAAAAGGATCAAAGTTCCAACCTTCTCCAGCTGGAACAGTATCAAGGTGTCCTAGAATCCCTAAACTGTCAATAGTCTCACCTCTACTAGCAAATAAATTCTCAACACATCGCCCAGTTTTCTCATCAGTAAATTCCAGTATTTGGACATCAAAATCTACAGCAGTTAATATAGACTTTACGTACGCTAAAATATCGCTTTTATTGTACGTGACGCTATTGAAGCCAACTAAATCTCTGCAAATTTCTAAAGCTCTACTCATCACTTATTACCACTTATCTAGACAAACTACTCATATATAATCTAATCCTTTTTTTCATATTTTCTGTAGCATTCTTATCCTTTTGGATTTCGTTAAAACAAGACTTAGCTTTCAAAATATCTCCAGTTTCCAAATACAAAGCACCTAAGCACTCCAAAGCTGACAACCTTAAAGGTCTTCCAAGTGCAACAATAGGTTCTAGCATTTTTATCAACTCTTTTGCATCAACAAGCATCATTTTTGCATTTGTTACATACACTAAAGTAGCAAGATCTTTCCAAATTATATCTACACCATTTTTTTCGATAACACTCAACAAACCAGACAAAGCCGCTTTCCGCTTTTCTGCATCTTGCTCAAGACGCACTGTCATGCCTGCCTTAATAATATTTATAATAGGTTTAATAGACGCTGGAGCATTCTCCTCAATACTTCCAAGTATCATATCTGCCTTATTGTTATTTGAAATCATAACTTCCATCAAGCTGAAAGTTGTATCTTCCAATTCTTTTTTTACTCTACTCTGCCAAGAAGTATACATAACTATCCCAGCAATACCACATAAAATCACAGCAGTTATTGTATTCTGATTTCTCTTTACAAATTTCACGAATTGATCATGTTTCAATTCCTCTGTTATTTCGTCTAATATAGCTTGATCTTCATTATTCATAGTTCATCTCAAAAAATACACAATCTAAAAAATTGATTACAAGAAACTTCCACCTAGATAGCTTTTATTCTTGATCTACCATTGTAGTTAATTATTAAATGTACTTTCTGGCCAGCATTGTATATAACATCCTTGCCATGCACTACCGTATACAACTTACCATTACTCAATCGTACAGAATACTCCACAGCCTGTTGACTAGACAGTTTATCCTCTAAATATGCGCCACCAACAGCACCTCCGACAGCTCCCAACGTCGTTGTAGCAACACGCCCTTTTCCACCGCCGAGCATGTTTCCAAGAACGCCGCCAGTAACACCTCCTAACAATGCGCCTGTAGCATTATCACTAATTTTTTCATTTCCTTTTACGTTTACAAAACGGACAGATTCTATTACGCCTTCATAAGTATATCCTACCTCACCTACACTACTTTCTGAGTAAGTATTTCCACCTATATCCCTAGCACAACCACACACAGCCAACATTGACAAAACAGTCAAGCACCCCAAAAGATTTCTGTACATATCTAAAACCTCAAATTTTTTAATTATAACATGCAAAAATACAAAGGAACAAATAAAATACAATTGAAGATTTTTTATATCTTACACATGATGCCGCTAATCTACAGCTGTCATATTTATTCTAGCGACACCTACAGAGGCTTTAAATTCGCACACGAATAATGTGACGACAGTAATAGAACAAACAAACATAAGGTAATAAGCTATAGCAAAAATTGAACCAAATACATCTATCAACCACATAGACAATACTGGCGCGACACTGCCAAATACTACTGAACTTGAATTCCAACAGAAAGTTACACATGAAGCCCTAATATTTGTAGGGAAAGATTCAGCAGTAAGAGGATTTAACGTCCCTTCTGTCATTCCAATAAACATACCCATTAGAATTGAAAAAAACAAAATCAAAACTTGCTGTTTTCCTGCATACAATACATTTATAAACGGATACGCAAAAATCAATAATCCGACTGTTCCGAAAAAAATTATATATTTTTTCTTAATTTTATCAGAAAGATATCCAAATATAACAGTAGAAATTGTATAAGAAATTACACTGATCATATTGTATATCCCAGCCAATGCTCCATCATAGCCGAGAAATTTAATCATCATACTTTTTCCAAATATAAATACGACAAAAAAAGATACCTGCGTAGTGACGAAAATACCAAATAATTTCGCTATCTGAAGTTTATAATTTAGGAACATCTCTTTTATCGGATTGGCCAACAAAGTCCCACCGAGCTTTTCTGATTCGAAGCAATTACTTTCAGATAAAGATTTTCTCATATAAAACGCTATGCAAGCGCCAAACAAACTAATAAAAAATGGCAAACGCCACGCATATTCATATATTTCTGATTGAGAAAAAATACGTTCTATGATGAGAATAGTAAGCGAACTAAATACCAACCCTAAACCGACACCTGTCAATGCTAATGTTCCAAAAAAACCACGTTTATTTTGAGGAACAGACTCATATAAATACGTGCATGAAGCACCGAACTCTCCACCGAGAGCAAACCCCTGAAATATTCTTAATATTACTAAAATTATAGGAGCAGCCAATCCTATTTGAGAATATGTTGGTAACAGCCCTATACATAATGTAGGAATAGTCATTAAAAACATAGTGAGTGTAAGCATACTTTTTCTACTAAACTTATCTCCTATATACCCGAAGACAAGACCGCCTATTGGCCTTGCGGCTAACCCAACAGCAAATGTAGAAAATGTCAATATCATAGAGACAAAAGTATCATGCGATGGAAAAAACAACGCACTTATCACAGTTGCGAAATACGCATACAAAGTATACTCGTACCACTCTAAAATATTTCCGATTAAAGACGAAACGACAGACTTAAAAACAACTTTTCTCACTATTATCACATTAATAACTCGATTCAGTATAACGATTGAAATAAGCAAATGTCAATGCGTATTAAATGTCTATCAGTACCGTTTTATCCACGAAACCCCTACCTCACCACCAGATGTTCCCTCGACAAAAACCTGCGGACTCACATTAACTCTTATATTAACGTTAGCGTTTTCTTTCTCAAAATTCTTCTTAACTCCAACATATATTTTATCTGTTACATATGTACCTGCATTTACTGCATATGTCTCTTGTCTATTAGATTGATTTACTTCTTGATGAATTCCTATGTTTAAAAACGTCAATTTTTTCAATACATCTAGTATAGATTTTGAATCATTTTTAAATGTAATATTTTTTATTGCTTCTTTAATACGTAATGCTTCTGAAATTTTTAAATCATGCATGTTCCTTCCAAAAATAATATTTGCAAGAATTTGTTCAGGACTATACTGCGGAGTAGACGATATATCAATAGACATATTAAGATCATCTTTAGACTTAACGTTGATAAATACAAGGAGATTTTTGAAAACACTAGAAGCTAAAATATCAACTTTAGGAACAAACTGATTGCACTTATCAAATATTAATTTTCCTCTTTTTATATTTATATTTTTTGCTGCAACATTTATGTAACCTCTTTTAAGAGATAACATTCCGTCTAACGCCAACAAGCCTTTAAAAGTTAAAAATTTTATTTTTCCAGAAAACACGCCATCAATTGCACTTCCAAAAACTCTTAGTTTTTTACAATTTAAATCTATGTCAAATACAAATGGAGATAAACTAGCGATAGTTTCTGCAATCTTATTATCCTTCGCCACATTTCCAACCTCATGAAACTTCACAAAATCTTGTGAATTATATTGCCTAAAAGCTTCATCAATATTATAGCTTATATTTGTATCAACATTGCCTTTTATATTTAATTTATTTATTCTCCCACTTCCGATAGCTTTCCCAGTTATCGAAACGCCTAATCCTACAGAATCTATTATTTTAAAATTCTTACATTCCATAGACATATCACAATCTATATTTGGAAATCCACTATCGACTACCAAGCTTCCACCTCCATATATAGTAAATTTATTCCCTCGACTATCAATAGCAATTGCCTTCCTAATCTTTATTTTGTTTAAATCATCAGAAAACAAATCTATACTTATATTTGGAAATAACACTCCATCTTTTTCAAATAAACCTTGAGAAATTTTTATATTAGTATCGACTTTCGGGTTATCTTTATTTCCAGATATTATCATGTTACCTACACAATTCCCTTTTATAGTCATATTGTCATCGAATAACAATATTTTTTCTAATGCACCTTTTATTGACACATCGACAAAAATCTTTTGCGTCTTAGAATCGTGGACCTTTAAATCTGAGATAGAATAGTAAAATGGCAATTTTACATCAGCAAAAAAATTATCAACCCCACCTTCATGTCGAATTTTACACTCGAAAAAGTTCTCGTCAAAACATGATTTTATTTGTGATACTTTCTTATCATTTGCATGCAAATCTAATATTAAATTTCCAAGCAAAATACCATTTTTAGTATGTAAATCACATTGGCCAAAACCATATATTTTCTTTGATATATTGTATTTAAAGATTTTCTTAATTTCCAAAAGATTGTACAAATTGACTTTTGCAAATTTTACATTAAATATCAAATCGTTAACTCTATGCAAAGCATGTAAATTTAAAACGCCTTGCCCTATTTTTAAATTATCTATATCAACAGCAATAGCATTATCTTTTTTCCAAAGACGTAATTCAGCCATTTTTGATACAACAGGCTTTGCTTTATCTTTTTGTTTAAATAAAAAGGAATTTATCGCATATATATAACAATCATCATTCGATAATAAATTCCCACTAATTCCAAGTTTTAACGTCTTATTTTTAGCAAGGGCATTAATCTGAATCAATGATCTATTTTTGTTGAAATCAACGTTTTCTAATACCATATTTTGGAATTGAATTTTATCCACATTTACGGACATATCAGCATTTAAAAAACCAGAATTAGAAAATTTCATTTCTAGATTCACATTACCAATTAATATGTCCTTATACTTTATGCCGTTTTGCGAATATACAGCTAAATTAAAATTCTTTGCATTCTGTTCAAAGCAGATAGCAACATCCCCATATATTTTCTTATCGCTAAAACCTTCGAAAATATCGCCTAGAAATGAGATATCATTTATTTTGATGTTTTTTTTTTATCAGTTTTACATTCTAAACGAGGACCATTTGCTTCAAATTGCTTCAGTTTAAATTTTCCATCTTGAATTTCTAATTCAGTATCGATCATTGTATCACCAATTTTTACGTGACTTTCAATCTCTTTAAATGGCTGTTTAAATCGAACAGATATTTGGTCAATTTTTTTTGTTTTTATATCTGCGATTTTTATTCCTTCAGGAATTTTATCTATAGATATCAGTATATCTTCGTTATTTATATTTAATAACCTACCAAACTCGATTGTTCCGCTTAGTAAACTTGCTTTCTCATTATTTAAACTGAATTTACAATTATTGCCATCAAAAAAATTTGCTTCTCCTGATACAACAAACTCAACTGCATCTAAGCCTTGATTTCCTACATATAAAGATTTAGTTAGCAGCTCTGATAAAATAGGGGTTTTAAAAACAAAATTTCCAACTAGTTTTCTCCCATCTATTTTTATGTCTTTACCAGTTGCAGTTATAGATCCTACAAAGATATGTGATTCTATATTACACTCAGAAATAGCTATATGATTCCCATTAAGTGACGCATTCATCGTAAGCCTTGTATTAAAGTTTTTACCAAGAATTTTCTTAATTTTCAAATCGACAAAGTACGTTCTATCATCTATATCATTTATTCTAGCAGAAAACGTGTTACCCAAAAAATTAGTACATTCTATATCTGTGTATTTATCTTTAGCCCAACGCCAGATAGAAAAACTAGAATTATCTTTGGCATTCCCATAGAAAGAAAAGCAAACACCATCTATCGTATCATAACTATAACTTGATACTGTTATACAGTCTCCGTTGATAAATATTTTGCCAGCAATGTCTTTACTTCCCCCACCCTTTGTAGACGTAGAAAGCACTTTACGAAATACAAGTTTAAAAATTTTTGAATAAGTTAGAAATTTATCTATTAACTCATGAATGTTTTTATCTTTCTTTCCAGTAGATACAGTTTCTTTCTTTTTATTCTCTATGTTAAGTTCAAAATAACCGGTCATAATATCTAGACCGGCACAACGTGGGCTTACAAAGGTATGCCTTACGAAGAAGTTCCCTATTGTAATTTTTTCTATATAAAAATTAGGAATTATATAGCCATATACTCTTACATTTTTTATTTCTGTTTTCTGCCCAGTAATAATTGTAACTATACTTGCAGCACAATTGCATAGCAACGATCTTGTGGAATCAAACCAAATAGCTGAATATAAAATAGTAATTGTCGCAATCAATATTAAAGTGCCTTTCAATACAAAATTTGCAATCAAACGCAACCACTTCATTTTCAACCTCATTACAACTAAAATGCTTGTCCTAAACTAATATATATCTGATACCTCCTATCTACAGCGCTCCTTTTTTTTAATGGCGTAGCAATATCAAATCTAATAGGCCCGACTATTGTATTATACCTCAATCCGATACCAACACCTGTATGCCAATTATCTTTAGCCAGCACACTATTCTTTGAAACTTTTGCTGTATCTAAAAATAAAACGACACTAGTATCATTTTTGATATTCTGCCGAATTTCGCCAGAAAATTCAAGCAACGCACCACCACCAATTGGATATCTAGTTTTGTCATGTAAATTTGAAGCCATTTGATCAGCATACCCACGTACAGATGATATTCCACCTGCGTATAATTTTTTATCAACTGGAATTTTATCCAATTTTTTACCTAGCATTTGAGCTCCAACACATTTTAGGGAAATAACCGTTTTTTTCCGTTTACTAATATCAAAGTTGATTGATCCACTCATTTTACATAAAGTCGCATTGTTTGTTAGCCCTGACGAAAAAATCATAGGAATAATCGTTGTGGAAAATTCTCCATTTTTAGTAGGATTAAGCGTACTATCTCTTTTGTCTATGGAAAAAGAAATTGGCATACATATCGAATTGTACTTATCAATCACCTCAATAGGCTTATCCTCCCGAGTAAGTGGACTAGTCGTATTATTGTCGTCGACAAAAACACCAGCTTGCAATTTAAAATCTTGAATAGTTGGAGGAGATGTCCAAACTACAGAAAAAACTTGAGATTTTTTATAATAAGCATTTTTATAAACCTGAATATTTTTTGCTGAATAAATGATGTTATCACATGGAATGAATGTATCAGGCACATCTAACTCTGCAAACATTTCATAATCATTAGCTTCATTTTTTTTAAATACATTGTGTGGCGTACCAGACATGCCAAAAGAAAGCTTGCTACTAGTTGAAAAAACATTATAATGAGACCATTTAAATTTTCCAGTCAATGATTTCAATTTCCCCTTCCCTTTGTAATGCTTATAAAAGCCGTTCCTTTTAGATGTAGAATAAGTTAGATTAAATTCTATTGCTCTAGGTTTTTCTTCTTTTAACTTTAAATCAATTGGAGCGATATATCCATTTCCTCCATCTATTTCTATCGCGTTTTCTTTATCTAATAAAATATCAATATCAGAAAACATTTGTGAAACCATTAGCATATGAGAAGTCATTTGAATATTATTCTCTTTATACACACCATTTTTATTCCAAAATATTCTATTTTTTATGAAATTTCTATTTACGTTGCTAGGCGCTAATATTCTAGTTTCTCCAATATAAAATTTATCTCCACGTTTTACGTTAATCACAACCCTAACGTTTTTTTGCTCCCTATTTGCATAAACATCTGATCCTGTCACTTTGGCATAAGGATACCCAATGTTACGAAACTCTGATTCAATTTTATTACAAACATTGATTAAACGCTTCGTATCATAATAATTTCCAACTAATACTTCACGATTCTGAATATAGTCACCAGAAACATTTAATTTACATTCTGTTAACAAATCTATATTAGATATTTTATATCTTGCTCCAGTATCAACGTATATCTTTATTGCTACATCACGATTACGCACATGAGAAATTTTGTATTTGACAGATATACCAAAATATCCATAATCTGAAGCTACCTTTCTTATCTCTTCTATAATATTTTTTAACCTGCTCTTAAGTACATACATATTCGGGATAACTTTCATATTCTCCCCAAATACAGCTACATCCATAAGAGTGGAGGCCAACTCTTTTGACACATTTTTATCTTTATATTCCACACTTAGTTTACACTTAAAATTAGATAATGTATCTATAGATAGCTTATTTTTATGAACTCTCTCTTGAGCATAACAATTGTTATTACACAAAAAAAATGCAGCACATAAACAAATAATCAGAGCCATTCTTTCCTAAGTTTTTCAAATGTATTATTGTTTATTGCAATACGTATTTTTTCCATCAAAGAATTCATAAAGAAAATATTATGAACAGATATTGCCTGAATAGCCAACATTTCTCTAGCTTTCAATAAATAATGCAAATATGCTTTTGAAAATTGTCTACAACATTCACACTCACACTGATCATCAATAGGAGTATTATCATGCTCATATTTTGCATTTTTTATATTTATATGTTCTTTATTTTGAATATCTCTGAATTCAGGCCTTACTAATGCACCGCCATGTCTCGCAATTCTAGTAGGATGAACACAATCGAATGTATCTATACCCAACGATACCCCATTAAATATATCAGAAATACCACCTATTCCTAATAAATGTATAGGTCTTGACGTATTCAAATTTTGGAATGCCATATCTACAACTTCATGCATTTGATCTTTAGTTTGCCCTAAAGTCCCACCTATAGCCGTACCAAAAAAGTTGTTTTCACTAACGAATTCAGCGCCTAATTTTCTCAAATCAGGATATATACCACCCTGAATAATTCCATAAAGGGCCTGAGAACCATCATGTAACTCTTCGAATCTTTTTAATGACCTTAGCTCCCAATTATGAGACCTTTGTAGCGACTTTTCTGTATATTTCCTTGAAATGTGGAATGGAGTACATTCATCTAAAACAACTACTAAATCCGCCCCTAAGTCTTTCTGCGTCTCTATTGATTTTTCCGGAGTCAATAATTTATATGAACCGTCCCAATAAGAACGAAAACTAGCGCCTTCATCTGTGATTTTTAAAAGAGATTTCCTGCCGATTCTTTTTCCCTTAATTTCATCAGCTACTGATCCATGCCCAAAGCTAAAAATCTGGAATCCTCCTGAATCAGTAAGCATTGGCTTATTCCAGTTTAGCATTTTATGCAAACCGCCCATCTTCCTTACATTATCGCCACCAGGATTTAAAAAAAGGTGATATGTATTTGAAAGAATTATCTGAGTATTTGCTCTCTCTAACTGTTCTGGCCACACACCTTTCATAGCAGCCTTCGTAGCACAAAATATGAAAGCCGGAGTTCTAATACACCCATGCGGTGTATTTAACACGCCACACCTAGCCTTACCGTCTGTTTTTACAACTTCAAAATCGAATTTTTTATACATTCTAAGTTTCAAAAAATTACATCTAATTTAGATTATATGACATTTATCACAGAAACAAAACGCATCAAAAGAAGAGACTTTATTCCACAACTGCATCTGGCGCACTACTTACTTCCAGTGCAATATCATTTTCTATTTGTTCACTAGAAGAAGGTTGAGACGAATCAGCAACATTTTTCTTCTTACGTATACGTGAATTATTTCTAGTTTTTTTCTTTGCAGTCGTTTTATTCTTTCCTGACTTTTTCTTAGATTTATTACATTGGGCATTTTCTTGTACAGTGTGATCATCAACATCATCTAAAACTTGCTCGCATAAAACTGGCTCTACAGAGAAATCAGATAACGACATATCGTAATCTATTCCAACCAAAATTTTGCAATTTCTACTCTTCTCTATTGATGTAATAAACGATCTTTTATTATTCAACAAATATACAGCAGTTTGCGGAGATAAAACTATTTTAACTTCTTTTACATTCTCAAAAGCGCAGCTCTCTTCAAGTTTTCTAAGCGCCTGAACCATCATTGATTCGATCGACCATATAGTCCCAGCCCCATTACAGTACGGACACGTAATCCTATGAGTTTCCATCAAATTAGACTTCAATCTCTGCCTAGAAATCTCTAAAAGGCCAAATTGGCTTATATCACCGACTTGAGTTTTAGCTTTATCGCTTTTAAAAATCTGCTTTAATGTCTTTTCGATAGTTTTTATATTTTTACTATCAGCCATATCAATAAAATCTACAACTATCAACCCGCCCAAATCTCTTAATTTTATCTGTCTAGCTACTTCAGTAGCTGCCTCTAAATTTGTCTTTAATGCTGTATCCTCTACACTTCTCTGTTTAATAGATTTACCAGAGTTCACATCTATTGACACTAACGCCTCAGTATTATTAATAACGATATACCCACCTGAAGGCAAAGAGACTCTCGTAGAGTACATTTGGGCGATTTGTTCATTCAATCCATATTTACAAAACAGAGGGACACCATCACTCTTATAATGTTTCACTTTTTGCGCGTGACTAGGAAGCATTTTTTTCATAAACGACTTCACTGTTTTATAGCTAGTTTCACCTTCTACAATAACTTCATCTATTTCTTTAGAATACATATCTCTTATAGAGCGTTTTAGTATCCCAGCTTCCTCACTAATTAAACACGGCGCTTGAGACTTTAGAACGACATCTAGCATATCAGTCCATACCTTATGTAAGAACTCATAATCTCTCTTCAGCTCTTGTTTTGTCTTATTAGTACCGGCTGTTCTAACTACAATACACATCTCAGGTGGAATATTAAAAGTACTCAACATATTCTTTATCTTAGTCCTTTCCGCCGTAGAAGAAATTTTCTTAGAAATACCATATGGTTTATGCGTATTTGGCATAAGAACACAATATCTGCCAGATAAAGATATATATGTACTTAGAGCTGCGCCCTTCACTCCACGTTCATCCTTCATAACCTGGACAAGCAAAACTTGCCTTTTCTTTATGACTTCTTGTATTGTATATTTTTTATAAAATTTTGTTTTTATATCAAAAACCACCTGAAATTTATCTTCTTCCGACGCATCTTCTGGCATTTTTGATAAAGCCACATCTATTATCTCATTTAATTTTTCCTTATCAGAGACAGGAATCTGATAATAATTTGGATGTATTTCACTAAAACTTAAAAAGCCGTGCCTATCTCTACCATAATCTATGAACGCCGCTTGCAAAGAAGGCTCTATTCTAATGATCTTAGCTAAATATACATTACCTTTTAATTGTGTTTTTGATAGTATTTCAAACTCAAATTTTTCTAATCGCTCTTCATCTGAGATAGCCACCCTTATTTCTTCTTCATGTGCACCATCTATCAACAAACGTTTTGCCATCAAATCCCCCGAATAATTTCATTGCTAAACGAGTGGCGAATATATCAATCATTTTTGTACTAGAAGTGAAATATAAATTACAAACATACATTTCTTTTAATTACCACCCATAACTATATCTAAAAATATAACATCTATCTCACTAACGAGATATGTTTAATAACATCTCATCGACTATGCAATATCGCACAGCAATCACATGATAATTTTATTACATTCACATAAACATGTAAATGATAGTCCACGCAAATTATAAATATAAAATTCTATGTTTTTACAAACTAATTTTAGCTATAGGCATTAAATAACAATCAGTTTACCTATTATTGAGCATATACAGCATTAAATACAATTTATAATTTAATATTATAAAGAAATATTATGAAACTATAAATTTGCTTAATATACATGAACTTATATATTGTTTATAAATAAATTTGGACTATAATATATTACTGTATTCTTCGATAGGAATTTATATGCCTTTAAGCCTTTCTTTATTAATATACCCATTACTATTCATGTTTGGTCATGCTTTTACAGCTGTTTTGCAGTTTGCTGTAGAAGATTATTTTCAGAAACCCGTAGGGTCATGTTTTATCTTTGCATCTAGTTACATAAAATGTTTAGCTTGTATTTCAGTCCTAGCAGTAGTACTTAGCTCGTGTATTTATATCTGGAAAAAATACTTTTTTAATAACGACTCTAATAACGACAACAAAACAGCGGTATCTACCGTTAACCGTATATTTAAAGATATTGTTTTTTGTATATCCGCATTTATTAGTTTATATTTTTGCACAAGAACTTTCTATTGTTTTCTGGTAGGACAAGTAGACGTTTATTATCTATTGAAGATTGCTATCGATGTTTGTGGGCTAGCTATATTTATGGTGTTTATAGCACTCGACCGAAAAAACATATTCCGCACAAATTTCAAATTATTTTTTGGGACATTCATTACTGTGATACTGCTTGCCGTGCTAATAACATTATTATGTGTACATAAGTTTGCTAATTTAGGCGCAGTTAGTAGAGTGCGACCAGACGTCATTATATTTCGATGTTTAGAAACAATTGACTATGAGACTAGAAATTGCACGAGTTATAAATATTCTAAACATGACATCGATAGTAAGTTATACGATAGACTGCTAAGCACGGGTCTGGAACAACTACCCAAAGGGGCTATACAGTACAAAGTTAACGATACTCATGTAGATGTAACTTTCAACATACAATCTGGCGAAAACGATAGAGACAAAACTAGAGCAATTGATCGCATTGTTTATCAATATAATAAATCTGAAATTAGAAAATATTTCAACGAATATAAACAACCTGGAGAGTATACAAAGACTTTTAAAATTGAGAAAAAGAAGTAACCTCTTAAATTCATACTACATTGGATAATGCGTATGTGAACATGTTCTTGCGAGACTGAAAATGTCATTTCTAATTAAATGCAGACCTATAAAGTACAAAATCACTTTCGCAAGGACTATATTGCGCAAAAAATCTCCATATATTGTTTTAAATTTATCAGATTGCTAAGCTACATAGCTATATTTATAATTTCTTTAAAACTGTATGCATCTAAACATGCATTTCCTACTAGAATTCCATCTATTTTTTCTATATTTAGGAATTTTTCTGCATTAGATACTTTTATTGATCCGCCATATAATACAGGCACTTTCTCTCCTGTTAATTTTATTACATGCTCTACAATAAATTCAGCGACTTCTTCTACCTCTGCTACGCTTGGCACTCTGCCAGTACCTATAGCCCATACAGGTTCATATGCTACAATTAAATCGTGGAAATTAACGTCATCATTTTTACGTGTAAGTATATTCAATTGAGCTCTAATAATCTCGAACCTCTGTTTCCTCTGACTTACTTTTTCACCTACACATAGCACTGGCTTTAATTCATTACAGATTGCACTTCTAAGCTTCTTGTCTATAATCTCATTTGATTCTTGATGATTAATCCTTCTTTCTGAATGGCCTATAAGAACGTACTCGCAGCCACATTCCTTTAACATAGCTGCACTGATATCCCCTGTGTATGCGCCATAATCTTCGTAATAACAATCTTGCGCTCCATATTTAAAATTAATCCCGTCAACATACCCAAAGAACGTGTAAGGAAAAAATACACAAATGTTTTGCAGTGTTTCATTGGATAATTCATTTATAGAATTGATATATTCACAAATATTCTTTATCTTTCCGTTCATTTTGAAGTTACCGAAAACTAATTTCATAAAAGACCTCGCAAATTAGTGATATCATGTTATAATACTACATTATATGATATGTTCTAATAAAATATTTAAGGAAGTGTATATATGCTCGGTTTTATAAGAAAACATTCTGGTTCTTGGTTCGTAAAGTTGTTTTTAGGAATGATTGCTTTTACGTTTTTATTCTTTTTTGGCATGTCTGATGTAATTCGTAGGTATATGGGGAAAGACTATGTCGTTAAAGTTGGTGATGTTAAAATAGGACCTAATTTACTTAGATTCGAAGTACAAAAACGTTCCAATCAATTTAAGAAAATGAACATAAATAATGAGAACTTAATCTTAGGAATTGTAATTAACCAGATAATCGATGAATTACTTACAGACCAAATAGCTAACTTTTCTGGTATTTCAGTTGGCGAAAGGTTAGTAAAGACATATATACGCAGCATTGCTGGTTTTGTAGATCAAGATGGCAATTTAAAAAAACGTGAAATAATGAATTTAATGGCTAATATGGGCTTACCAGAAGAAGATTTCATAAATTTCATAAAAAGAAATATAGAAAGCAATATAATTAGCGGTACGTTGTCTAATGTCTTACCGTCTTGTATAGCTCCTTTTTATATTACCGCAAATCTTGAAATGCGTAATATAAAATATGTAGAGATTTCTTCAAACGATGTTCGCGAAAAAGTTGCAAATCCCACCGAAGATGATCTAAATGATTTCTACACAAAGAATGGAGAGTTGTTCAAACTTCCAGAATCGAGAGATTTTACTGTTTTGATGATAGATGAGAAAAGATTACGTAATACGATAAATGTTTCAGAAGAAGACATAAAGAAAGAGTATAATAATTCTAATGAAACAGATGATTTATCTGTAGTTCACGATAAAATAAGGAATAATCTTGTAGCGGAAGCTTTAGAAAATAAGATAGAAGATTTAAAGAGAGAAATAGAGGACGATCTTACAGCTGGAATTTCGTGCAAAGACGTCGCTAAAAAATATAATTTACGAATTTCAGAATTCAAAAAAATAACAAAGGATTACGTTACACCATCTGGATACAAAGAAACTGAGTTACCATTTATGAAGAAGGCTATAGATGTTGCTTTTTCTCTTGATGAAGGACTTGAAAGTTCGTTTGCTTATGCGCTAGATAAAAAGAACAATAGAATTCATTGGTTGATACGCTCTAACAAAATAACTCCAGAACGAGTAGATAGTTTTGATAATGTAAAAAAGAAAGTTAGAAATGAGTTCATGAAATTCGCTTTAAATAAAGCTATGGTGGATTTAGCTAACAGTTACGTATCTCAAATAAATGATGGATTAGCTATAGAATCTGTCACTAAAGGTTCTATACATAAAATTCGCGATATTTCAAGGAATATGGCGCTTACTGACGATAAAATCAAAGGCATGAAACTAGAGCAAGCATCATTAGATATAATAACAGATACTGAATTATTAAAGTCTGGATTTTTCTCTAGTGGCGAT
Organism: uncultured Alphaproteobacteria bacterium; assembly: GCA_964412505.1. Lineage (GTDB taxonomy): Bacteria > Pseudomonadota > Alphaproteobacteria > UBA3830 > CAYLKK01 > CAYLKK01. The sequence goes on from CAYPOM010000006.1 coordinate 57,347, forward strand.
AAGTATATAGTATTCCAAGTAGTTGGAATAGATGCTCCTAAGGATATTAACAAGGAGAAAATGGAAGAATATGGCAGAAAATTGGCTAAGGAATTAAACAACGATTTATATGTAGAAATGAAGCGATATTTTGCTGAAAAACTCGGCATAAAAATCAACAAGGATTTACTAAAACACGGAGAAGAACAAATTCCAGATATTGATTTTTAGTAGATATGTAAGTGGCGATTCGTTGTTCATTTAATAAGCAAGCAGATTAAAAAAGAATCTGAATGGAATATTGAAAGAATAGTCGATAGGTTTTGTATTTGGTATATCATTTAAATTTATTTTTAAATGTATACTGGCCACTAATAACACACAACTTAGATGTATAGTCTTTTCACCATAGGAGGCTATACACTCTAAATATCTCGGAAACTGTAAGTTTACTAGGTAATGCTACATCATAGTTAAATTCGTAGTTATATGTTTTCCAAATATTTAACTTCTAAACAATTTAATAATAACGCACTAAAAACAATCTATATACATAGCATTAAATCATGGCTCAGTATAAAGTAAATGCATTTCAGAAAGATTTAAGTAGAGAAATATACTTAATACAAAAAAGTAAATCTAATTTAGTTAGATAAATGTTCGTGACATATCTGTTTTTAAAAAGCAAAGAAAAAATTTAGCAATATATAAAAATTTGGTGTAGTATTATAAATATAGAGTATTTTGGATTTTTTGAATGGAAAAGAAGAAGGCATTAGAAGCGGCAGTTGCGCAGATAGAAAAAGCGTTTGGTCGCGGTTCGGTTATGAAGTTAGGGCAGAGATCTGCGATCGTTGATACAGAAGTTGTTTCTACTGGTTCGATCGGTCTAGATATAGCGCTAGGAGTCGGAGGATTTCCAAAAGGAAGAATTATAGAAGTGTTCGGCCCAGAAAGCTCAGGTAAAACTACTTTAGCTCTACATACTGTAGCTGAATCTCAAAAATTAGGTGGAACTTGTGCGTACATAGATGCAGAGCATGCATTAGACCCAGTTTATGCAAAAAATTTAGGCGTAAATGTTGATGAGCTAATATTGTCTCAGCCTGATACTGGTGAACAAGCATTGGAAATCGCTGACACATTAGTACGTTCTGGAGCTATTGACGTTCTAGTAGTGGACAGCGTCGCAGCGTTAGTACCTAAAGCTGAAATCGAAGGGGAAATGGGCGATTCTCATATGGGTTTACAAGCTAGGTTGATGAGCCAGGCGTTACGTAAATTGACTGCCACAGTAGCTAAGTCAAACTGTATAATGATTTTTATTAACCAGATTAGAATGAAAATAGGTGTGTTTTTTGGCAGCCCAGAAACAACGACTGGCGGGAACGCATTGAAATTTTATTCTTCTATTCGCGTAGATATTCGTAGAATCGGTTCAATAAAAGACAAAGATCAAATTATAGGAAATCAGGTTAAAGTAAAAATAGTAAAGAACAAAGTCGCGCCTCCATTTAGAGTAGTAGATTTTGATATTATATATAGCGAAGGAATTTCTAAATTTGGAGAACTAATAGATATAGGTGTAAAAGCTGGTTTTGTCGATAAATCTGGAGCATGGTTCTCAATGGGAGACCAGAAACTGGGCCAAGGTAGAGAAGCAGCAAAAGCATTTCTAAAAGAAAATCCTCAGGTTGCACAAAAATTAGAATCTTTAATTAGAAATAAACCAGACGCTGTAAATAATTTAGATATAGATTTAGATGCTTCCAGTGACTAAATAAGTATTTCTCCGCATATGCTCATCGAAAAAATATTAGATATTATATTCCCTAGACGGTGCGTATTTTGCGGAGATTTAATAGACTCAGCGGATGTTTGTCCTGAATGTTGGAAAAACGTGTTTTGGATTTCTGCGCCGATTTGCGATATTTGTGGCAAACCTCTTGAATATTCTGATACAAGTTTATGCTATTCATGCATGTCACACAAATTCTGTTTTAATAAGAGCAGGTCAGTTTTCGTGTATGACGATATTACAAAAAATGCGATTTTAAACTTTAAGCATAGAGAAGCAACTTACATGAGTAAAACTTTTGCTTCTTGGTTGTATAGAGTCGGTAAAGAAATTTTAGAAGATACACACATTATAACATCTGTTCCAATGTATAGAACAAAGCTGCTTAAACGAATGTTTAATCAATCTGCGATTTTAGCTAATGATCTTGCCAATTTATGTGGCGTATATAGAAATAACCTGCTTTTAAAAAAGATAAAAGATACTCACACGCAAGAGGGTCTTACTCTTGAAGAAAGAAGAAGAAATCTAATCGGCACTTTTACTGTTAATGAGAAGTGTAAAAGTATAATCAAAGGGAAAAATATTACAGTAGTAGATGATGTACTTACTACTGGATCTACGATTAATGAATGCGCAAAAGTACTTAAACAAAATGGAGCTAGTAAAGTATATGCGCTAACATTAGCTAAAACATAAATAATTACCTGGTATTTTTTGTTAAATATTCACACCGTTTATTGCTTAATTTTTTTATCATTCAAAAAGTTCTTGATTGCTTGAGATAAATGTTTTTGACAATACATATACAAGATCCTTTGGCTAACATTTCTATAAACATTTTCTAATCTTAACTCGTATTGTTCATCAATTAATGAGTATAAGAAATATCCAACGTAGTAGAATGTGCTAACTGGTAAAATGCAATCATGAAATATCAAACCAGATTTTTTGTTGATGTAGAATCCTAACCCATATGAAATTTTTGGAATATTTGTATGTACAGTATACTCTAGCATTTTTTTGATGTTTTCTTTGCTATATAAAAATTTAATTATTTTGCAAAGCTCACTGCTACTAGAAATCACGCCCCCACAGAAACTACCCCCAGTCCATTTCCCTTTTATCTGAGGGTTATTCGGAAAACTTAGATCCATGCTAGCTCTTAAATCTGGGTTCGATTTATATAAATCTAAATATGTCGAATCACTTATCAAAAATGTATTCTTTAATCCTAGTTCTTCAAAAAAATTTGAGCATAAAGTAATGAAACTTTTTTTAGAAATGTACTCTAAAATTTTTCCAGCAATTATATAATTGCAATTATCATATCTAAAAACTTGCCCAGGGTGAGCATGCTTAACATTTTTTGCAAAATCAACTCCACTAGAATGTGTCAATAGGTGTTTTATTTGTACACCATCTAAAGTATTCATGTTTATTGCATTTGAAAATAATCTACTGGAACTTTTAATTTCTTCTAGTTTGTCTTCATTTAATATATCTGTAACATATAGATCAATATCATCTACGTATTTTACCACCAAATACGCAGTAATTTGCTTAGATAATGAACCTATAAAAAATTGAGTGTTCTCATCTACATATTTGCTGTGTTTAACTATATTGTCGTTTCTGTATAATATTCCACTAAATGATAATTCATTATTGAGATATTCGAATATGTAGCTAGCTGATAAAAATATAAGAGCTACTAATAACGTTTTGACTTTTATGCTATTTTTCGTCTTACACATGAAATTGCTAGTCCTAAAGAAATAGATAATGTAAGTAAAGAGCTTCCTCCATATGATAAAAATGGAATAGGGATTCCGACTACAGGGACAAGTCCTATAACCATGGATATATTTATAAAAGCATGTAAAAATATCATTATAGCGACTCCCAAACAAACATATTTATCAAACCTATTTTTCGCTCTAAAATACATGTATATCAGATAGTAGATTAAAAAAAGAAATAAAATCACTATCAATACAGCTATAAAAAAACCTCCCTCTTCTAATATGGCAGTAAATATAAAATCAGTATTTTTTTCTGGAAGAAAATTAAGAGCGGATTGTGAACCTGCTGCATATCCTTTTCCATATATTCCACCGGACCCAGCTGCTATTTTAGATTGCAAGATGTGATAACCTGTTCCAAGTGGATCTCTTTCTGGGTCTAGAAAAGTTAGTACTCGTGATTTCTGGTATGGTCTCAAAGCGAACCATATACATGGCATAGATATTAACACTGAAGCAATTAACATAATTATATATTTTAGAGGGAATCCAGCTGTAAATATTATTGCAGCTCCTATGCCTAAAAATAACAATGCTGTTCCCAAGTCAGGTTGTTTTGCTATTAATATAACTGGCACCATTAGTATGCAGATTGCTCCAATATGCTCCTTTAATTTAACTGTATTTATGCTTGATCTTTGATTGTAATATCTTGCTAATGCAATAATTATAGTAAATTTTGCTATTTCCGATGGTTGAAGAGATATTATGTATAAATCGATCCATCTTTGTGCTCCTAATTTTGTGGAACCAAAAAAATGCACTATTATTAATACAAAAATTGATGTTATATAAATTGGGTAAGCAAATGCTTCAAAGTTTCTTTTATCTAGAGAAGCGACGAAAAATATTATAACTATTGCTGCAGCAATTTTAAATGTGTGCTTTATAAATATAGTATTTAAAGATAATCCATTTATCGAAAATTGATACAAACAACTTAGCGCGAATAAAGAAAATAAACAAAAGAATAAAGGCCAAAAAGCAAAAAAAATATCCAATGCTATTTTTAAAAAATCTCCACATAAATTAGATTGAACAAGATATTTTATTCTTCTGTGGGAAAGCATATCAATATTGCTATTTTTTTTGTTATTTAACTTGATTGCTTTTTTCATTTTCATAATCTTCTAAAAATCTTTATTCCATAAATGCTTAATAGAATATATATTGCATCTTTTATCATACACAAACAAGTATGTTTTATAATTAATCACCATCTAAAAAATATTTAATATTACTGATGTCGCGCAGTTAATGTTGATTGCAGCTATTTCTTTCCCATACTTATCAAAACATCCAGAAAAACCATAATTATTAACCCTAATATATGGAATACCATATTCTATTGCCATAGCTCTTGAAATTAAATGATGGTGCTTTGCTTCTTGAGAATTTTTGAACCAACCGTCGTTTGTGATGTTTACGACAAAATCTGCGTTTCTGTAATTTACAGGTGGAAATATTGCTTCGTAACAGATTTGCAGTAAAATTTTACATCCATTAATTACAAAAATATTTTTAGAGTTTCCTTTTGTAAAAGAGCCAAGTTGGTTTGCTATGCTACTAAACTTAATATACTCTTTTGCCGGTATGTATTCTCCAAAAGGCAATAAATGTTGCTTGTCATAGTACTCTACATGATCGTTAGAAAAAATTATTGCAGAATTATAATAATTACCATCATTATCTTTTCTAATCGCACCAAATATAAAATTATCGCAATTTTTTAGTACAGGTGAAAGTATATCGCGAACATAACGACTATCTTTATCTAAATAAACCCATGGGAATGTCACTTCTGGCCAAATTTCTAGATCTACATGATCACATCTTTCTTGCGATATCTTTATATACTTTTCTAAATTTTTAACTGCTAAATCCGTATTCTCTTTATCTGATTGCCAAATGTTACCTTGTACAATTTTTACTTTAATACTTCTTTTGTTATATTCTTGGTCAAGAGTATTTATGCGTACTAAACCAAATAGTAAAATAAATGAAAAAATACATACAGCAATATATAATACATTCCTTTTTTTAGTGCCAATATAAAGAGCAAGTAATACAGTAATTAGGTACGTAAAAAAACTTAATCCATATATAGATATCGCAGACGTAATTTGTAATGGTATAATACTTCCAATCCAACAATACCCAATTATATGCCAAGTAAATCCAGTAAATGCATATGAAGCTATAATCTCACAAAATACAAAAATCCCTGAACAAATCACAGACAACACAAATTTATTGGATATTATTTTATGCCAGCATAGTCTAGATATAAAAAATGCAGGAACTAATGAGTAGCATGCCAAATAAATCGGCATAAAAACTACAGAAAATGGCATAAGCCAAAAATACTGATTTATATCAAATGTTAGAGGTGTATATACCCAATATAAATTCCCAAGATAAACACAAAAAAAAGCCGCAAATGTTTTTTTATATATTTGCATATTCTTTTTTAAGTCTTCAATAATATATGAAAAAATTACAGATAAGTTTAGAACAAATAAACAAGCTGTTGCTAAATTTTCTTTCGAAAGAGCAGAAAGAGCAATAAGTAAAATACAGTGACAGTATAAAGCCGCACCGCTTCCTTTATTTTGATTAAAACAAGACACGAATTGATTAATACATGATAAAATTTCCATATACTTATGCTGCCTTCTTATGTATCCACAATCCAGCTAAATAGGCGAGGCAGTTAGCCTCACCTTTGCTTTTTATGCTTTATTTTTGAAGTTCTTCTAAAAGAATTTCATTCAATAATTTCGGATTAAGTTTACCCCCAGTTTTCTTCATGACTTGTCCAACAAAAAATCCGAATAATTTGTCTTTCCCAGATTTATACTCTAAAACCTTATCTGCATTCGTTTCTAGGATTTCTCTAATTTCTTGAGCTATAACGTTAGCATCAGAAACCTGAACTAATCCTTTTTCTTTCACAACTGATTCTGCATCTTTTCCTGATGTCCACATGTTTTCGAAAACTTCCTTTGCTATTTTAGAAGAAATCGTGCCATCTAAAATTAGCTTGATTAATCCAGCTAAGTTTTCTGCAGAAATTTTACATTCTACTATTCCTAATCCATCTTTATTCAAGTAAGAGAAGCATTCTCCTAGGAGCCAGTTGGATATTAATTTTGCAGACTCTTTCGTCCCATCAGAAAAAGAGACAGCCGTGTCATAATATTCTGCTATTTCGATTTCTGACGATATAAGTTCAGCGTCATATTTAGGCAATCCTAATTTTTCTTGCAATCTTTCTGATTTTGCATCAGGAAGCTCTGGGATTTCTGCTTTTATTCGATCTATTCGCTCTTGCGTCAAAATTAGCGCAGGTAAATCAGGATCTGGGAAATACCTGTAATCTTGCGCATCTTCTTTTGAACGCATCAAACGTGTCTCGCCTGTAGTACTATCAAATAAGCGAGTTTCTTGTTCAATGGCTCCTCCATTTTCAAGTATTTCTATTTGACGATTTATTTCAAAATTTATTGCTTGTGCCAAGAACCTAACAGAGTTAACGTTCTTTATTTCAGCTCTTGTTCCGTATGGTGTTCCTGGTCTGTGAATGGAAATATTTACATCAGCTCTCATGCTACCTTCTTCCATGTTGCCATCACATGTCTTCAGATACCTAAAAATCGACCTTAATTTTTTTAAGAACAAAGCCGCTTCTTCCGCAGATCTCATATCCGGATGCGTAACAATTTCCATCAGACCAACGCCTGATCTATTTAAATCAATAAATGATTTTTTAGGGTCTTGGTCATGTACACTTTTACCAGCATCCTGTTCTATATGAATACGTTCGATTCTTATATCGTGTTTTACGCCATCTTCCGTCTCTACTGTTACCAAACCATCACTAACTATCGGATGTTTAAATTGTGAAATTTGATATCCTTGAGGAAGATCTGGATAAAAGTAATTTTTTCTATCAAAGTGTGAAACTAAATTTATTTTAGCATTCAATCCAAGACCAGTTTTAATTGCTTGATCTACACAAAACTCATTTAAAACAGGTAGAACGCCAGGTAATGCCATATCGACTAATGATACGTTCTTATTTGGATCTGCACCAAATTTTGCAGAAGCGCTAGAAAATAACTTAGATTCTGAAATAATCTGAGCATGAACTTCAAGTCCTATTACCGCTTCCCATTCGCCAGTAGATGTAATGATATAAGCCATTTTTATCCTCTTAATAATGTTAAATACATAAAGATTTAAAATTAGCTGATTTTTCTATAACATAACCAGCTGAAATTAAATCTTTTTCATGGAACTTCTTTGCTATTAATTGTATCCCTAATGGTAATCCATTTTTATCCAAGCCTGCAGGAATCGAAATTGCTGGCAATCCAGTTATATTTACAGTAACTGTAAATATGTCGTTTAAGTACATCTGAATAGGATCTTTCGGTTGGCTGTTTATTGAAAACGCACTTCCTGTCGTTGTTGGCATTAATATCAAATCAACTGATTTGAAAATTTCATCATATTTTTGAGAAATAACCTTTTGTACAGCTTTAGCTTTTGCGTAATATGCGTCGAAATATCCTGAAGATAAAACATACGTCCCTATCATAATTCTTCTTTTTACTTCCGCACCAAAACCTTCAGTCCTTGTATTTTCATACAATTCATTCAAAGAATTTGCATTTGGACTTCTATATCCATACCTCACACCATCATATCTAGCTAAATTTGAAGAAGCTTCTGCTGGTGCTATCACATAGTAAGCTGCCAATGATATGTCGCAATCAGGAATAGAAATTTCTACTAAATCCGCTCCATTTGCTTTGAGCCATTGCTTTGCTTCTTCTATGTATTTGAGCATACATGGAGACGTACCTTCAAATACTTTATCAGATAAAACTCCGACTTTCATGCCCTTTATCGAGTTTCCTATATACGATTCAAAATCTTCTTTTTCCAGATTCTTTGATGTTGAATCGTTTGTGTCATACCCTGCGATCGCATTTAAAAACATTGCTGCGTCACGTACAGTTTTTGTCATTGGTCCAGCTTGGTCTAGTGACGATGAAAAAGCAACCATGCCATATCTTGAGCATCTTCCATAAGATGGCTTGAGTCCAACTATCCCGCAAAATGCTGCTGGTTGTCTTATCGACCCTCCTGTATCAGAACCGGTCGCCGCAGCACACAAACCTCCAGCTACAGCAGCAGCAGAACCACCAGATGACCCTCCAGGAACTAGTGCTTCACTTCTACTCCAAGGATTAACAACTGCTCCGAAATAGCTAGTAGTATTTGAAGAACCCATAGCAAATTCGTCCATATTAGTTTTCCCAAGAAAAACACTTCCGCAATCTAGCAATTTCTGAGTAACTGTCGATTCGTATGGGGCTATAAAATTATGCAACATTTTTGAACCAGCTGTAGTCTTTATGCCTTTTGTTAAAAATAGGTCTTTTATAGCCAAAGGAATACCTTCTAAATACCCTTGTTCATTTTTTGAAATCTTATCGTCTGAAATTTTCGCTTGGTTTAATGCATAGTCTTGGCAAACAGTTATATATGCATTTAAATTAGAAAACTTTTCTATTCTTTCTAAATAATGTTTTGTTAATTCTACAGCTGAAAATTCTTTTTTTAATAAAGCCGACTTAAGTTCGAATATCGACAATTTATTCATATTTTCCTCAAATAATTTCTATCTTATATAAAAAAGAGCGATTCGAACTACGAAGCTCAAATCGCTACACTTACCATAAAAGCGTAATTTTGTTAGTCTGCTACATATGGAAGCAAAGCTAAAAACCTGGCTCTTTTAATTGCGATCGCTAATTCTCTCTGATATTTAGCAGATGCCATAGTAACACGATTTGGCATTATCCTTCCGTGTTCAGAAACGTATTTCTGCAAAGTTCTTGGATCCTTGTAGTCAATCTTTTCTTTACCTTGAGAAAAAGGGCAAATGCGTTTTTTCTCTACTGCGCCACCGAGATTATTTCTCGAATTATTGCGAGCTCCATCTATCTTATTTAAAGTAACGTTACTTTCAACTTTTTTCATAATCCTATGCCTCCTCAGCTTCCTGCTTTACATTTAGTTCAGCAGAGCTATCTGCGTCACCAGTTTCACTGTCTGAAGTATTTATCGCGTTTTTGTTTCTATACCCTGAATCTTTCATCTTAGACTTTGCTATAGCTGAATTACTTTCAGAGAAAAACTTAGCTTGAGTAATTAAATTTTCTCTAGTTTCAAATGAGTCTACTTTTACGACTAAGAAACGAATGATATCTTCATTCAAACCCATCATTCGCTCTAATTCTCTGATATGTTTAGACCCAATTTTAATTTGCATTACATAATAATGCCCTTTGTTATTTTTCTTTATAGGATAGCACAAATTTCTTAATCCGCAGTACTCGCTTCTTACGACTTCCCCGCCATTCTTTGTAACGAACAAATCAAGCCCAACTACTAGAGCTTCCATTTGCTGTTGCGTTAAGTCTTGACGACCTATAATTACATTTTCATACAATTTCATATTTACAAACCAAAAATAAAAAGAAAGTAAAGCTCTTATGCCTTACATAAAATCCTCTTTATTATAGCATGCATATAAATCTTGCGTCAATATTATTGGGATTGACTGTATAAGTTCTATACACTAATTGATATATTGAATATGTACATTAATTTAATGACGCTGTCAAGCTATCTATTTCCAAATATATTCTTTTTCCATTAGTTTAAGCAAATGATGATACTAATTGATATCGGCTTAAGTTATATTTTACATCTGATGTATATTAACAAATACAATGAGGCTAACAAACGGTCTCAATATACTTGAACTTATACAATACAAACAACTAGCTTTACATTCGATATTTATTGAAGTACAATTATACATGTAATGCCGAATTGGCTCAGCTGGTAGAGCGGCTGATTTGTAATCAGTAGGTCGGGGGTTCGAGTCCCTCATTCGGCACCATCTGAAATTCCAGCAAAAATTAAAGACTTTTAGAGTGTATGGGAACTGCGATTTTGAAAATTTATCCAATTGCTGTGTTTTTTAACTTTTCTATATTATCGTAAATTTCTCCTTTCCAAACCTCTAATTCACTCAGTAATAACACGCAAAAAACGATTGCTACACATGGTCTTTAACCCATAAAATACTAATAACTTAAAAAACATATAAAACCTCTATTAATACAAGGTAATAATACAAGCTGGGCTTTAAAAAACATCCAGCCCAGCTTAAAAGTTAGTTACACGCCTCTTCTCCTAATCTTAAATACTCTTCAAGTTCATCATCTTCTGATGAGAACTCATATTTATTAATAACATAATCCCACAATCCTGCTTCTTTAATTTCTTCGCGAGTTGCAGGTCTTGCATACGTAGGCAAGTCATAAATTTTATTTAATCTACAATCGAAAAAAGCTTCTTTTCCAATGTCCAGATGGGTCCTATAACAATCCTGTGCTTGAAATACTACGCCAATATTTGGAATATATGATAGAGTAACTTTACAATCTAGCCAATCAAAAAAGCAAACTTCACCATCTGGGGACACGCTTTCGCCATTCGTATAATCAACAATATATGGATTATAATTCGTCATCCCATTTTTCCCCGTGCAATAATGGTCTTCTACTTGACGGATATGCATCCTTTAACCGATTAGTTCCCTTTTCAACTACTATAGTAATATAATCACAATTTGTATTCGGAAACACTGGATGAGTACCACCAGTTTTGCTGGCTAAAGATACAGTTCCACCAGAGTATTCATAACCAGCATTTGAAAATGGAACAACATAATGGTCAAAGCCGCGACCTTTGTAGTCAATTTTTGTTACAGGCTCAATTCCTAGTTCATGAGCTTTTCTCCACGCTAGCTCAATTTTTTGCTTTGGGGCACCATAAAAAACACCATTCTTTACTTTAGCAGGATTGAACTGAGAATGCTCAATTTCTATATGTTTGTACGCTGGAATTCCATTTGTTCTCGAACCTACAAAGTCCAAAGGCATAAACTGTTTCACAGATTTACTTTTTTCGCTTGTACCAGTTTGTCCTTTATGCGTTACTGATTTAGAAACATATGTATCTTTAACTACTCTTCTGCTGAGTAAATTTTGTTGTTTAGAAAGAGCTAAAGCTTTTGAAATAGGTAATTTTTTGGCTATTGCACCAGTAAGCCCATAATTTGCTACAAAATCTACAAAGAAGTCACATGTTTTGAGGTATGATGCATACAAACTTTTATCTTTTCTAGCAGCGTGCCAAGATAATTCATCTCCACCTTTTTCTAGTACATTGTTGACTAATGCTTCAATTCCGCTAAACACAGCGCATGTAGCTGCAGCAGCTACTAAAGTTGTTCCTCCGGTTTCAGCTGCACTGGCGAGGACTACCCTTACGTTATTTAGCAAAATTCCTGTGTAGTAAGTCTCTATTAGAGAAATTATCTTTTGATATTTAGCTGGATTTTCTTCTCTAAATTTTTCTATATCGTATCGCAGAAAAGTAGCTCTGCGCATTATCCCATTGATGAGCGGAAAATCCTTTTGATTCCCAACTAAATCTAATTGCCTCTTATCACGCCAAGAAATTCTTTTCTCGTATTCTTTAGGTATAGATCTATCTTCTTCATATTCATCAAACAAAAGATCATCATATCCATCTTGATCACATTCTATCTTAGCTAAAGCAAAAAACAGCCATGCATCTATCTCTAGGATTTCTTCATCATTGAAAATACAAGAAATTTCCTGTTTAGTACGCTCTAACGCTTTCCCTGAAAGTCCAGAACGTGCGTAAGCTTCTACAATCTCATCTTTAATAGGATGAAATCGAATATCATCGTACCAATCTTCTTCTATCCTTGGTTCTACTATTCCATGATACTCAGGAGTATAATCTAAATATGAGTCAATGTGCTGCTGTTGAAAAGTGCTTTGCGTTTGCTGCTGTAGATTAGGTGTAGCACCAATCGCATAATTAAATTCCGTAATAAACCTGTCTGCCTTTTGTAAACCTCTCTCAAGTTTGTCAAAAAACTTAGCTCCATCTGCATCAAACGCAAATAAAAATGATAAAAATACTAATAACCTAAAAAACATATAAAACCTCTATCTATACAACATGACTATAGACTATGCCCATAGTTAGCGTAATTCAACAGAAACTTCATTATAACGATAAAAATGTAAAAATTGTGTTGATAAATGGCAACAATAAAAACAGCATATACTTGATTTTATAATATCTTATATTTTAAGCAATTTTACGATAATTATGATAAACTATTTTGTATTTAAGTATATAGGAACATAATGTTAAAAAAAATAGCATGTGGTTTAATTTTAGTAGGATTAGGATTTGGAGTATATTTTATGTGCACGAAAAAACAATGCAACGATATAGAAAAAACGAATTGCGTAGTTTCAAATGAAAATGGCAATTTAATCCCAAGACATGTATTATTAAGTAAACCAGATAGGTTTAGTGTTAGACTAAGCCCAGATGGATCAAAAATTTCATATTTATCAAGAAATGAAAATACAGTTGAATTAGTAATCGCAGACCATAGTTTAGATATTGTGCAAAAGTTTCCTGTGAAAGAAAGTGTCGGTATGTTTAGCTATCGTTGGGCAAAGACAAATAAGCATATTTTAATGTATCAAGATGCAGATGGAGATGAAAATGATAATATAATTTGTTTCAATGTAGAGACCGGGGAAAAAAAAGAGCTAACTCAATACAAAAAAGTAAAATCTTGCATACTAGCAATTTCCGAAAACTATCCAGAAGAAATTCGCATCATAACAAATGAACGCGACCCAACGATCTTTGATATATATTCATTAAATATAATTACAGGCGAAAAAAAACTGGTTTTTGAAAACAAAGAAAATTTCGCTGGATTTATTTTAGACGTTAATTACAACTTGCGATTTGTATCTAAAATTTTATCTGATGGATCAAGCGAATATTTTGATGTTACAGAAAATGGGTATAATTCTATATTCAAAATTTCTTATGAGGACTCCAAAAATACTGGTTTTAATCACCTCAGCAAAGATGGGAAAACTTTGTATGGTTGCAGTTCTATAGGCAGAGACACTTCAGCAGTTTTTTCATATGATATAGAAACAAAAAAGTTTACGACGATTTTAGAAGACGATCTTTCAGATGTAGGTATCGCGAATTTGTGTCCTGATACATATGAACCCGCAGTATTATCTACTGATTATACAAAGCCAAAGAGTATCGTAATCAACGAAAAATTCGCGGATATAAACTTTTTACAAGAAAAATTCGCGGATATAAACTTTTTACAAGAAAAATTCGGAAACGATATTTGTTCAGTAATTAGTGTAAATAGGAATAATGATATCTGGTTAGTTGCAAGAGATCAAATTGTAAAATCTGTCGAATACTATATTTTTGATAGAAGGAGCGGTAAAAAAGAATTGAGAAAACTTTTTTCTGCTAAACCTGCTATTGATAAATACGAGTTGCAGCCGGTTGAACCTGTCATTATCAAATCCAGAGATGGTTTGAATCTAGTAAGCTATTTAACAAAAAGTGCTACATTCACTAAAGATACAGCGAAAAAGTTAGTCGTATTAGTTCATGGCGGCCCTTGGGCACGAGATTCATATTGTGCACATCCTTGGGGGCAATTATTGGCAAATAGAGGGTACTCAGTATTGCAGATAAATTATAGAGGATCCGAAGGCTTTGGGAAAAAGTTTATTAATGCTATAGACAGGAATCTCGAAAAGATGAATAACGATATTATCGATGGTGTTAATTGGGCTATAGAAAATGGCATAGCTGAAAAAGGAAAAATTGCAATAATGGGAGGTAGCTTTGGAGGATATACAACTTTAGCTGGGCTTACCTTCTTCCCTGATATCTTTTGTTGCGGTGTTGATTTCTGCGGGCCTTCTAATTGGGTAACTACGATAAAATCTAATCCTCCATATTGGGCTCAGTTTGCACCATTGGAGTATAAAACATACGGTAACCCTAATGACGAAAAAGATGTCGAATATTTAGAAAAAATTTCCCCATATAATTACGTAGATAACGTTACAAAACCTTTGATGGTTGTACAAGGAGCAAATGATCCAAGAGTAGTACAAGCAGAATCTGATCAAATTGTTGACAAGCTCAAAAAACAAGGAAAAGATGTAGTATACGTACTGTATCCAGATGAGGGACATAGTCTCATGAAAGACCTAAATAGGAAATCTTCGCTAGCATTTGCAGAGAAATTTTTAGCAAAATTTTTAGGAGGAAGCTACGAACCTATTAACGAAGAAGAACGTAGTGGATCTTCATTTAAAGTAGTAGAAGGAAGAGATATAATAGAGTAAAATTATTTTATTGCGGTTGTTGTTTTTTGATAGTAACCAAATTTTAGGTAGTAACAGCAATTATATATACAAACTACAAAAACACTATAGCCTCTATGTAATATTAGAGGCTATTTTTTTATTACTTGTAATGAATAAATGTGAAGTTTTAAATTTTAAATATCTCTATTATTAATAAACTTTATAACAGTTTCCATATCCTCTTGTGTATCAATACTAAGTGGGGGTAATTCGTCAATTAATGCGACATTTATTTTCATTCCAGATTCTAACGCTCGTAATTGCTCTAATTTTTCTGATTTTTCTAATGTACTTTGCTGTAAACTAACAAATTTCTCTAGTGTTTTCATTCTGTATACATAAACACCAACATGTTGATAATAAGGACCACCATGAGGGATAAGAGCCCTGCTAAAATAATGTGCTTTTGCATACTTTTCTGAAAAAAATGTACATGCGACTTTTACAACACTTTCGCGCATATATGCATCTGATTCAATTTTTGTTATAGGCGTAGCTATATCTGCATCTGTCTCTTCTAACAACTTAATAGATTCGCGAATGAATGAACTACTAATATAAGGATGATCTCCTTGAAAATTTACGATGATATCGTCATTAGATGCGTAAATTTCTTTCATAGCTGCATGTACTCTATCAGTTCCAGATGGTAATGATGGATCAGTTAAAATCGCCTTACCGCCACATTTCTCAATCGCTTCTTTTATTTCATTTGAGTCGCATGCAACAATAACATCTTTATATCCAAACTCTAATGCAGTTTTATATGTTCTGACTATCAACGGTTCTCCGCAAATGTCTAACAACATTTTATTTTTTAATCTAGTTGATCCAAGTCTTGCAGGAATAACAATCTTTACTTTACTCATACTAATCTCTCGATTTAAATAATAAAATTATACATAAAAAAATATACTAAAGCATATTACAAACAAACCCATAAAACTTATATTATTGAGCAAACTTTAAAACTGAAAACGTAATAATATTCTCGACAACATGTCGTTTACAAATATTATGAAGAATATCAATACAAGAGGAGAAATATCTATGTATCCAATTGCTGGAATATACCTACTTATAAAATTCAATGGTGGTTCGACAATTCTGTATATAAATCCAATAACATTTGCAACAAAATGATTAGATAAATTAATTACCCTGAAATAACACAATAAATTTAATACAACATAAGTTACAACAACCCAATAAGCTAAATTCAAAATTGCTTTCATCAAAAGAATTGTAGGAACTACTACTATATCCATGTTACCTCTTTGCGACTTTTAGCTTCTCTTTTTAATGCCTACTAATGCTGGTCTTAGCAACCTATCACTTATTGTATAACCATTCTGATATATAATTGCTATTTTCCCGCATTCTACATCGCTGTCATCTACTTCACACATTACTTGATGATAATTAGGATCAAGCGTATCTCCTATTGCTACTTCGATCACTTTTATCGAATGCTTTTGGAAAATAGACTTCATCTCCTTTTCAGTTATCTTTATTCCGTCGATCACGCTTTCTAAAGAAGAGCCAGCAGTCGCATTAGAAATAGCTCTTTCGAAATTATCGATTACTGAAAGTAAATCTTTCGCAAATTTTGTACTTGCATACTTCAAAGCATCTTCTTTTTCTTTTGTAAATCTTTTTCTCAGATTTTCAAGTTCTGCTGCTGTTCGAACAGCTAATTCTTTCATTTCTGTGGCTTCTTTTTGGGCCGCATGCAACTCTTCTGTTATTTTATCAAAAATATCACTAGGATTAATTTTGCTTTCTTTACACGAACATTCCAAATCTTCACACTTATTTTCATCAACGGGCTTCTGAAAACCTTCTGTGTTGTTTACCTCATTATCTTTATTCATAAAAACTCCACAAATTTATTAATCCGAACGAAAATGTCTATGTATTTACCACTTTTCTCTTACAGGTCTAGGCCGTCTATTCTCATTTAGAGCTACCATAATGAATTTGCCTTTTACTGCATCTATTTCTTCATTATGCCCTTTCCTTTTAATTGATACAGATATATTTAGAGTTATTGATGTATTGCCTATCTTTTCTAACTGTGAATACACAGATACTTCATCGCCAACAAAGATAGGTGTATCAAACGTAACATCTGTAATAGCTTTGGTCGCTATCGTTCCTTTTGCGATTCTGGCCGCAATTGTACCTGCTGCTATATCCATTAAGGATAGAATCCAGCCTCCAAAAATATCTCCCCATGGGTTCGTATCTGCAGGAACTGCGATAGTCCTGGAAACCAACACTTTTTCAAAACTATTTTCCATAAAAATGCCCACATACCTTACTGTATATTTTATTCGTAAATGAATAATTCGTCAAGTGTATTAGTGTATAAGGGTACAGCAGTTTCATAAATCGTAAAATTGCTAGTAGATTCAGTAAGTGTCAAAAACGATAGTTTGAAAATGAATATGAATCTAGACTGTTTAAATCAAATGTTAATAGAATTATCTCGAGGAAAAAATGGAAAAACTAAAAAGATGGGTATTAATTCCAACCAAAATCAGCAAAAGAAAAGCTGGAAGTCCAACATATTTCATGAAAAATCAGTACGTCAAAGCACCATTGTCGAAGCTACTAACCAAAGCATACTATACTGATCCCCGGATTTAAGGCCACGGTTATCGATCGTTTTTTGTGTGATATTATTGAGTTGATTAGAGGTTTAAGTATGTGGAAAACATATAACGGTGAATTTAAGTCGGATGTAGCTTTGGCAGCTTTGATTGGAGAACTTACGGTTGCAGAGATATCCAGAAGGTACAATAGGCTTCTTGCAAAAGTAATTTTAGATGCTCCCGTCGTCCTGATAATCAGTATATAAAAACACATAGTTTTGACTTTCGCAATAACACTAATCAATGACAATTTTAACTCATAACAAAAAAACCCGGCGTGAACCGGGTTTTCAGAATTTCTTCTTCTGAGAAGATTATTGAGCGATGTGATAAGCAAGACCCAAAGAAATTCTGTGCTGACGACGCTTAAAGTTCTTAACTGGGCTGTTGACCAAATAAGACTTACGAGCACCGAACATATGATCGTATGTAGCATATACGAATACACCTTTCTTGATGTGCTTCATGAACTGAACACCCAAAACTGGGGAAATCTGACGGATCTTGTGATCCAAGTTGATTTCTTTAGCATCAGCATATGTCATAGCAGCACCTTCTGCGTTCTGCAAGCCTTTTACTTTACCAGTCATGTAGTTGATACCTAAGCGCAATGCACCGAAGAAACCTTTAAAGTATCCACCAACTAAGAAAGCAGCAGTTGGAGAGAATGGATCTTTTTCAAATTCCAAAGAACCGATTTTACCATCGACATCTGGGGTCACGATAGCAGCATAATCTGCACCACCGCTAACCAAAACGCCTTTATTTGCGTCTGCATCAGCAACAGCTTTGCTTGTCGCCCAGTAGTAAACGATGTAATCACCCTCGGCTGCCCCAGGAGTGTCCTTGTCTGTATACTCTTTCAATCCACTTGTTTTGCCTTCACCAACTGTTTTGTTAGCCAATATACTTGGTACATCCAAGGCACCTGGAGTTAGCACATAAGGGTTTGCATCCCCAGCTGGTGTTGCAGCAAATTTTGTGTTTATATCAACACGTTTTTTTCCTTTTGCCGTGAAAGCTAAACCTAAGTCAAAACCGACTACCAAGCCATTTTCTACGTTATAGAAAGCGCTGCCCTTGATTTCTCCACCAGCAACTGTCTTGTTTTTCTTTACTTTAACGATGCGATTAGCATAAACAGTCTTCGTATTTATATACACAACTGTATCTTTAGTAATGGCCGCTGACTTAGTTTCTGCACCAATTTGCATTTTTGCAAAATCTTTCATAAATGCAACTGTATCCTTGTAGCTGTCACTATCATCATCTGCAGCTACAGCTATAGCACATTTATAGCCATCAATATTATCATACTTCGCAGCTACAGCGACATCTGCATCATATTTATCGATATCCAATACACCACCCAAGCTTAACAAGAAACCTGTCAAATCAGCGCGCTCATCACCGTTATCTGCACAGCAATCATTTGCCATTGCATTGTAAGCACACATAGAAAACATAGCGGAAGCTAATAGAATTCTCTTCATAAAAAAACCTCAAATAAATATGCTTAAACATAGCAAATACTTACCGAAAAATGCAAACAATTTTAGATATACTACAAATAAACTTGATTTTTACATAGAAAATGTCGCATTTTTGCAACAGTTTTTGAAATGTATCAGTATTACTATGAACTGTGTTATAATGAATTGAGCTTGTATGGTGAGATTATGGATAATGTATACGATGGTGTTATTTTAGATAGAAATATCGATAAAACTCCGAAATCAGACATAATATTTAAGATACTGTTTGGAGATCAGAAAC
>CAYPOM010000007.1:0-71645 GCA_964412505.1 uncultured Alphaproteobacteria bacterium
CATACAACCCTTCCCATCCTCCAAACTACCCTCTATCTTCAATATCTTATCAAAAGATGAAAATATTATTAAAAATACAGATACAAAAAATACGCATAAATGTATAATTTACTACTAATATACGGAATGTAGCAAAATGTTTTTTTTACTTATCGCTTATTTTTGCAACAATTGCAGGATACATAGCAGCAAAATGTATAAAAGTACTTACGGGATCAATATTATTTAGCCGTTTAGCATTCGCCTTAACTTTTACTTTTCCACTATCATTAAATGCAGTATCTCGATTTTTCGCACTCAATCAATACGTTTGTTTCTTCTCTTATTTTTATATAGGTTTTATATTCTATCTTTCTATAACCTATATACTTTGGATACTGTTCAACTTCATACATAAAATTGAATGTAAAAAATTTTTATCTATAGGCTTACTATTAATTTGCGTTCTATTATGTTACGGTTATAAAAACGCTGGATCTCCAATACTAAAATATATAAGAATTCCAGGTAAAAACAATTTAAAAATCTGTTTCTTATCAGATTTACACGTTGGCAATATACAAACAAAAGTCATTTTACAAAAAACAATCAAATTAATCAAAAAAGCCAACCCAAATGTTGTAATTCTTGGAGGTGACACTATAGATAAATTTGCTTTTTCAACTTACAAACACGATTTTATACAGATATTTCAGCAAATTTCGACACTATACCCTACATATGCAGTTTTAGGAAATCATGAAATATATTCAGGTTTAGAAAAAAGCAGACATCTAATGAGAGAAGCAAAAATAAAACTACTCGAAGACAAAAGCATAGATATGAAAGAATACACAATCATTGGAAGGCTTGATTCATCAATCACAAATAGAAAAAGTATAGACAGAATCATCAAAGATGAAATGCCAGAATGGGAAAACCACAAGCAAGACATTGTCGTTGTAGATCACAAACCAGACGGAGTGACTGAATCAATTGAAAAAGGAGTAATTCTACACCTTTCAGGACATACTCATAATGGACAACTATTCCCAATAAATTTTATAACACAAATGCTATACGGAGAAACAGGAGCACTCAAAAAAATCAAAAGCACATACACATATATATCTAATGGAATCGGATTTTGAGGCCCGCCATACCGTATACCATACGCCCCAGAAATCGTGGTAATAGATATATCGAAAGACACAGAGAAATAAAACAATGGCTGGGGTGGCAGGATTCGAACCTACGAATGGCGGTACCAAAAACCGCTGCCTTACCACTTGGCTACACCCCAAAGGATATGTTGTATACTACCAGAATCACAATCTTTTTGCAACCGTATAACGCAAATTAGAAACAGCAAATTCACTGTTATATTTTACCAATTATCTAATGCCAAAGTCTTTCAATAATATCAAATACAAACCGATCGCCAACCATGATCTTAAATCAGTAGCTCAATATAAACAGCATAGCAAAACCGTGAATTAATTTTTTTTTAACAGTATTACCCTAGATTGATACATGTACATTTAGTGTAAATTTTATGCAGGCTGAACTGTTTAAACAAAATGCAATATTAGTAACAAACGATGAATTTCAGAAGACGTTGTATGAAGACGTATTTACAGCGAATGGCTATACAACGATTGTATGTGGAACTATTACAGACGCAGTAAAAAACACTTCTCAAGATATTAGCGCGATTGTAATAGATTGCGATAATGAAAATTATAATACATTGTGTGTTGCTATAACAAAAATAAGGCTGAAAGCGCCAAGATTACAAATTGTAGGAATTTCAATCCATCAAATAAAAGACCAAAAACTTCTTAATGCGCTTGATGAATTTTTACTTAAGCCTATACATTTAAGTAATCTTATATCAGCGTTAAATAAGGCACAATTACCAGATAACGATAACTGATATATACACAAAAACAAATTAAATTGAATATACCATGTTTATATTAAAGTAATTCGGATGTATATTTATTAATGAACTCAACAGCTTTTTCTATACACCTATCATTGATCGAATGTTGCATATTCTCCTCTATATGAACTTCATAATTAATTTTAGATGAAGACAAAGATCTACACGAAAATTTCATATTTTCTATTGGTAGCACGTTATCTTTCCTTCCATGTATTATCAATACATTAGTAATTGGGCGATCGTTAATAACTTTATCGTCAACTAAAACCCCAGAAAACGATATGACGCATCCTACGTTATTTTTTAACCCAACGTGCAAAGCCATCATCGCCCCCTGAGAGAAGCCAGCCAAAATTATATTTTTCATATTAAACGACTGCTTCCTTGTCATGATTTTGTTTATGTATTCCTCTAATTTCGCTGTAGGCACTGCTATTCTTTCTTTCCACTTATTTAACGTATTCTTTTGGCATTCTTGAGTTCTAAACAATGAACTGCATTCATCGACAGTTAATGGGAACCACATTCTACAATTAGGTCCATCTAACTCTTCAAATGCATCTAACACATGTATTTCTACGTTATTACATTGGTCAGAAATATGCATAGCTAAATCTTTAAAATCCTCCGATGACGTTCCAAAGCCATGCATCATGATTAAAGCAACTTTAGCAACTCCTTTCGCATTAATTACAAATGACATAAATTTATTCCATAAAAAGAGGCTTATTTTAAAGCCTCAATTACCAATAATATTTCCAAAAACTACTTGTTATGACTTTTCGAATGGTCTACAAGATAATGCGTCTTCTTGAATGCCGAAAACTTACCATTGCTGAAACATGTATTAAACAATATGCGCTGTTTGTTGGTGTGTCCATATTTTTCTGTTCTGGCGGCTCTCTGAATTATGCTCTGATCAACACGGATATCTAACCAATCCCTCTTGTACTGGAACTTCCAAGCGATAGCTTTTCTCTTATGTGCGCCATTATACAACGTAGGAGAAAATTCCAACTCCAATCCTTTAACTTTTTTAGGTTTGTAATTTAGGCAGTACCAGCTGATCCTTTCGGCATCATAATCATACGAGTTTGAAAATTCTATTTCATCTGTTACTTTATAACATAAAGCAACATACATCCTTCTAACCAGGTTTCTAAGGTATGCGACTTTCGCTTTTTCTTGTATACCTCCACGCTTTGTCAATCCCAACCCAAATGCAATATTAAGTTTGTTTGATGCTACAAAATCGAAACATATATCATACGAACGTGTTTTAACGCTATCTAACCAAACAATATCATAAGCAAGACCTATCCCAAGCTTTTCAAAAATTCTCACCGGTAAATAGCGAATATTTAGCCTAGTTTTGCGCGACTCGCCGTATACTGCATTTAATATAGTTTCTGAATTTGACTCAATAGCCTTAGTATATTCAAGCAAGCACTCATAAGCGTTTACATAGCTCCGCCCTAAATTGCTGTATCCTTTGCTAGCTATATTAACAAATATATCAAAAGAACCTAAAGGAGTTTCTTTAGGCCTAAAATAAAATTCATAAGTCGCTCCATTTCTTGTAGCCAACCCATCTTTAAATTCCCTTTCGTCTGAGTTAGAGCTAAATCCAACGCTGTTATTTATTAAACCAATATTTGTATCAATAGAAGTTCCAAGTAATGCAATTAAATTTTTCTTGTACGTCTGTACAGCGGCAGACATTGTAATGTTATCGGACACCCCTCTCTTGATTGCTGCATTCATCGTTATTTCATGCTCATGGTTGTTTCTATACGGATCCAAACTATAGAATTTTCTCGGGGCAGCAGCATAAAATTCAAAAGCATAATCTCCATTTTTCAATGTCTTCTTATCTGCATGCATATCAATAACAAACGTGTAACTTCTGTTAATTTGATCAGCTATTTTAACTTCGCATCCATCCCATACTCTAGCTTCTGGCGCGAGATCAAATATTGAATATATACCAGAATTTAAAATGGTCGTTTGAATTGTAGAGCCATTTTTTTTGATCTCAACCTTTGATGGATAATGTATGATTATTGGCGTTTGAGTATTGATTACGAGCTTTTTGTTTTCGACAGAATAATTGCTCCTGTAAATAGAAATACCTGCTCCAGGAATTCCTTGCATTGGCCCAAACGTTAACATAGGTGAAATATCACCACAAGAAACCACATACCCGTTTTTGTGATTATTATATCTAAGTTTGCTCCACCCGCGTTTTACATCATTCTTTTGAAGATTTCTTATTAACTCAGGTTTGCATCCATTAGCATTTACTTGAGCTAGAGGGGAATTACCAGCTAAAGGTCCGATAAACGACTCAGATCTTCCAATGATTTGATCAGCACACAAAGAAAAATTTCCGAAATTAACAACTGGAGTTACTCCGACCGCACTGTAATTTTTTGGTCCCCAACAATAGTCATTTTCTCTTACATGCTGACAAGTAAAATTCACAAAATAGTCTGGAGTACATTCACTAGGCTCATTTGATATTTCAGGCTTTTCTATTTGTTCAGGATAATCGTTCACTATTTTTCCAGATTCTGCGACACTCCCTGCAAATGTACAGACCACATACGAACAACAAAGTAATGCAAAATTGATACGACAACAAACCTTTGAAAAAGATATACTTCTCTCACTCACTAGATGACCAAAAATAATTATGGTCGATATATACACTGTTATTTGTAAATATGCAAGCACATTTTTAAAAAATTGACCATGTGCAGAGTAAAAACAGAATTCGAACGATATACTGATAAGTAGAGGTCATACAATTCAATATTTCATTTGACACGTATTTTAAATTTGTCGGAACATTTTTCGCTATCATTATAGTTTGAGATTTTTGTATTATGAGCATATAATGTAAAAAATTTTGGTTTAAGTATGTCTGTGAAAGTTAGATTTGCTCCATCTCCAACTGGAGTTCTACATGTTGGTAATATAAGAATAGCAATTTTAAATTACATTTTTGCCAGAAAGAATAGTGGGATTTTTTTGTTAAGAATAGATGACACAGATTCGCAAAGATCGCAAAAAGTATATGAAGAACAGATAGTGCGAGATATGCGCTGGCTTGGTTTAAGTTACGATGAATATGCTGTTCAATCACAAAACTTGAATAGCTACACAGACGCGTTTGAACTACTAAAAGAAAGAAAATTAGTTTATCCATGTTTTGAAACACAGCAAGAACTTGAACTAGCTAGAAAATTGCAACTAGCAAACAAACAACCTCCCATATATAAACGAAAATTCCTATCGGAAGATGAAATCGAGAAAAAATTTAGAAATGGCGATCCGGTACACTGGCGTTTTTCTCTAGATCGCAATATTACAGAAAAATGGGATGATATGATTCACGGTGATATAGGGGTAAAAATAAATTCGATAAGTGACCCGGTAATAATAAAACCTGACGGCTCATACACGTATACATTTGCATCTGTAGTCGATGACATTAATCTCGGAATTACTCACATTATTAGAGGAGACGATCATATCACAAATACTGGAGCGCAAATACAGCTATTTAAGGCATTATCAGGTAGCTTTCCTGTTTTTGGGCATGTTCCTTTAATGACTGCATCAGATGGAGAAGAGGTTTCGAAGAGAAAATCGTCTAAATATAGTATATGCGCGTTGATGGAAAATGGCGTTGAACCAATGGCGATATGGAGTGTTCTAGCTAGCATTTCTGGAGCATATCAGTATGAAGATGGAGACACATTCAGTTCTGTAATCGAAAAATTCGATTTTTCTAAAATAGCTTTGTCATCTTCAAAATTCGATTTGCAAAATGTATATAATATGTCCAAAAAAATTACTGCTACATATAGCTATAAAGATGTCGCAGATAGAATAACAGACATATTAGGTAGTTTAAACTTGGATTTAGATGAAAGCGCATTACAGCTTTTTTGGGATTCGATAAAGAGTAATATAAGTTCGATTTATGATGCTAAAAAATGGGCAGAAATATGTTATTTAGATTCAGCGGTTGACTATGCAACAGATGACAAAGAATTTGCTGCCATTTTGTATGATTCATTCACTTTGACTAGCTCATGGGATGATTTTATAGCAGACTTAAAGAAAAAAACTAACAGACGCGGTAAAGCGTTATTTCATGAAATTCGCTTAATCCTTACTGGAGAAGACTGTGGGCCTGAGTTAAAACATTTGTACGAGATAATTCCAAATGATTTAATTCGCAGCAGGATTCGTAAATCTTGCAGTTAAAGTAACCAATCCTAATGACTTTAATGACCTGTTCGTTTTAGAAGGAAAGAAGTTCTTAACCTACAACTGTTATAATCATCGTAGGGTTTGATGATTTAATAATATGAGATTGAAACAGCTACTAATTGGATTGTATGGAATTTGTTGTGTGCTTCTTTTTTGTATTATAAAAGAATATGTATATTGCAAAACATTACTTCCTAATGCAGCTATTTTTATGCTATTAGTTTTAATTTCTCCTACATTTTTTGCTTTATCTATATTGCAAGATATTGTGCACAGTTATAAACGGCTCATTATCGCTAATTCAATTTTTGTTTTGCTCTTATTTCCTTACATTCAATATGTGAAATTTGATAGCGATTTATTTGCATGCTCATTTTTTGTCTTTTACGGAGCCATATTTTGTATGGATAAAAAATCGTCAGAACATATAGTAGAAATATGCATCGATTTAAATAAAGAAAAATTGAAGTTTCCGAAAATAACAGAGCAAGTTTTACTAAATATTGCTAAAAATATTGGAGCATATGCAGAGATAAACGAACAATGCAATTCTGTAAAAATAGTTTTTAAACATATCCTTTCTGGTTGTTTTTACAGCATAACAGCTAAAATAAAAAATGAAATTTTATACATCAAAGGTCACTCAGACGATATAAAACGTTTCAGCTCGAAGATCATAGATAAAACGAGAGCCGAAACGTTAGTGGACATATCTCAACCAATTAAAGAAGAGTAAGTAAAATGAATAGAAATATTATACCAAAATCTTGCAATCCATTCCGTTGGAACGACAAAAACCACATTTCGCACTTTCTTCCAAATTTAATTTTTATTATCGTATTTTTTGTCTTAACGCCTATAGCATTTTTCGTATATATTCTCTTATACAGATATATGGTTATTAAAATATATGGGAACGAACAAATGAACAAAGCACTTGTAAAATGGTTAAAATTCATAAAATTTTTTAATTATTCGTTCTATATAGTACTATCGTTTGTTATAATCCTTACATTGTCTGGTTCCTTTGTCATACTTGATACATGCATTATGAAGTATTTAAATTTACTTTAAAATGTCAGTTGGAAATTATCTAAAAAATTTTCTCCATTTTTTAAATTTTAAAAAGCCAGCTACATACCAGCTCATAACTAATACAGACAAAACAATGTTGAGAAACAACTTGTGCGTTACTATTATATATATTTTGTCAGGAATGAACATTCGCCAATTTACATAATAGCAAATCTTCATCATAAACAATACAAAAATACCATCAAACAATTTTTTAATCATAATATGCCAACAATAATTAAACAGCTACTTAATATGTAGATAACATTCAACATTATCCTTAAATAATATATCCGAAAAAAGAATGCACACACAAAAATAACGCTAAAAAGGTGATACAAAAAATAGCACGTACTGTCAGTGCCTTTATCAAAAGGCCACCAATAATTACTCCAAATTTCTAATAGAACGAATATTACTAAAAAGATACGAGCCATCGCAAACTTGCGCACACTCGTACGAAATTTACGCTTCTTGCTATCCCTCATATTTTTAACTGCGAGGTCGATATGACATCTTTTGCTGCAATGCTTAGGATATTTTGTATTCTTGCTCACCATATTAACCTCACTTCACTATGCCATTTAGTTTTGAGTATTTTTTTAATACTTGTAATCGCATCTACATAACCATTATTTACATGCTAGTAAATTTTAAAATAGCAATGAAAAGAGTTATTTTTTGCAATTGGACAATAAATTTGACAGCGATCGCTATAGCCCACATAATATAATTAAACTGTTATATTATTGCTATAATGTTAAAATATTTTGTGTACAACAACTTTAAAATAATGTGGCCGAAATATGCAGCTCGAACTGTTATGATCTTGTCCCTCATAGCGTTACATTTTTATAAATGTAGTAGCGATTTCGACAAAGGTATTGTTTTAGCAACAAAATGCATAATATTGCTAATGTATAATTTTTATTTGACTTGCGATTCTTTAAAATTAGCTCTTCAAAAGTTAGTTGCAATATTAATAAAACCAATTATATTTCTTGGGATTGTGTTATTTTATGTGACTTGCTTTGATTTAGGAAAAAAATATTCTGAGGAAACAAAGCAGAGTCACACATTCCACCTGGATGAAAATTTATAAATGCAAATACTCTAGTCCACACATATTACAAGGGGCGTCAGGAAAGACATCCTCGCTATCTTCGTCATGTGCCCATGGCAATGTATCTTTATATATGAAGTTTACACAACTTTATCATATGTAGATGCATTTAATGGGCAATTTATTCTAAATTTCATTTTCCAATCATGCAAAATATCTCCGAATTGCCACCTCATAAAAGCTTTAGAGGCCCATGTTATAGCTCCTCGACAAGCTCTATAATAATCTGCTGTACTAATAGTAGCTTCAACTGGATGGTTTTTAAGTGAACACAAAGTCCTGCCAATGTGATTAATAAATGCTCTAGCAAATGCTCCCATACAGTTAGACTGATAGCAAAAAGATATACATATACAACAAATTAACAACTTTAGTTTATTCCTCATATTAACAACCTCTTAAAAAACAAACACGTGTGAATGCTGAAATCCATAATACATCACACGCTTTGCATTCTACCTCTAATTATGCATTGATACAGTTGCTGTGTATCTAAAATTTTAGAGAAATTTCGCGCAAAAATAGATACAATATTGTAACAAACGAGTCTGCGTTTTTCTTGATATGAATGATTATGTCCTAGATTGAAGAGATGCGAAATGCAAAAACTAATACTGAGAAATTCGCTTAATTTTATAAGTAACTATTAATTGTTATATCGGCTAAAAAAAATTAAAAATCCCGTGGTTCCTTTCTATGTCGTTACTTTTGCTTTCTTTGGTCAATCTGCCACTTGTACAAAAGTTAAAAAAAGCTCTATGAAAATATACGTTTTTATGGTAAAAATACGCAGCAAAATTCGTTATGGATGTCTGATGAATGCGATAAAAGAAAATTTACATATATCTCCTGAGAATCAAAAGATCCCAAGAACCATTTGGGTTCTAGGTATCGTTAGCTTTTTTATGAATTCCGCTTCTGTTGTGATTACATCTTTGACGCCGTTTTTTATAACGCAGGTATTAGGTGCATCAGAAGCTGCTGTTGGGCATATTCGAGGGATTACAGAGGCATTATCTTATTTAGTTAAGTTGTGCTCTGGTGTCATTAGTGATTATATAGGTAAAAGAAAAGCTCTTATCCTTTTTGGATATGGATGTGCAGCTATTACGAAACCAATTTTTGGTTTTGCAAATACAATTTTTCAGTATACAGTTGCTCAGGTAATAGAGCGTGTTGCTAACGGTATGAGAGATACGCCACGCGATGCTCTTATCGCAGATTGTGTGCCGAAGAAATTAAAAGGCACAAGTTATGGAATTAGACAAAGTTTCGCCACAGCTGGTTCTATGTTTGGCTCTCTTGGCTGTTATTTCTTGTTGGCGTATTTAGCGTCTAGGGGGAATAGTGTTGACAATGCAAGAATGGCTTATTTTATTGCTACAATCCCAAGTCTAATTGCTGTAATATTGTTGTTTTGGGGAATCAGTGACTCTAAAAATGTCGAAAGGTTGAAGAATAGAAAAGGATTCCCAATAAAAAAGGAAGACTTAAAGCAGCTAGGTGGACATTTTTGCTTCTTTATGTTTGTTTTACTAGTATTCATGATGGCTCGCTTTAGTGAAGCTTTCTTAGTTCTTCGAGCTCAAGAACTAGGCTGGGACTTGTGCCATGTATCTTTGATCTTAACAATACTATACTTATTTAATTCTATAACTTCCAAAATAGCTGGGAACCTATCTGACAGAATAGATCGTAGACTTTTCTTGGGAATAGGATTTTTATTTATGATAGCATCATGCTTTTTAGTCGCAAATTCTAACTCAATGCATATGTTAATTTTCGGTGTTATCGCATATGGTATTCACTATGGGTCAACGCAAGGGACTTTTTTTGCTTTAGTCGCAGATTATTCTCCACCACAGATAAAAGGCACATCTTTTGGAATATTTAACTTAGTTTGTGCTTTGGGGATGTTCGTTTCCAATAGTTTAACTGGAGTATTGTGGAAAAATTATGGAGCCCATACTGCAATGATGGTAGAAGCAACTATTGCTAGTATTGCTTTTGTACTGTTCCTATTTTTGAAAAAACCTGTAGAAAAATAATACTGTTTTTCACTTACGGAGGTTGTATGATAATTTTAGAATTCGAAAAACCGATTTTTGAATTAGAATCAAAGATTCGAGAGCTGAAAAGACTCAATAGCGGTGATGTGAATATAACAGCAGATATAAATCGGTTAGAAAACAAGCTTAAATCTATTGTAAAAAGTGTATATTCTGAATTGACACCTTGGCAGATCGTTCAAGTAGCTAGGCATCAAGAAAGACCTCAGACAATAGATTATGTAAATAGCATGTTTACAGATTTTGAAGAGTTATCTGGAGATAGAAAGTTCGCTGAGGATAAAGCAATTCTTGCTGGGATTGGTAAGTTCTACGGAGTTCCAGTTGCTATTTTAGGCCACCAAAAAGGGCGAGATACAGAGGAAAGAATTGCGCATAATTTCGGCATGCCTCATCCAGAAGGCTATAGAAAAGCTTATAGGATTATGGAGCTAGCAGAACAATTTAATCTTCCGTTACTTACGTTTATCGATACAGCTGGCGCCTACCCTGGCATCGGAGCTGAAGAAAGAGGTCAAGCAGAATCTATAGGGAAGTGTTTGGAAAAGTTATCTCAAATAAGTGTTCCTATAATTTCAACTATAATTGGTGAAGGCGGTTCCGGTGGGGCTGTGGCATTAGCTTTCGCAAATAAATTGCTGATGTTAGAGTTTTCAATATATTCAGTAATTTCTCCAGAAGGATGTGCTTCGATATTGTGGAGAAATCCAGAGAATGCATCTGATGCTGCTGAATGTTTAAAATTAACAGCTAGAGATTTAATTAAATTTGGCTTAATAGACTCTATAATAAAAGAACCATTAGGTGGGGCGCATAGAAATTATAAAGAAGCAATAGATAACGTATCTGCCGCTATAAAAGATGCTATTATTGAGATGAGATCAATAACAGATTTACGTACTCATAGGAGTGAAAAGTTTTTGAATTTCGGGTTAGTATAATGCCATTTGTAGATGTACTTATCCAGGTTTTAGAACACGGCGAAGGTCTTGATTTGCCATCGTATGAATCAGCTGGAAGTTCTGGCGCAGACTTAAAAGCTGCGATTGATGGTCAGCTAGAAATAGCACCAAATTCTGTAGCATTGATCCCATGTGGATTTAGAATTGCAATTCCAAATGGGTACGAAGGGCAAGTTAGATCTAGATCTGGACTTGCTCTGAAAAATTCTATATTTATACTAAACTCTCCAGGAACAATTGATTCGGATTATAGAGGGGAAGTAAAGTTAATAGTTGCGAATTTTTCTACAGTTCCATTTACCGTAAAAAGAGGAATGCGTTTAGCTCAGATTGTGATCTGTCCTGTATACACAGCTAATTTTATAAACTCGCCCAATCTTCAAAAAACAGAAAGAAATGAAAGTGGATTTGGATCTACTGGTGTTTAAGTTTTTCTGTTTCTACTAAATGTAAATAAGCAGTTATAGAAGTAATAGTAGGATATTTTTTATGATGCTGTTCTATCTTTAGTAGTTATTTCGGTTGTTTTAGCTAAAAAAATACTTAAGTGAGACTTATAAAAAAACTTGTTGTAAAAAAAAAAAGATGTTATCGTTCTTTAGAAAAATTCAGGAGATAATTGTGCCATTCTGTCAATATATTTGCCCTGTTATGACACTGCTTTTTCTTTATGCTTGTTCGAATACAGAGCGTCATATACAAACCGATAGTACTGCAAAGCATGCCACAGAAAGAAGGTATTGCTTAAAAAATAGATGCTATCAACCAATGCAACAATATAATTATTCTGCGACAGGTTTAGCTAGTTGGTATGGTACGTTTGAAAACGGATGTTTAACTGCTACTGGATATGCTTTTGATAAGAATTTTATGACAGCTGCGCATAGAACATTGCCTCTCCCATGCGTTGTCGAAGTTACAAAATTATCTTCTGGGAGGAAGATAAAAGTTTTTGTAAATGATAGAGGCCCATTTTGTAACCCGAATGCAAGGATAATAGACCTTTCTGCAGCTGCAGCTAAAAAATTAGGTTTTTTTATAGATGGTGTAACTAAGGTTTCAATTAAGTGTTTGCCATATGAAAGTATGTTAGCTGCTCTCTATTACAATAGAAAACACTATCATCCTGATTATCAAGAAAAGACTACCCTAACTGTAGCCGAAAGAAAATATATAAAAGAGAAAATAATTGGTGATTATACTAGGACATGTGAATCTCTTTGCAAAAAGAGTAAGAAAAAAATAAAATGTACGACAGGGAAAAAATCATGTGTATTAAATAATCTCAAAACAAGATGTAGATACAAAAAAGTTAATCAGCGTACGAATAGAAGAAAAGCTTTGATGAGAAAAATAATAGGTAATATGAGGTGACGTATATAGTGAAAAATCAACTTTTTGGTACTGATGGAATTAGAGGCTTAGCCGGGGAAGGTTTTCTTACAATAGAATCTTTAGATAAAATGATAGGATCGGTATTGTTTTGTATCCCGGATGTTAAATATGTCGTAATTGGCCAAGATACGAGATTATCTGGGGAAATGTTATCAAATATTGTCTCAGCCATATTTTCTTCTTATGGAGTAAATGTCACTAATTTAGGAATAGCCACAACGCCATCAATTGCATTTCTTACTAAAAAATATGAATTCGATTTAGGTATAGTTATTTCTGCCTCTCACAATTCTTTTGAAGATAATGGTATAAAATTCTTTGATAACAATGGATGCAAGTTCACATCAGATTTGGAAGAAAAAATTACAAGTGCATTTTTCGCTGGCAAAACAATAAGCAAAAAAACTCACAAACAAATTGGAGTGCTTTCCAGGCGCAATTTGTTAAAAAAATATGAAGATTATGTTTTGCAAAAATTTAGTATAAATCTTTCAAAAATTAAAATAGTAGTTGATTGTGCGAACGGAGCAATGTACAAAGTTGCACGTTCAATCTTCAAAAAGCTAAAAGGAGATATAACTTACATATTTAATAAACCGAATGGAATTAATATAAACGAAAATTGTGGTGCTGTTTATCCGAAAATTTTATGCGATACAGTGTTAAAGAAAAATGCAGATATCGGATTTGCATTTGATGGAGATGGAGATAGGTTAGTAGTTTGTGATGAAAATGGAGAAGTAATAGATGGTGATCATTTGCTTGGTTTTTTAGGGGAAATGGCATGTTCTCCTAGCGAAAGTAAAAATATCATAATATCAGAAATGTCAAACTTAGGTTTAGAAAATTACTTAACAAATATTGGGTACTCAGTCATTAGAACGCCAGTAGGAGATAAATACATATCAGAAAAGATCTATAGAAAAGAGTCGTTATTTGGAGGAGAAAATTCTGGCCATATTATTTTAGGTAAATATCAAGAAACTGGAGATGGATTAATTGCAGCATTAAAAATTCTCGAATTAATGCAAAATAGAAACGATTCTATTAGTAAATTAGCAAGGGATTTTACACTTTTACCTTCCGTAAAAATAAATGTACAAGTAGAAGACAAAGACAAAATTTCATCAACCGCGTTAAAGAAGATAAGCGAAAAGTTCGAATCTGAGAATACAAGAATATTACTTAGAAAATCTGGTACAGAAAATTTGATAAGAATTTTAATTGAAGGTGATAATTATGATGATATCGCTAAGATCGCGGATAAAATGAAAGAGGAAATAACATATCTAGATAAGTAGCATGGCTGATAAATATTCTAAATTTTACGAAAAAATTGAAAATTTCTCTAATGAGCATAAAGAAAAACTTGCAATTAGACCTAAAAATAATAATGAAGCATATTCTAGTGTGTCAGATTTTTTTGGTTCGATAATAAGTTGTACTATAATTGGATATATTATAGATTCAATTTTTTCTAAGCATTTTCTATTTACAGTAGTTTTGTTTTTTTTAGGTATATTAGCTGGAATTAATGCGATAATAAAACGAGTTACAAAAAAATAAGGCTTTTGAGATTTGATATTCTAAAAAATATAATCATGTTGCTTGAAGTAGTTTGTCCCAAGAGCCTTAGCTACAGCAGCTTAACCTTTATTTAAAAAGCGAATTTGTATAATTCGTAATCTTTGGATAATGGGTGAGGTATGAGTAAATTTTTGA
Source organism: uncultured Alphaproteobacteria bacterium (assembly GCA_964412505.1). Lineage (GTDB taxonomy): Bacteria > Pseudomonadota > Alphaproteobacteria > UBA3830 > CAYLKK01 > CAYLKK01. Next base: position 14,557 of record CAYPOM010000007.1, read on the forward strand.
AAAGCGCTAGATCAGGATATGTACTTGTATTTTTAGCTTTTTTGTTGCCTGTTATTGTCGCATCAATATATTTCGCGATAAATTTTACCGAAAGAACATCTATATATTCGCATAAAGATTGTTCTGCTGATGCTGCCTTAACTGCGATAAAAAATTATAATTTTGGAGCTCCTTTCGAAGCACAGAAACTAGGTCTGTTATCCAAAGCTGACAATGTTTACAATGATAAAGCCGTTATGCATTCAGATAGCACAATAAAGCACGAAGAGCTCATTGTTACTCCTAACTGTTTTTCTATAGTACCTACTGATTCAAATATTACAGAATTCAACCAATTTGTCGGATTATATTCGTCAATTGATATGTCTTATCGTCAGGGTTTTTTCTATGATGAAAATTATATAAAAAATGCAAAATATTTAGCTTCAGAATGCAAAGTCCTAGATGTGTCCATTCACAATACTGGAATAAATTTAGCATGTAATTGTGTATTGCCAGCAGAAAAAGGATTCAATGGATATTGTAATGCTTATCCAAATAACGAAGAACACAACAATAACATGAAATTTACATTTAACAAAAATTCTAATACAACATCTAAAACGATAAATTTATCAAAACGTGTTGCAGATACAGATAAATTGACTATTCAAAAAGACGGAGATTCGCTTGTCGTAAATATAAAAGATGATTTGTCTGGAAAAACTTATTCTGCCAAAGCTATCCCAGCTAAATGTAATGTTGATATTGTAATGTGCATACCGACTAATGGAGCCGCGTGTAACGAAAACAATTTAGATTTAGCTTCTGTCAAAACAGGTGATTCAACAGGATTGCCTTTAAAAGTTGAAACAACAGAAACTTCTCCTAGTGTGAATGTGCAAAACACTTCAATTTATCAAATTTCTCAGGCATGTAAAAAATTCATAAAAGATAATTTTATGGCTACACAAGGCGTTTGTGCTGGTATAGTGCCATATTCTGGGAAACTATCTATTCCTCATTACAGATTCGACTCGTGGGGTGCATGGCAAGTGCATTTTGATGGTACACACTACACTGTATACGCTAACCACAATGTTAATTTACATCACAAAGTTATGGGATATTATTTATATGGCTCATGTGGAGACTCAACTAAATCGTTGTCTTACGGTAACGTTCCAGATTCCACTTACGGCGGACTAGCTAAAGGAGTATTAAATACTTGGCACAAATATGGAGCGAATATTAGACACCAGCGTGGGCTACTATCAAGTAATCCTAGAAATGATCAAAATTACGACTATGATGTTGACGTTTCGGCAATTCCAACAAATCGACCAGAATTTGACACTGGATATTTGTTGTCTTCACTATATCCAGCTTATTTAGGGTACGCAAACGTTTTAAGAGGTAAAGCAGATGAAGGTAGTATTGATTATCTACCAAATCCATACTATGTTATTGAGTTGACTCCAGATATGGTAAAAATTTGCGATTTGCTTGAATGTTTTAGGCCTATAAACGATGAGTATAGTTGTAGCAACTTCTTGTTTTTACCATTTTATTGGTCCAATGCACTATTAAATTATCCTTGGTCTGATGATCCAGTTAGAGAATCGGATGCTAATTATTTTTCTCAAGAATCTAAATTAACAGAAGGAAGAAGTAAAGCTGTCATTCTATTCGTGAATAAACCTGACCATTTTGAACCTGGAGAAATGACGTATTTAGGTTTTTCTAATGATAATCAGGAATTTGATTTAGCTGAAAGTGATACGATTTTATTCAATATAGATTACTCAAGTAACAAATACAGATTTTACGATGGAACAACGTTGGGTAGTTTATGTAAAACTACATCACCAAACGTCGAATTATATGGGCAAAAGAAAATTTTGAAGTTTAAGCAGTTATCTGGAAGTATGGTAAAAATTCCAGAGGGGACAAGCTCGGCAGATGCAGAATATAAATCAGACTATTTCTGGAAAGTCCCAGAAGATTCTGTTACTAAAGCAAAATTGTCATGTCCACAAAAGCACTTGATTAAACTCGTTTTTGAAGGAAATTACTTAGACGAGGCTATAAAGCAAAAAACAGAAGGCCCTGGCACAGTTACATTCTATCAAGATATAGTAAAAGAATATCCATCTGATAATACCAATAAACATATTACAGATTGCCGTATAGATTCTACTGATGGCGAATCAGTACCATTAGACACACCATACGAAATTTCAAAACCAACAACATTCGTATTCAGCGGGCCTATAAAATTTCCTATGAGTGGCGACAACCATTTAGCCAATTGGGATTCAACAGGACCAAATTTTAGGGGTAATCTGTCTCCATATAAAGTAAAGTATCTTTTAAATAAAGCAGCAATAAGTGCTGTCACATTAAAGAAACAACTAATCAGAGATTATATGGGAAAATATGGAGCCGAGAACTCCACCGACGGAATAGCTAGTAAGTGGCAAGTCAATAGTATTAATTCTCCAGTTCTGATTATGCGAAATAGTAAATTAGCAAATCGAATGCCTACTGATGTTCTAGACTTATCTGGTAGTTCTACAAATGATGTCCCTGCATATTCTCCATACGGAAATACTGATGATAATGGTAATACATGGACTTTTAGTACATATACGCATTATGTATCACAAACCCAAAATTCTAATTTAATAGGGGTAACTGATTTATTTAGAGATTTATGCATAGAACGTCAAAAAGATGATGTAATCAAGTGGTATTCTTATATTGAATATGGGGATCTAGATACATATTCGAAACAATATTATTCTAATATAGTTTACGGAGTTCATTTTCCATTCAGTTATTATATTTTTTCTGCAGATAGTATTATAAAAATCTTCTTAACTAACGACGCTTTTAAAGAATATACATGCAAGCCAAGTGATTCTAGTTACGCATGGAATGCTATTGATTTTACAGATGCTATTAGTGAATCAGAAGAATATATCAAATTCACAGTTGATGGGAAAGCAAATATCTGGCGTATTCAAAACACAATCGATAAAACGCTTCTCACTACAGATTTTGTTGATAAGGATACTTTAGATGAAGCTATGAGGAAAAACACTGGTGTTTGTTTGTATAATTTAACTGAATCTGAAGTCAATGAACGTGGAATTGCTATTTCTCAAGGAAATTACATATGCTTCCAAGGTGATGGAGAACTGCATGTTACAATAGAGCCAGATACAGAACCAACTGCACAGGGTTTATATCTTTCCAATATAAAAGATAGTAACCATGTAACTGTTGTTGATCATGGATCTAGTTTGCGGCCTAACAGAAAAGTTGTGTATATAGACCCACAAGCGATTTCTGATGATGTCGACGAAGATGGAAATTATCATGTTGATTTAATGATGAATAATGTGAAATTAATTTCCGCGGAACTTACAAATAGACCTTACACAAAAGAAGATCCAAAAATTACGATAACAGAAACATCGACAAAAGCAGATGATGTTGTGACAGAAGGAGAAAATTACAAAAAGACAGAGCCAGGCGACACAACAACTACATATCAAATAATAGCAAATGACTCGCGCCCAATTATGGTTGCAGTCGACAAAAGCATGGTAAAGACGAGAGTAGAGGAGCCATACGGAACGGTAAATTTCTCGTCGAAAAATGGAGTATCAGATTGCAAAACAGCATCAGGAGAAATCGTCCCATTAGATACAGATTATAAATTCTGTGGAGAAACAGAATTTGTATTTAGCGGAGGAAATTTGATAGACCCAGATACAGATACAGACCAGACAGAGTTCTTATATTATGCAGGCGCAACTGGTTACAGTAGGTGGATGCGAGCAACTACTAATAGCCCTAATTTCGATGCTAATTTAAGTCCATATAAAGTTAAATATTTACTCACAAACTCGAAGATTATTGATGCATCGCTGAAAAATCAAATTTTACGAGACTACTTTTGTACATATGGCACAGCAAATAAAAATGTAAAATTTTTAAGATCAAATGGTTCAATAGGTCCTATAACTACAGTATATAAATGTAATTGCAGTGGTAGTCATACATGCAATCAGAACTCAGCAAATGACAGATATGTATGTTCAATGCAGACATGTGGATTAAATGCAACGACTAGTGCCGCAGATTACATTAATCCAGAAAAGAGCAAAGAAGCTGGTAGCCCTAGTCAGAACATGCAATTATTTAGAGATAGTTGTTTAGTGCTAGATGCTGTAGTTGCATGGCGCCGTGGTAACTATTTGACAATGTATCTTACGGTAGCAAAAAATGGGACAGCAAACGCTTCACATGAAAACTTTTTTATATATGCGTATGGTATTCAACCTCCACTTGCTGTACAAGTTATTGGTAGTGCACAAGGAGGAACTTCATCGAATGGCGTATCTGTAGGCGGTACAGCGGCAGTTATATTTCAGACTGGACAAAATACGTATACATCCTTTACTAAGGATTATACGTTGAATGGAGCATATGGTATTAACGCAAATAGCAATGTCCTTGGAACGCCTGAAATATATAATGGCAGTGTATATGAAACAGATAAAGTTAAGATGAGATATATTTGGTTCTCATTGGATGCCAATGATGATCCTGGGGGAGGCTTTTGTAGCGATTATGGACATTACAGAGGGTTCCTTATTCGCCAAGATGATAAGAGTAAACCGCTCCTTAACACAGATTTCGTAGATACAGATAAACTAGATGAAGCTATGGCAAAAAATACTGGTATTTGTTTGTACAACTTGGAAGATCAGGCTACAGTAGCTAGTGCTAGTAGTAATGATGGTATTGCTGTAGCATCTGATGGTGGTTCCGCAGCAGGCGGAAGTGTTAGTGAAGGAGGCGTAGGTGAGGCTGTCGCCCAACCAGAGTCTGCTGTTCCGAATGATGTAATTACAGCTGGAAATTACATATGTTTCCAAGGTGATGGAGAATTACATGTAAAAATGAAACCAACTGAAAATACAATAAAAACTGATATTTATAAAGGTAGTTATAGCTACAACACAAAATCTGCATATCAGCATGGGGATATGAATACACCATATAAGTGGTATAACACAAATACAGGAACCTTAAAATCTGCAGGAGGTTCTTGGAATTACGAAGTAGTTCAGGGGGCGTACTATCGGCCACCTTATCCTGAGGCATTTGTGTTATCACCTGATACAGCTACATACACAAGAGGCAAGAATGGTGAATACATATATACGATTACATGTGTAAACGCAAAAATTTCTGCAGATTTTGTTGATAATACTGCAAAGGTGTATCATTTTGAAAAAGATCAAGCTCCAGAAGGTCAAAGAAGCCTAGATTTTTATAAAGCAACAGAAGATCATGCGAAAGATCTGACTATCATTCCAAACAAAAATGAAGATTTAGCTTGGATAAATGGAGGTGAATCTTTAGACATAGAGGCAGTAGATGGTAGTTTATTATATAAAAGTAACCTTGACTTTATGTATCAACAAGAACGAATGTACCCAGATATAACTTATAAAAATAATACGAAGTATTGGAATTATTCATCGTCGATATCAACGTTTCCATACAACTATTGTGGAGATTGGACTACAAAAGTAGGGAAAATAGATTCGGATTATTTTTGTACAGTTTACAAAGTACTTACATATAATACTCATCAAGAAGATACATTAGTTCCATGTGATGTGCGTTTTTTCAAGAGAGTCGATAGGCACACAGGAGCAATACATGAATTTATTTGTGATAATTGGATAAGTTCAAAAGATACTTATAATATATATGAAAATCCATATGGAGGATTTAGCACAATAAAAATGTCAAGTTATACATATCCAAAAAATTATGCGTTAGATCAATTTGTTACAAAGCATCCAGAATATTCGCCTACAAACCAATATGACCAAGATGAAATTTTGAAAACACTAACAGGAAAATGTGCTACTGATTTAAAGGCTAAAAATAGCAAAACCAAGATTTATGTTGTAAAATATAGAAAACAAGAAAAAACAAAACCTTTCCCAACATATACACAAGCTAACGCAGATGGACGATTAAATAAAAGGTATATAGAAAGTGAACCTGTGTCTTGCAATTACTCGTACTTAGACTCATGCGCCTCTGGAAGTGATTATATATATGATTGCTCTAGTCCAGAAGAATTAGAAACTGTTATGTCAAAAATCGCAGAAAGAGTAAAACAAGAGGCTGGATATACAACAGCGCATTGTGAGAGTGTAAATTAGGTTTCTTGCAAAACTATGGCTATATTTAAATTGTGAATATAGCCATAGTTTCAATAGAAGATGTTATTTTTGGATGTTATCATTTAAATTAGTATTCCACTGCACACTATATCGTCAAGATGATACCATTTTCTTGTTCCCATGAAAGATACACTTTATCTTCCCACTGTATAGCTCGTTCTGCTGCACGTACAAGATTCGTTTCTGTAGCAAGTAACATTTTATTAAGCTCAGTTCGTACGTAGTATATCGATACATCTCCTAGGTAAACTACATCTTCAACTATACCAAATGCCCAATTGTTTTTTTTGTTTGGTTTTTCTTTTGAAATTTTTACTTTTTCTGGACGAATTGCTACATGAACATTTGCTCCTACAGCAACAGATGTAGATGCTCCTATAAATATATTTTGCTCTAGTCCATTTGATTCGATAGTAACATGTTCTGAGTCAGATTCTACAACTATCCCATCAAAAATATTCATAGTTCCAATAAAATTAGCAACATATTTCGAGTTTGGATATTCATAAATTTCTGTAGGAGTTCCAATCTGCAAAATTTTCCCTTCGTTCATTAACCCTATTCTTGTAGACATCGTCATTGCTTCTTCCTGATCGTGAGAAACCATAACAAATGTCACTCCAACTTTTTCTTGAATATTCACCAATTCTAATTGCGTTTGCTCTCTTAGTTTTTTGTCTAATGCCGCCATGGGCTCATCTAGTAAAACAAGCTTAGGATGTTTTACCAAACTTCTTGCTATTGCAACTCTTTGCTTCTCTCCACCTGAAAGCTGGTTAGGATTTCTTTTTTCGTAACCAGACATTTGAACTAAATCCAAATATTCTCTAACTCTTTCTGTTATTTCCTTCTTGCTCAATCCTTCTTGTTTCAATCCAAAAGCTACATTCTGTTCAACATTCATGTGTGGAAACAATGCATAAGACTGAAAAACCATACTGACTGGCCGTTTATGTGGTGGAGTATCAGTCATATCTGAGCCATCTATGAATATTCTACCAGATGTCGGTTTTTCGAATCCTGCGAGCATTCTCAATAATGTTGTTTTTCCGCAACCAGATCGACCTAAAAGAGAAAAAAGCTCTCCCTTGTATATTGAGAAAGTTACATCATTTACTGCTACCTTATTATCAAATGTTTTTACTAAATTTTTTATGTATACATAGGGCTCGACATCAGGATTTTGCCACGGTTCTAATTTTTTCTTTATTGGTCTAGAGACTATAGCCATATTACATTCTCTTTACAATGCCTTTAAAAATCTATCTGCATCTATAGCAGCCATACAACCTTGTCCAGCTGCTGTAATCGCTTGTCTATACTGCGTATCTTGAACATCTCCAGCTGCAAATACTCCTTGGATTGACGTTTTACTAGAGCCTCGTTCTGTAACTATATATCCATACTGGTCAATTTCTAGTTCATTCGAAAAAATAGATGAATTTGGCGCATGGCCTATCGCTACAAAAACACCATTAACATCTATTGTAGATACAGATCCGTCGTTATCTTCTAATTTTAATCCTACAACTTTTTTCTCATCGCCCAAGATTTCCAAAACACGCTTATTCCACATCACTTCAATATTCTCAGTCGCTAGTAGGCGGTTAACTTGTATTTCTTCTGCTGTCAGAAAGTCCCTTCTGTGAATAAGGAAAACTTTCTGCGCTAGTTTAGATAAGTATAAAGCTTCTTCTACAGCGGTATTTCCTCCTCCTATTACTGCTACAATCTTTTTTCTAAAAAAGAAACCGTCACAAATAGCGCATGCAGATACGCCACGACCTCTATATTTAGTTTCGCTTTCTAAACCTAACCATCTAGCTAATGCTCCTGTAGCGATAATGACAGATTTTGCTAAAAATTGTTTTTCTGACTCACAAGATATTTTAAATGGACGATTAGAAAAATCTACACTTGTAACTATATCATCAACTATTTCTACTCCAGAATTTATAGCTTGTGTTCTCATAGACAGCATTAACTCTGGACCTGTAACTCTATCTGGAAAACCTGGAAAATTCTCTATATCAGACGTAATTGTTAATTGCCCACCTATTTGTGGACCAGAAATAATTATGGGTGAATGATTAGCTCTTGCAGCATATATACCTGCCGTATATCCAGCAGGTCCGCTTCCTATAATTACTATATCACGTGCATTCATTATTCATCTCCTAGTTTAATAACTTCCCACTCTAATTCTATTCCAGAGTTTTCATATACTTTTTGCACTACAGCATTACCTAATTGTTCTATATCTTTTGCTGTAGCAGATCCTGTATTAATTATAAAATTACAGTGTACGTCAGATACCATAGCTCCACCAAAACACATTCCTCTGCATCCTGCCGCATCTATCAATTCCCACGCTTTTTTGGTACTCCCTTCTGGGTTCTTAAATGTGGAGCCGCAAGACATCTCATTTAAAGGTTGGCTTTTTTTTCTTTTTACCAAAATGTCATGAGTATTCTTCGCAATTTTAAAAGAAGAATCTGGTACTCCTTTTAGCCATATACGAGTCACTATTATATCATCTCTGATAGATGAAGACCGATACACGAATTTTAAATCTTTTTTAGTAAGCCAAATATTCTCTCCTTTTCTAGAAAACCCTTCAGCTTCTACAAATATATCTTCTATCGATCGACCATAACAACCTGCGTTCATTTTTAATGCACCGCCAATTGTTCCTGGTATCCCTACTAAGAATTCAAGCCCAGCCAGACCATTATCTGCAGACATCATAGAAATTTTTGCAACCCTAGAGTACGCTCCAGCTTCTATGATATCATTTTCGACATAGCACTTATCAAATGCTTTGCCTAATGAAATGACTACACCGCGGATTCCTCCATCACGGATTAAAACATTCGATCCTGCTCCTAAAATTGTTACAGGTATACTGCTATCTAGATTTTTCAAAAATGCTGATAAATCATCTGAATTCGCAGGTTGAAAAAGTACATCAGCATTGCCACCAACCCCGAAAAATACTAGATTCTTCAGTGGTTCATTAAATAGCAATTCTCCAGATGTTTTTGGTAATTCGAAGTTTAGCATTATAAAGCATCATTTAATAAATTTACGGCAACAAAATCTCTAGCCATTTGAGATATATCTCCCGCGCCAAGAAACAATATTATATCATTGTTTGTAACTGTTTTAAAATGATGTGTCAACTCGTCTAAGCATGAAATATGTTGAACATTTTTATGTCCATTATTTGCTATTTTATCTACTAAATCCTTATGATCGATTCCTGAAAATTCCTCGCCAGCAGAATATACAGGTAACACATACAAATAATCCGCATTACTTAATGACGTCACAAATTCATCAAAAAGGTTTTTTAACCTACTATAGCGATGAGGCTGAACAACTACATATAAATTTCCTTTAGAAACAGTCCTAGCGGCATTTAACGTTGCCGCAATTTCTGTAGGATGATGCGCGTAGTCATCAATTATTTGAGCTCCGTGCAATTTTCCAATCTTAGTAAATCTCCTTTTGATTCCAGAAAAAGATGAAAAAGCAGTTTTTGTTATACTTGCAGAAATTTCGAGTTCTAACGCGATTGCGATTGCAGACAATGCATTTTGAACGTTATGTATCCCAACCATAGATAAAGAAAATCCTTTCCATTCTGATGGATTTTTGATTTTGTATTTTTCTAAACAATCTTCAGAAAATACCACATCAAAGACCACGCGATCTTCTTTTAAATCTATGTTTTCAGCTCTAATACTCGCACTTTCATTGAAGCCATAAGTAAGTACTCTTTTGTCTACAATCTTAGACGCAATATCTCTGACATTATCATTGTCTATACATAAAATCCCAACACCATAGAATGGAATCTTTTCGACAAATTGCAAAAAGCACGTTTTTAAGTGGTCCAAATCTCTGAAGTTCTCCATATGGTCTGCATCGATATTTGTTACTATTGCAATTGTCGGAGGCAGTTTGTTAAATGAACCATCTGACTCATCTGCTTCAGCGACAACCCATTCTCCACAACCTAATCTAGCATTACTGCCATAAGAGTTTATAACACCACCATTAATAACAGTAGGAGACATCTCTGCACAATCAAGCAAATGTGCTACAAGAGATGTCGTTGTAGTCTTCCCATGTGTCCCTGATACTGCTATTGACTTCTTAAGACGCATTAATTCTCCTAACATTTCTGCTCTTTTTATTACTGGAATTTTCTGTTTTCTTGCTTCGACTAATTCGCAGTTATCTTTTTTTATAGAGGAGGATACAACAACTACAGAGGCATCAAGCACATTTTCAGTAGAGTGCCCATAAAATACATTAACTCCAAGCTTTTCAAGGCGACTTGTGATTGCCGAACGTTTTACGTCGCTTCCTCTAACTGAATACCCTAAATTATTTAGAATTTCAGCTATTCCGCTCATTCCTATACCGCCGATACCTATAAAATGAATATTACCTATTCCGACTGGGAACAACTTCATAAATACCCCTTAAACTAACAAATTAAATTTAACAAAATATCTCATTTGCCCTTTGTTTCTTCCATTATTTCATTCTTCAAAAAATTGATATATGAGACATTCGCTGTCGCGGAACGAGACTTAAGCATGTTTACAGAAGCTATCGTAAGCTGGTCTAAATCACTGAACAAAGACATTAATTTATCAGCTAAAACTTGCGGAGATAAACTGTTTTCATCAATTATCCAAGCAGCCCCCAAATTCTCATAATACTCAGCATTCGAATATTGATGTCCTCCAGCATATTGATATGGTATCAATATAGCCGCTCTACCTATTGTTGCCAATTCTGCTAGAGTCGATGCACCAGCTCTACTTATTACCAAATCAGCGTTGGCGATGATATTTCCAACATCTTGTAAAAATTCTCGTACATCGCTTTCGATACCGAACGCATTATAAGCAGCTTTAATTAATTCTATTTTATTTGCAGATGATTGCTGTACCACTTTTATAAACTCACGTTTTTTCTGTGGCAATAAGCGAAACGCTTCTGGAATAACGGTTGAAAAAATATCAGCAGATTGGCTGCCGCCGATCACGCATATTACAAACTTACTTTTATTTTTAAACAAATATGGAGTTGCAAACTTAGAAAAAATTTGCTTTCGAACTGGGGTATCTAGCGTTATGCATTTAGGATGTTCATTTTGAGGATAATTTGAAGTAGTATAATTAGCGATTTTTGATAAAAATTTATTAGCTTTTCCGAATACAGCATTTGGCTCATGAATTACAGTCTTTATCCCCAACAGTTTTGCAAACACAATCGGCACTATTGTTGGAACCCCACCGAATCCAATCATTATGTCTGGCTTTTTCTTCCTGAATGAAATTAATAAACCTATAAATATTCTAATGGCATTTAAAGCTGTAATGTGTATATTTTTAAAACAGGATGAAACATCTGGCATTACATTTACATTAAATTTTTCATCGCCACTGCAGTATCTACTCCCTCTTTTGTCTGTTAAAAAAATAACATTACACCCCTCATCTCTTAACTGTTCGCATAAAGCCAACGCTGGAAATACATGACCTCCACTACCACCGGCACACACAACGAAAGTCTTCATAATTACCCCACTATAATTTTGGTTAATTTACAGTTTTCTTAATGATATTTTTTTATTCATTAAACTGTCACTCTTTAGTTTCCACTCATTTTTCGGAAACAGCCTGTTTATTTCTGAATGCACACTATCTGCTATATCGCACAGACCTATTTCTAGATAACATTCTATTAAACGAAATAATGCTTCTGGCGCCTGATTTGTGTATATATAATTCTGTACAACGGACATATACCGACCAGATGCTGCGATCGGATTTCTATTTTTCTGATAAAATTTCGCTACATTCATTTCATGAGCTGCTAATGAGTTATCAAGTTGCAAAATTACATCTTCTGCATTTTTAGCGTAAATAGACCCATTAAATGTGTTAATTATATCTACAAATGCAGCTTTTGCTTTTAGAGTTTTTTCTTGACTTCGACCAACAGAAGACACTTGTTTCAACAAGCAAACAGCGCGCAAAAACTTTGCATAAGGTGTATATTCGTTATTCCCTTTAAACATAATAAAAACGTCTAAATCCCTAACACACTTCTGTACCTCTTCGTTACTCCCGACTTTATAGTTTGCATACGCAGACAAAAGTTGAGCCTGAGACGATAAAGATGAATATGGAAAATACGTATAAATCTTTCTGAATTCTTTTGCTGCATCACTATAGTTTTTGGCTGCCATTTCTTTAAAACCAACAGTGAAAACTTCAGTTATACTTTTCGGTTCTTTGTCTTTAGAAGAACAAGCGCACAATACACATAAGACAAAAACACTTAAAATTCTCAAATCGACACCTTATTAAGCACAATCACTTCAGAATTATACATAATAGAGAAAACCATTTCAAACAATTAGAGATTGCGCATTATTTATAATGTGCCTCAGAAAACCAAGGTTTATATTTCGCCGTTACGCGTCAATACCAAAAAGTCCGCAAATTAAAAATAGAACACGAATTACTTACACAAAAAACGTCTTCGCATTGCGAAATGCGTAATTGAAGCTATACAAATAATTTCCAAATACTACTATCCAAGGAATGTCTTTAATTTTTTAGATCTAGTCGGATGTTTTAGTTTTCTAATAGCCTTTGCTTCAATTTGTCTAATTCTTTCTCTAGTCACTGCAAATTGTTGCCCTACTTCTTCAAGCGTATGATCGGAGCTCATCCCTATTCCAAAGCGCATTCTTAAAACTCTTTCCTCTCTAGGAGTTAAACTGGCTAAAACAGAGTTTGTAGCTTCTTTTAAGCTTGCATTTAATGCTGCGTCTACAGGTAATTCTGCCCCTTTATCTTCAAGGAAATCTCCTAGATGTGTATCTTCTTCATCTCCAACTGGGGTTTCTAAACTAATTGGCTCTTTTGATATTTTTAACACTTTTCTTACTTTATCAACAGAAAAATGTAATTTTTCTGCTATTTGCTCAGGAGTAGGCTCTCTACCTGTCTCATTAAATATTGATCTAGAAACTTTGACAATCTTGTTGATAGTCTCGATCATGTGAACAGGTATTCTTATAGTTCTGGCTTGATCTGCAATAGCTCTTGTTATTGCTTGACGAATCCACCAAGTCGCATATGTAGAAAACTTGTATCCACGGCGATATTCGAACTTATCTACAGCTTTCATTAAGCCAATATTTCCTTCCTGTATTAAGTCAAGAAATTGCAAACCTCGATTTGTGTATTTCTTGGCTATAGAAATAACAAGCCTCAAGTTAGCTTCAACCATCTGAGTTTTGGCCTTGTTTGCGTCTCTATCGCCCTTCTGGATGCCATTGACTATTTTTCTAAACTCAGATATCGATAAACCGAATTCATCTTCCATGCTTTTTATAAATGCAAAATGTTCCTCCAAAGTATCATTTTGCTCGTTGAAAAATTTTTTCCAACTTGCATTGTAGTTTGTATTAGATATAAATTTTTCGCTATTCTCATGCCCATAGTATGCCTTTAAAAACTCAACTCTATCTATCCCACAACTTTGAGCTTTTTTTAGTAAACTTACCTCATTCTTTAAAAGTTCCTTATTTGCCGCATACAAATCATCACACAGTATGCTTATCGCAGTTTGCGAAAGTTTTAAGGAATCTAACGCCGTTAAAATATCATTCTTTGCTGCAATTTTTTCTTTTGTGCCTTTTCTTTTTAATACTTCATCCTTCAGAGAAATTACTTTACACAAGTTTTCAAGGACCTGAGGTTTAAGTGATTCATTCTCATCAAATTCAGACGCCCCATCATCAGAGTCATTGTCATTTTTATTTGTTTCGTTGTTATTTTCTGTTTTTTTCTCAACGATAAAGTCACTTTCGTCAGACAAATTATTTGCATCATCTGAGTCTTCAGAAATGTCAATATTTAAATTGTCAATTTGAAAAAATTCACTTAATGATAACCTTCCTTCTTCTATTTCCTTAATCCACGACTCTATCGTTTGGTATGTCATTGGGTTTTCAATTAATCCTTCAAGAACAATTCTTCTTCCGTGTTCTATTTGTTGTGCCAATTCTACTTCAGCTTCTCTTGATAGTAATTCTATATGTCCCATTTCACGTAAATACATTCTAACTGGATCATCTACTTTTACGTGACTGTTTCTATCATCGACATGGAGTTTATCTTTTAGTGTAACTATACTGTCGTTTCTTTCTATAGAATCAATCTTACCAATATTAGACTGCTCTATAAGTCTTACACCTATATCTGAAAAACGAGAGACAATATCATCAATCTGAGCTGGAGAAAATTCAGACTCTGGAATTACATCATGAAGCTCTTCAAATGTCACATATCCACGTTCTCTCCCTAGTATTATAAGATTTTTAAAATCTTCCTCAGCTGTTACACAATCAAAAGAAATCAAGTTGTGAACACTTAATCCATCTTCTTCATCTTGAGAAATCATTCTGTCGTCAATTCTTTCAACTGCGTTACTCATATTTATGTTGCTCCTTAATATTTTTTGTTTTTAAGATCTAAAGCTGTTTCCTTCAGGGCCTTAAATCTTATCCAAGCATCTTCAGAAAACGTTTTTTCAAAATTTTCGGAAGCGCTAGCTATTTCGTCTTTAAAATCTACACAAGTGAGGTATTCGTTATATGCATTTTTCCATTCTTGAAGTATTTCACTATCATCACAATTAGACATATTAAATAAAAAGCTATTCTGTGATAATACAGCGAATGAATTATATAATTTTTCAATAATATCATCAATGCTATTCTTTTCAGAATATTCACGTAATATTATCTGTTTAATTGATGAATATGTATTATTACTAAATTCAACAACAGAAAGCATTTCAATTACCTCACTTATTATATGTGGGTTTTTTATAATTAAGGCAAGTAAAATCTCTTGATATTTTTCTAGATTCGACAATACTCTACTTATTTTTGTTTTATTTTCTGACTTTTGTTTAGAAAATAGATATTCACTTCTTTTCGCATTAAACCACTTTTTGTATAAATATTTGATATTAGAATTTTCTATTGAATTTATAGCGTTGTCTATTGACTCTAAAACCACGCCTTTTTGTTCTGGGGTTTCAGATGGGTATAACGCGAAACCAGCTGTCCATAGCCAATCATTTAATTTATATGAGCTATCCAATATATCCTGAACTCCTTTTGCTCCAGACTTTATAATAATAGAATCTGGGTCGTCTCCTCCTGGAATCACAGCGAAATTGAAAGATTTTCCTGGCGACAATTTAGGCATAATTCTTAACAGTAATCTATAAGCAGCTTTTATCCCTGCATTGTCCCCATCTAACAACACAATAGGATTGTTAGAAATTCTCCAACACAGATCGATTTGCTCTTCTCCTATAGCAGTTCCTAATGTAGCGATAGTCTTATCAAATCCAGCTCTATGCATTGCAATAGCATCTAAATACCCTTCAACGACTATAAGATCTTTGTACGTTCCATTTTTGGCTAAATCGTATGCATACAGATTTTCTTTTTTTTTAAAAATTTGAGTTTCCGGGGAATTTAAGTATTTAGGCATTTCTCCATTTATGCTCCTTCCGCCAAAACCTATACATTGTCCGTATTGGTTTTTGATAGGAAACATTAGTCGCCCATCAAATTTATTTTTAATTCTTGAGTTATAGCTTTCGCGAATAAACACGCCAGAATTTAATAAATCAAAATCAGAAAATCCAGCTTTACGTAGCAAAGAGCACATATCTACATTTTTATCAGCATAACCGATGTTGAATTTTCTAACATCCTCAGCTGTAATTCCACGCATAGCTAAATAATCGCTGACTGCCCTAGACTTTGTTTTTTGTAAGTTGATTGAAAACAATTCTTGAATTGCGTTCAGAACCGCAATCTGTCGTTTATTAGATATCACTGCGGTCGTCTCTACCTTCTCAAGCTTTGGTATTTCTAAACCTGCATATGAAGCTATTTTTTCTACAGCTAAATTAAATGGCAGATTGTCGCTTTCCATTACAAAGTTAAAAATATCGCCGTGTTTGCCGCATCCGAAACAGTAATAAAACCCCTTAGCTGGATCAACCTTAAAAGATCCAGTTTTCTCGTTGTGGAAAGGGCATACGCCAAAATAGTCACGCCCTTTCCTAGTAAGTTTTGTCTTTTTGGATACAAAATCTATTATAGAAACTCTAGATTTAAGAAGTTCTATAAATTCTTTATTCATTTGTACAATCTAACACATCACAGGAATTAACCTCTGGCAATCTAGCTGCAGATACAACTTTTTCGCCTTTATCCAATCTGAATAGAATTACACCTTGCGTAGCTCTACCTGTTATTCGAATGTCATCTACAGAACATCTAATTAACTTGCCACTGTTTGTTACAAGCATTATTTCATCATTTTCCTTAACAGGAAATACAGAGACGACCTCGCCATTTTTACTACTCATTTCTATGTTTTTTACGCCTTGGACTCCTCTGGCTGTAGTTCTGTACTCATATACAGATGTGCGTTTCCCGTAACCTTTAGCTGTAACTGTAAGGAGTAGTTGATCGTCCAATTGCATTTCCTCAAAAAACTCTGGTTTCTCAATATTCGTTTGAATATTTATATCTAACTCATCCTTACTTCTGCGCGTTGAATTTAAGTAACGAATATATGCTTCACGCTCTTCCTGAGTTCGATTAGAGCCTCTCAAAACAGCCATAGAAACTACCTCATCGTCGCCAACAAGTTTAATTGCGCGAACGCCAGTCGAATTCCTGCTAGCAAATACACGCAATTGCTCTAATGGGAATTTTACACACTTACCCATTTTCGACGATATTAATATATCATTGTTATCGTTACACACATCGACAGAAATCAAGCGTTCACCATCATCGAGCTTCATTGCGATTTTTCCGTTAGCCCTGATATTTAAGAAATCGCTTAATTTATTTCTACGAATTGTTCCATGAGAAGTAGCGAAAACTATATCTAAGTCCTCCCATAAAGATGAATCTTCAGGCAGAGGCAAAACTGTCGCAATAGACTCTCCAGCGCCTAATGGAAGCAGATTTACCATAGCTTTCCCTTTAGATTGAGGAGTTGCTAAAGGCAACTTATAAACCTTCATTTGATAAGCGATTCCACTTGTCGAGAAGAATAAAACTGGAGTATGAGTATTTGCAACAAACAAATCAGATACAAAATCCTCATCTTTTGTAGTCATGCCAGTTTTTCCTTTCCCACCTCTTTTTTGTGCTCTATAGCTAGTCAAAGGAACTCTCTTTATATACCCAGTATTACTGACAGTGATGACCATATCTTCTTTTTGAATCAAATCCTCTATGTCTATATCTGATCCAGCGTCGACTATTTCAGTCCTCCTTTCTGTGCCAAATTCACTCTTGACTGCCACTAATTCATCTTTTACGATACCAAATATTCTTTCTTTCGATCCAAGAATAGACAAAAGATCCTTAATCTTATCTATTAAAGCTGAAATTTCATCAGCAATTTTATCTCTTTCTAAGCCAGTTAATCGCTGTAGTTTCAGGTCTAGTATAGCTTGAGCTTGAATTTCTGTTAGTCTACATTTCCCATTTTCAATAACGTTGCCTCCATCGTCAACCAAGCGTATCAACGATTCTACATTTTGAGCATCCCAGTACTTTTCCATAAGTTTGCGCTTAGCATCGCCTGCATCACTGCTTGTTTTGATCAGATTAATAACCTCGTCGATGTTTGATATAGCTATAGCGAGACCTATCAAGATATGGGCCTGATTTCTTGCTTTTTTTAACTCAAATCTTGTCCTACGAACTACGACTTCTTTTCTGAAAGTAACGAAATGACCAATAACTTCTTGCAACCCCATCAATTTAGGGCGACCATTGATAAGGGCTAGCATATTGACGCTAAACGAAGTCTGAACTTGCGTGTACTTATAGAGTTGGTTTAACACAACATCAGGGATCGCGTCTTTCTTCAATTCTACAACTATACGAATTCCTTCTCTGTTCGATTCATCTCTTAAATCAGAAATTCCTTCTATAATTTTTTCATTTACTATCTCTGCGATTCGTTCGATTAATTTTGATTTATTTACCTGATATGGAATTTCTGTTATAACTATCGCTTGGCGATCTTTACGAATTTCTTCAAAATGGCTCTTAGAACGAACTATTAAAGATCCGCGCCCTGTCCGATAAGCTGAAATTATCCCAGCTCTTCCTAAAATAGTTCCACCAGTCGGGAAATCTGGGCCTTTTATAATACCAATAAGTTCATCAATATCTATTTCTGGGTTATTTATGTAAGCGATACAAGCGTCAATCGCGTCAGACAGATTATGAGGCGGAATGTTTGTAGCCATACCAACAGCTATGCCACCAGACCCATTTACGAGCAAGTTAGGAAACTTTGCAGGCAGCAGAGCTGGTTCTTGTAAAGACTCGTCGTAATTGGGCTGGAACTCAACAGTGTCTTTTTCTATATCATCTAACATGCCGCTCGCAAGTTTTGAAAGTCTCGCTTCTGTATAACGCATAGCTGCCGCAGAATCGCCATCTATAGACCCAAAGTTACCTTGTCCATCAACAAGCGTATCTCTCATAGAAAACCATTGAGCCATACGAACCATAGAATCATATATAGCAGAATCACCATGAGGATGGTATTTTCCCATTACGTCTCCAACTATACGAGCAGACTTTTTAAATGATTTATTGTAATCGCAACCGACTTCTTTCATGCCGTATAAAATACGTCTATGCACTGGCTTTAAGCCATCTCTGACATCAGGTAATGCACGAGCAACAATTACGCTCATTGCGTAATCCAAGTAAGACTGCTTCAACTCTTCTTCAAGAGAAACAAATGGCTGGATATTACTGTTATCTTCTAAATCTATCGACATGAAAATCACCAAAATCTACATAGCAAACTACGAACAATAATCAAATTGCAAAACTAAAACGGTATATCATCGCTAATGTGTTCGTCTACATTAACACCAAAATTATCGTAAGAAACAGACGGGAAGTCACCCCTATCAGAGCTCATAACAACCAGTTCCCCAGAAACTCGTGTAACAACTACCTCTGTAATAAATCTCTCATTGTTGTCTTGGTCAACCCATTTTCTGCTTTGCAACTGCCCTTCAACGTATACCTTACAGCCTTTCCTGACGATCTTTTCGGCAATTTCTGCAAGACCTTGATTAAAAACAACGACTCTATGCCATTCTGTTTTATCCTTCTTTTCTCCCGTGTTTTTATCTTTCCAAGACTCTGTTGTCGCTACTGAAAAACTAACAACCTTTAACCCGTCTTGAGAATGACGTACATAAGGATCTTTCCCAACATTCCCAACCAAAATTACTTTATTGATACAAAAAGCCATACTATACCATTTAATGCATATTCCAATGTTATCATAAAATTCTCTGAGAAAGTAATACTTTTTCCAACTTCTTTGTCGTTTATTCTCCATGGATTTACAATATTCAATGGAAGATTTTTTAATTAATCGCATAATCTTCAGAAAACTAGAAATATGATTATTTTTGGAATTTTTCAATCTATCGAAAATATTCGAAAATTTTCTCTTGTATAATTTTACATTTTTTCGTGCATGAGTTTTTACTCAATTTTTTCTTGTATTAATATTAGTTAACTTGTTCATATTAACCCCAATATATTTATATTATTTTTTAAAACTAAATTTTTATCCAAAGACACGCTGATACAGAAATACCAAACGAATGACTTTAGTTTTTGAATTTACAATTATTATTTCGCGATTTTTGTTCGCTTAGATTACGAATATGTTTGCAGGATACAACGGAACAAATGTCTTGTTAAGAGAATTTCGTAAACCATACCGATATAACAAGAGAATATATAATTTTATCCGAAAAGAAAACTCTCATTTATCAAGATACATTAGTTCAGTCTCATTGATTTACAAAGTAAAACACACCAGAGAATCCCATAGCGCGTTTTGAGATTTAACTATTGTAGATTAGCTCCAGCGTTATTTTATTTAATTGTTTTTACTTACAAACACAAACCACTCTAGCACTACCAAAAAATTGACGAATTTACCGTTCTTGAAGTATAATGTAGCCATATTTCGTGTTTTATATTATGCGTATTTCATATTTATTGTCTTCATGTTCTATTTGCCTTTGTTTGCTTGTTTCTGAAGTTTATGGGCATACAGGGTTAAGAAAGAACGGCTTGACAACATATCATTCTAGGTTTAGAGATTCTTTGTTAGATGACCAAGATTGTGGATTTAGAGATTCATTGTTTGATGGCTATGACAAGGCGAAATCAGAAAAGTACAAGAAAACGCTTTCTGGCTCGAAGCGGAGTACTATAGACAGCAATATCAAGCTAAAGGTAATGAAATGTTATGACGGGACCGAGCAACAGATACTTGAAGCTATGCAATACACAGATCGAGCTCTTGATGTGTGTACATGGAATAATTGGGATATATTTAATTTAATTAAAAATTACCACGATGAGTTTAAACCTGAAGATAACGGAAAATTCAGTCTGAAGCAAATCAATACGATTGCATACGCATCTTTTGGATACTACGTGTATTCTAAATTAGATAAATTATGTATTCCAGGAAGGAACAATGAAGCTTTAGAAAAAGAAAAGAAGGAGATATTAGAGACATATTATAAGCAAGGGGAAATTGCAAAAGTAATTGAAAGCCAATTTGCGACTGCTCTTAATGGGATGCCAGGATATATAAAGCCGCTATTTGGTAATATTATGAGCGGAAACAACCTTAATGCTCTTACAAAAGCTGCTCAAGGAGTTGAAAACTTTGTTCATCTTACGAGGGGTGTACATAGCATTATTGGAGAATTTGATTATCGGAACGAATTAGCAATAAATTCCAAAATGCTCGATATCAAAAATCTTGCTGATTTGTTCGGTTTAAATAAAATAGCAAAGACTGGATATACAGATTCGCAAATCATAAATTTGTCTAACGCTAATTTAATGGAACAGCTACAAGCGACGTTACAAGATAATGTATATAACGCTATAAACAAGAATATATCTAATCTTGATGAGATTAAAGATAAAGATAAATTTGCAGAGGCTGTGTCTGATGTCATAGCAATTCCAGATAGTAAAAATACTGGATGGAACGATAAAAGTCAGCGGGATGAATTGAAAACTAGATTATTCGCTTTATACAAAACAAAAACCGGTAAAGATTTATTAAAAAATATGCTTGCATTAGGTTGGCTTGCCAGGTTAATGGATGGACAGAAGATAAAACTTGTTAATAACGACGTGGTTAAGCAAATGTCAGGTGATATTCCGCAAGTTGCTATGGCTGGGCTATCTAAATCTACGCTTGGGACAGTTAGCGGAGTAGCTCCTCAAAAAGGAGGCATGGTAGAAGATGTCACATTCTCTGTTGATTTAGACAAGAAGGGAATTAGTGCAATTACAAAAAGCGGTAAATACTTAGACAAAATTACATTTAAGCCGATTGTTTTGAGATACAAAGGTTCAAATGATGCAAACTTTGAAATGCCTGGATATGAAAAAGTGCCAAATCATATTATAGAGGTTTCTAAGTTGGAGAAAGGCAAACCTGATGCATTGCTACATGAGTTGAACCACTATTTTATTTCTATTGTTTTTCACAATATTGAAGAAAATGATCAAATAAATAGTACGGCATTAAAATATGATGAAGCATTTTCTCAGTATGCGTATTGGTATAATAATAATGAATACGTGAATGATGTGGCTACCAAAATTTACAATATAGTTCAAAAACAAATACCAAATGGATCAAGTAAATTGTCGTCTGTAGAAGTGACTCCGTTAACAGACGAAGAGAAAAGAGCAGGTTTAGGTGTTCAATCACAAAAAGATGAGAAAAAAGATTTAGGACAGGCGCCAGGACAAGGAAAGAAGGTAACATTTGCTACTGCGATTGAAGATGTAAAAGATGATTGGCAGTTAGAGCGATTATTAAAGAAAAATGGACTGTTGTATAGAACAGATGTGCAGAATATATTGATGACCAAAAAAGCTTTAGATGACAAGAAAAAAGAATTGGAAGAGTTAAATGTTTATTCTGATCAAGTTAGGAAAGATATTATTAATAGGCTGTATGCTGAGTATAAAACAGAAAATTATGAAAATCGTGTAGCGGATGAGATTCGCACAAATGTCGAGGATATATATAAAAAACAGAATCCGGACGATGAAGATTTAGTAAAAATGTGCGTTGTCATAAGGGTGTTCGATAGAAGATGCAATCCATTTTCAAACGCGAACGAAATGTTGACAATTATTGGAGCGACACCATACTGGTTTGGAGATAAGAAATTTTTGATAGTAAATCCAAATAGCGAACATGATTATTTTAGAGAGAAATTTAAAAACGAAAAACTTAGGTTTAAACATTGTACAAATGAGTTGCTGTTTTCGTTGCTATATGGAGGTCCATCGAACACTAAAATAGATGAAGGGCCTGCTCAATTTGTGAAGCTTGGCGTACCAAATGATATAGCTCAAGCAATAAGTGATTACTTTAAAAACAATATAGAATCAACGCCAGCTGAAACCAACCAAAATACATTCGTTAGCAGAACGGAAATCGGTTCGGTTTCGTCATTCCCATCTGACCTTCCATATGCATGGACTAGCGCGTCATATTTTTACGGAGGACATGTTGGGTCAATTATTAGCAAGGCTGAAAATATAATGGATAAATATGATCCGGACAACCAAGCTGAAGCTGATATTGGTGTATTTTTGATACAAAATTTAGAACAGAATAGTATATATACGCAGAAACTCGTAGCGAAGATGATTGATGAACTGCATAAAAATTTAAAGAATGATGTTTCTATTAATGGTGATGATCAAAAAAAATATAATACGTTGAGGTCAGTTGTAAAGCACGCAAATGACGGAAGCGCTATAAAAAGTGCACAGGAAGAATTAAATAAATTCTTAGAGAAATACGAAACCAAAAAAGATGCTATAAAAGATTTAAGAAAATATCTGATATTTGATCGCCTGTATGAATGGCTAGTAGCATACTCATTTGACTTTATAAAAAACGAGACAATTATCGATGTTTTAGGCAAGCAAAGAGATATCCCATTTTTCGGCTTTGATATGGGAATGGCGTTATGGAATATGAAAGATGGATATGATGGGAATTATATCAGGTGGTTTATTAATAGTGTATTTGAGAAAGTCAAGTGGACAGGTGTGTTTGCCGAAAAATATGGCAAGAAAGCGGCAGATTTGTACAAAATAGAGGATAAAGAAAAAATTGAATTCCAAGATTTATTTAAGTTATGTAATGTTTTATGTGGCGCCTATAAATTCCCATCGAAAATAAGAAATAATATGGAAGTTTTGGCCGCATTAACATGGGCTTCAATATGTCCAGATCATTTCCACGAAAGAGATGGGCTTGAGTACGTGCTGAAATTGTACAAAGAAGACAGAGATAAAGGTGTATCTCCGGAGAATTGTCGAGGTTTAAATCCAGATATGTTCGTTGCTGTTTGTTCAGCATTTCCAAGACTGTCATCAAATTTAGAAGTTTCGTTGAATAGCATCTATAATGCATACAATAGCAATGAAAACCAGCAAAAATATTTCCAAGACATTTCTGCAGAGCGCAATGATGTAATGAGATATGCAAAAAATAAATCAGCCGCTGCATTAATCCATAAGTGTTTGTGGGATACCTGCTCAATAAGTGTTGTCGATTCTAATTACTATGCTGGCCTACTCTTAGCTGATGCTTATGTCAGTAATATATATTCAAATGCATTAAATCAAACAGAAAAGGATATATTGAAGTCTTATATTAACAATGACAAAGATGGCGATGTTTTTGAGAAGGAAGTATGGGATGATATTTTATTGTATTTGTATATTTTTTCTAAAGATAAAAAAGAGGAATATTTCGGAAAGGTTAAAAGAGATTGGTGTAATAGTAAAGAGTTATATGATTATCTCAGCAAATTTAATGAGAAAAACGTAGTTAAGCTAATTGCTGATATTTTAGCAAAGAATGAAAGAATTAATATCAATGGGTATTTTATTGTTAACTTTTTCTATAATATGTTAAATCAAACTTTGTATCATAAGGACAAAAGTGGAACTAATACTCTTTGGGATAGTGTACTTAACCATCTGGAAGCAGCAAAGTTATCAGATGTTATAAAATTATGCCGTAACAGTGCCATATATAGCCACAGCCATTTGATGTTTGGTTTGTATTGTTTTTATAAAGGTACAAAAGCAGATAATCTGTTTGTCAAATGGTTCAAAGGAGAAAATGTAACAATAGATGGAATAGAATACACCGAAAATGATGTGTATTTGCGTTCTGAAAGTTATCTTAATAATTCAGTCAAAAGCTCTATTCCTGCCGATCTTCCATACACATGTATGTTGCTTAATGATTACGATTATGCAAGTGACTCTAACTTTAAAACGCATTTGGCTAGAGTCGGGAAATTACTAGGTAACGTGAAGGATTGGACCGATATTCAAGATTTCTCGGAAAAAGTTCAAAGTGGTTCTTTTACTGATCTTTTGAGAAAATATTGCATTTGGAACGCTGCTAACTCTACCAAGAATTTTAACGATATACAAACCGCTATGGATTCGCTGATTAACACAATAGATAATAAAGGTATCTGGCTGTTGCTAAATGTATTCGGAACACAATTTGAACTTCTCAGTACTTGCGTTTACAATTCAAATGATAAATTGCGCAATGTATTGTTATACAATCTGTGTAATGCTGCTATTAACAATCAACTACTCAATGTCTTGAATAACAAGCTACCAATCATAAAATCTGCTCCTCAAAAGTGCAGGACCTTAAATCACCCATTAAAAGAATTAATTTTAAAAGATTTATCATTTGAGTCTGTTGTAAATTTGTTCTGCGCTGGGATACGGTGGGATTATCATAATTATGAGTATTTCTATTACCACGACAGTGTTAGCAAAGATCACAATTATCAATCAGATGGTCGTAATGATGACAAGGGCGCATTTAGAGAAAGTTTGCTTAAATTGGTAGGATATGTGGAAAACGGAACCGAAGATGATAAAAAAACTAAAAGACTAGCTGCAAGTAAGTTGTTCTGGTCCCCTCATTTTGAATATCAGGCATCTACCATTACAGCTGTAATGACTTTGTGGGGAGCAAATTGTGAAGTAAAAACACAAGATGTCAAAGAAGTACTAAATAGAACAAAGAAACCAGAAGATTTAATAAAAGAAAGTAACGGTAATTTGTTTGCAAAAACCAGTGGAGGAAAATTGTCATTCCCACTATTTATCGACATGTTAGAACATAATAGTATTAATTTGCAAACAGATGGTGTTTCTAATGAAACGATTCAAACGATAGAAGAGTTTAAGCAATACAAAGACGATACGATTAAGGTGTCAACAGCGATAAAAGACCTTCCTGCTGAGCAAAAAGATAACCTTGAGGGGGCTGTAATAAAAATAACGAATAAAGTTATAGATGAGAAGATAACTGAATTTATGCAGCTAAATAGACCAATAGCTGACGACTTGACTCAAAGTTTAAATGGACAAGGACAAACTAAGTACTATACAATGAATGCCGCTCTTCGTAATTTTATTTGCAATGATCAAACTGCGATTTTAAGTCTTTTGGAATTGGGGACTAAAGAGAAAGTGAAGTTTGAGATGTTATTAAATAAGTATGTACAATTGTACTTAAATTCTCTAGGTAACGACGCGGTTATATCAGAAATCAGAAACAATTATAATTCAGGTGAGTTGTCAGAAAACCTTAAGAAGGACGTGCAAATTTTGCAGCAGAAAAGGATTGTTACGAATTATGTTGCAGCGAAAACGGCTATATTTGGACAAGACGATGTTGAAATACTTCAAGATGAAGATGCATTTTTAAATAAGTTGAGAGATAAGATAAACTCGAAAGAAATTTCAATGGAAGACGAGCATTTAGAAACAGAAATTTACTGGGATGTTTCCGGCAATCGTATATCTATGGAGGCATTTAACAATTTGGGCGCTCGTAATATATTGTTATCAATAAGGGATATATTGTTAATTGTTCACCATAATGAAACCCCTGTTAGTATAGATGATTTACATCGTTTGCTTGAGTTATCTAAACGTAACAGTGGAGCGTTAGATGATAGCATAATATGGATTAAACATAGAGCTGAATTAATGCGTGAATCTGCTAAATATGATGAAAAAATATTATTAAATGAAATAATTAATTACTTTACGAGAGAGAAATTTATAGATTATTCAAAACATAAACAAATCAATGTGAATGATCAAGAAGAGTTGCAAAAACTTAGAGAAGAATTAGATATGGATTTCAATCAAGAAGACGCTGATTTTATAACAGCGGCAATAAAAATGGACAAACCATTGAAGAATATCGCAGATAAAAAAGATGTCGCTGAAGAAAGAAGCGTAAACTATCAACGCGCTACGGCATTAGTAGAAGATATACCATCTCTTAGAATAGCTATTTCTGAAGCTCAAGGTAATACACCAGAAATTCTTAAAGATTGGGGGAATATTCTTGAGTTTAAAGAGACCATAGACAATGTAAAAACTGAGTATAAAGAAGCTAAGGCATTAGTAAAGAATCCGTCTACCCTTAGATCAGCTATTTCTAATACAAAAGGAGAAACACCAGAATCTCTTAAAAACTGGGAAAATATTCCTGAATTTAAAGAAAATATAGAAAATATAAAAACTGAATACACAAAAGCTAAATTATTCGTAGAAGATTCTGTCGGTTTAAGATCAGCTATTTCTAAGACAAAAGGAGAAACACCAGAAATTCTTAAAGATTGGGAAAATATTCCTGAGTTTAAAAATAAAATAGACAATGTAAAAGCTGAGTATAAAGAAGCTAAGGAATTAGTAGGAGATATACCATCTCTTAGATCAGCTATTTCTAATACAAAAGGAGAAACACCAGAATCTCTTAAAAACTGGGAAAATATATCTGAATTTAAAGATATTCTAGAAAATACAAAAGCTGATTATAAAGGAGCTAAGGCTGATTTTTATAGTATGCTTGATGAGAGAAGTTTGTTTGAGTTTATCAAATATATTAAAGCTAGAAATGGATGTGTTATAACTGAACAACTTGCTCAAGCAACATGGACTAGTTCACATGACTTACTGGAGAAGTTTATTTCAGTCTATGAGAAACTAGCAAATGTTAGAGATAAAAGTGAATTTGAAAAAACTGTATCAGAATTATTAAAACCTGATGATGCAATGTTATTTGATCTTGAAACGGCAACCGTGGTTCTTGCTGTTGCTAAAGATAATCCGAATATAGATCTTTTGAAGAAAATACTTGCAGATAAACAGTATGATTATTCTTTTGCATATTGGGAAAATATTGCTAAACTTTGTTCTAAATTCGGTGATTTTGCAGATTGTTTGCAAGAAATAATTCTTATAGATAACATTGGGTTAGATTATAAGGAATATGGGTTTAATGAACAAAGTATACACCTTAATGAGGACTGGACTAATATACAAAGTCAGATTTTAAAAAATCTTATCGCTCAATCGGCAAGGTATATTGTTGATGGAGCTATATATGATCCAGATGATTCTCTCAAAGGAAAATTTAGATTGACACCAAATCAAAAAAGAGTAATAAAATTTGAGCAAATCAGAAACTTGCCTATAGGGCATCTTGCTTTTTCAAAGTGGGATTCAGACATTTACAAGAATACCTTCTATTTCTGTCTTAAAAATATACAAACAGGTAGAGCATATATCAAAACAAATATAGAAACAGAAATTTTGTTACAATTGATATTGAATGATAAACAAAGCTTTATTCCACTATCTGAACAAATTAGAATAATTAACGATGTATCAGAAGAAACAGAAGGCGATAAGTCATTTAAGGCTAATCTAGCAGATCTTTTTGTTATGACAAATATAAAAAGCATTTTATCACGACTAAAGTCTGGCATGTCTTTAGATGCATTCTCTGAAACTATACGATCGATCATTGATAATGCAAAGTCAGATGGAAAGATACTATCTAAAGCTGTAAAAGATTCGCTTTTGAAATATGAATATTCTGGCAAAGTCAAGGATCTTTCTATAGAGAAAATATTTATTATAGAGCTAGCAAAAAAAATAGTGAGCAGTGTGGATTATGATGATCTATATGATTATCTAGACAAATTGCAAGACGATCATGTTTTAGATGGCGTATTTTCTGATCAAGTTTTGGAAGATTGTCTAAAGTACGTACACAAATATTGCGACGAGTATAACGTTATAGATAGATTTCTTAATCAGTATTAAGTTACAGTTATCTAATTTAAGCAGTGCATAAATATAATACAAAAATGTGCACTGTTTTTGTATATTACTTATGTACTGTCTAAGTTCATATGGATTTATGCATTTCATTAGCAGCGTGAATTATACATCAAATATATAATCCACATCGTAGCGTCTATCAAAAACACATATCTATATGGCTACACGATACATCTATAATCTAAAATAGTATCAGTCCGTATCACATTTACTCAAACTATAATAAGTGATATGAACTAAATATAGTTCGAAAAAGCTTGATAATAGTAAAAATTAGCTTTAAAATTAAAGTGGTTGTCGCATTGGAGAAACGTTATGATAATAACATGTCCTACATGCCTTAGGAAGTACGAAGTAGATCAGAAGTCGATTGGTGACGGTCGTATGGTAAGGTGTATAATTTGCGGTACGACATGGCAGCAAGAATTAGGACACATAGTGCGCAAGGAGCGTAGAACGTTCAAACTTCCTTACCATTGGTTGTTCTCTATAATGTTTTTTATCGCGACGTATTTTTTCGCATGTGAATACACTCCAGTTTGCAGTAATATTGGGAAGTATCAAAGATTAATATTGTCTATGATAAACCCTGGCATTAAGAATATTGAAATCAAAAATATAGCACATAAATTTGTGTTGAAAGATGACGGAGTATATGTTTCTTTATCTGGTGATATTGTAATCGATAAGTATCATAAAAAAAATAACCCAAAATTAATGTTTAATCTAAAACCTTATTTTCCTCAAAAGTATGACATAAGTCACAATGATCGCGATGTGCTTTTTAACGAAACTTGGGAAGAAAAAGTTAATTTCAATGATGTTGATGAAAGTATAATAAATTTTCAAACTGTATTTAAAAAAATCCCTAAGCATGACATTATCTGTACAATAGATATTAACATATAATCAATATGCATTGTAGATAATATAATCTGCAATTGATTTAGAGCTTGCAATGTCTGTATTAACGAAAGAAGTTAAAAATAATGTCTTATATATAAGAATTAATAGGCCTGAAAAGTTAAATGCATTAAATACTGCTGTTATTGAAGAAATTGCTGATACAGTCAGCAATATTGAGACTTTTATAAAAGTAGTAGTTTTTTGTGGATGCGAAAATGCATTTTCAGTCGGGGTTGATATTTCTGAATTTTCTGATTTAAATCAGGAAAAAATATACAATCTTATTGACGATAAATGGCAGAGTGTATCGAAAATAAGAGTCCCAGTTATATGTGCTGTTTCAGGATACGTTCTTGGCGGAGGATTTGAGTTAGCTCTAATGTCTGACATAATTATTGCTGGTGATACAGCAAAATTTGGATTCCCAGAAATAAACTTGGGAATAATGCCTGGAAATGGGGGTACACAAAGACTAGTACAAACCGTAGGGAAGCATAACGCTATGCAAATGTTATTCACAGGTGAAATGATTGATGCCCACAAAGCTATAGCAATGGGAATTGTTAATACTGTAGTTCCCCAATGCCAGTTACTGGAATACACAAAAAACATAGCTGAAAAAATCGCAGAAAGAAACTATGACAGCCTTATAAAAATCAAAAAAGCTGTTTCTATTTTTGATAATTCAACTATCGAGAATGGATTAATTGTAGAAAAAGAAGAATTCAGAAGCTTGTTTTTTTCTAATTTTGCCAAGGACAAGATAAAACAATTTTTAGAGAAACAAACGTCACATTAATAGCTTTAAGTATAAATAATAAATATTTTATAACATAATTTAGAATAAACGCTTTTTAATTTAATTCCATTCTGCATGTGAAATGCGCTATTCATAATTTGCTTGAATGCGCATCTCAATCGTTAGCCTACATTGAAATAACGTTTACTTACATAAATTAGCAAACCATCGTGCTATTTTCCCAGAAAATGTATTGCCGTCTATAGATTTTTTACTTAGCGTTTTTGTATACTTCAACATTAAGTCATCGTATGCAATGCAACTCAGGAGGTCATACTCTCTAGCTCCAGAGCTAAGGTCTTCAGGGACGGTATTGCAAGATGCAACTGATTTTGGCAAAAGACCGGCATATTTGTAAAAATCAGAAACCAACTCACTGCAAAACAATCTATCGCTATCGTTTCCACTCTCTTCGTTACCATCTTTTGTTGCCTTTAATAAACTATCAAATGTAGAAATTGTTTCATATGTTCGGAATAAATTATTGGATATATAACCTCTCGTTATGTCTTGTGGAATATAATGTTTTTCTAGTAAATTTCTAATGTATACGTTTCCTCCATATTCTTTCAATTGCACATCAAGACATGTTATGTGAACGTGTGGCCATATACCTTTTAAAACTTCACTAGCTGTTCCTGTCGCCCCGAAACAAAATGGAGTTAAAAACAAATCCCTTGGCATTGCAAGGATATCTGCACAGTGTGTTTCAATATGTTCTATAGCCTGTTGTTGCGCCTTTTGACTAACAAGTAATATGCCTTCATCCGTTACACTAAAATCAACCGATTTAACAGCTTCAAGCATTGTATTGGCATACTCTAAAACAACGATTTCTGAATGAGTAATGCCATTTGGGTTATACACTTCGTTAATAGCCTGCGCTCCGCGAATAACATTTCCAATTACACCAGTATCTGAAAAAAGCAATGTATCTCCATTAAAAACTTGGAATTCACGTGGAGTTTTATTTTCAATATAACACGGATTTTGCACAGTAATACTTCTTAATCCTGTGTTAATATTTCCGCAGAATCGATTTTCGTCATTCATACGCATTGCATGCGTATTTGTAAGAAAAGTTGAACAAACAAATGCCAATACCATTGGCGTTTTTGTATTAAACGACATTAAAGATCTCCTGTTTTTGTCATTAAAAGAATACAAAAATACAGTTTATTTCAGGTTAATTTCTTAATTTTAAACTTTATTTAATAATTGCAATATTCTCCACATATTTTGGGAAACCCTAAAGTTAGTTGCTTTGGTTTAAATTAAAAACTATGTTATATTCGTACAAGTTTTACTTTGGAGAGAATATGCGGTTACTCATGTTCCCAGGTCAAGGAACACAAACTCCAGGAATGGGGCGCGATGTTTACGAACGATATAGTTCAGCAAAAGAAGTTTTTGAACGAGTTAATAGTGCATTGGGATTTAATTTGTCTGATATAATTTTCAACGGTGATAAGGAAAAATTAGTACAAACAGACATAGCACAGGTTGCAATAATGACAACAAGTATTGCATACTTAAAAGCTTACGAAGAAGAAATAGGAACAGCTATTTGTAACGAAAATACAATTTGCGCTGGACATTCTTTGGGAGAATATTCAGCTTTATGTGCATCTGGAGTATTGTCTATCGAAGACACTGCTAGATTGTTATGGGCTAGAGGTAATGCGATGAAAAGCTGCTCAAATATAGAGACTGGTATGGCAGCAGTATTGGGGGCAGACTTGGATACAGTAAATTCTGTAATAGATAAAGTGAAATCCGAAATACAAAACGAGTTAGTTATACAAATAGCAAACGATAATTCGATAGGACAAGTTGTGATTAGCGGATATAAACTTGCAATTGAAAAATTTGTAGAATATGCAACAAATGCTAACATAAAGAAAGTAGTGTCTTTAAACGTTTCTGGTGCGTTCCATTCTGAAATAATGAAACCAGCTGCTGAAAAAATGAAACCAGTTTTGGATGGCACAAATTTTAAAGAGCCTATATGCCCTGTATTTTCTAATTATACATCTCAACCGGCTACAAGTGGATTTGCAGATTTATTATATAAGCAAATTACAGGGACAGTTCGGTGGAGAGAAATATTGTTAAATGCCGTTGATTTAGGTGTAGATGAGGCTTTGGAAATCGGGCCAGGCAATGTTTTGGCTGGTTTAGCTAAGAGAACTACGCCACAAATTATCGTAAAAAATATAAATTCTGTAGATGCAATTTTAAACCAATAAAGTAGAGTCATAATATGATTAAATTCAGTGAAGAAATTTTAAATAATGCAAAATCTTGGCCATTTATAGAAGCTCGCAAGCTATTAGACAGAACTCAGATCAACAAAAGGGGATATGCTTTGTTTGAGACAGGATATGGCCCATCTGGACTTCCGCATATCGGAACATTTGGTGAGGTCGTCAGGACAACATATGTAATGAAAGCATTTGAAGCTTTAACAGGGATTAAAGGCAAATTATATGCATTTTCTGATGATTTAGATGGCTTTAGAAAAGTACCTGAAAATGTACCTAATCAAGAAATGTTGGCTAAATACATTAATTTTCCTCTCACATCAGTTCCAGATCCATTTGGATGTCACGCTAGTTTCGGTGAGCATAATAATAATAAATTAATGGAGTTTCTTGATTCATTTGGTTTCGACTACGAATTCCAAAGCTCAACTAACTGGTATAAAACAGGGAAATTCAATAATGTATTGCTGAAAGTACTAGAAAAGCATAAAGAAATTCTTGATATTATGCTTCCAAGTTTAAGAGAAGAAAGATCAGCTACATATAGCCCATTTTTACCTGTCGATAAAAAAAACGGAAAGGTGTTACAAGTACAGATAGAAGAGTATAAAGTTAACGATGGAACTGTTGTTTACAAAGATGAAGACGGAAATCTTGTAGAAACGCCAGTAACTGATGGAAACTGTAAATTACAGTGGAAAGTCGATTGGGCAGCAAGATGGACAGCAATTGGAGTAGACTACGAAATGTCAGGAAAAGATCTAATCGACTCAGTTAAGTTATCATCGAAAATTTGTAAAGTCTTAGGTGGGACACCGCCGGAAGGATTTAATTACGAACTATTTTTAGATGAAGAAGGGAAAAAAATTTCAAAATCAAAGGGTAATGGTTTAAGTGTAGAAGAATGGTTAAGATATGGCCCTAGTGAAAGCTTAGCTTACTTTATGTTTGCATCACCAAAAAGTGCTAAAAAATTATATTTTGATGTGATTCCAAGAAATGTAGATGAATATATATCGAATTTAGCCCGATATGAAACCC
The DNA here is from genome assembly GCA_964412505.1 of uncultured Alphaproteobacteria bacterium. Taxonomy (GTDB): domain Bacteria; phylum Pseudomonadota; class Alphaproteobacteria; order UBA3830; family CAYLKK01; genus CAYLKK01. The sequence continues at coordinate 48,277 of CAYPOM010000007.1, forward strand.
AGCAAGAAGCAGGAAAAATTGACAACCCTGTGTGGCATATCAATTATCATAACCCACAGCCAATCGATGTTCCTGTTTCTTTTTCTATGTTGCTAAATTTGGCCAGTGTTTGCAATACAGATAATCCAAATGTGTTATGGGGATTTATATCTAAGTATAAGCCGGAAGCTAAACCTGAAAATATGCCATTTTTAGATAAGCTAGTGAAACATGCTATTTTTTACTACATAGATTTTATAAAAGAGAATAAGTCTTACAGAGTACTTTCTGATGAAGAAAAAGCGATATTTATTGATTTAAAAGAAAGATTAGAAAAAATGGATACATTAGCGACTGGAGCAGATATTCAAACCTGTGTTTACGATGTTGGTAATGCTAATTTCCCAGAAAATTTAAAAGATTGGTTCGGACTAGTATATGAAGCACTTTTTGGACAAAAGGAAGGCCCAAGAATAGGCTCTTTTGCCGAACTATATGGATTAAATAATTTTATAAAACTTATAGACGAAGCGATTCAACGTTAAATCTCGTAATTGTTTGGAGAGTAGAATGTTTGATATTTTTACAAAAAAAATAGTTTCTGTTTTGGATAAATTGAGAAACTCTGGAACGCTGACTGAAAAGGATATAGACTTAGCTTTAAGAGAGATCAGAATCGCTCTATTAAGCGCTGATGTATCTTTAAGTGTAGCTAAAAAGTTTATAGAAAATATCAAAGAAAAAGCATCTGGACAGGAAGTAATGAAAGCTCTATCTCCAGGGCAGACTGTTGTAAAAATAGTTAGAGACGAATTAGTTAAATTACTTGGAAGTGAAAATAGCCAAATAGATTTTTCTAGTTCGCCTACTAAAATTATGCTTGTTGGTTTGCAAGGTGCCGGTAAAACAACTATGTGTGCAAAAATTGCACATTTGTTCAAAAAGCAGTACAAGAATAAAATTGTCTCTTTAACATCAGTTGATTTTTACAGGCCAGCCGCTATAGAACAGTTGTCGATTTTATCTCAAAAAATTGATGCTAATTTTTATTCTCCAGACGCATCAAAAAAATCTGCAAAAAACGTAGAAGATTTCTTGAAAAATGGAAAAGAAAATAATTTTGACTTGCTCATATTAGATACAGCAGGGCGTCTTCAAATCGATGAAGAAAAAATGAACGAGCTTGAAGACTTAAAAGAAGCTTTTAAGCCAAATGAAATTATTTTAGTTGCAGATATCACAACCGGGCAAGATGCAATTAATATCGCAAAGACATTTAATGAAAGGCTAAATCTAACTGGAATTATTTTAACTAGAGTTGATGGGGACGCAAAAGGTGGAGTTGCTATATCAATGAGAGATGTAACTGGAGTTCCTGTAAAGTATCTCGGTACTGGAGAAAATATAGATAAGATTGAACAATTTACACCAGAAAGAATAGCTGACAGAATTTTAGATATGGGTGATATTTTATCGTTAATCGAAAAGACTAGAGAATCAATGAGCGATGACGATATCATGAGTACAGCTCAAAAAATGATGACTGGGAATATCGACTTGAATGATTTTGCTGACATTTTAAAAAAAATGCAAAAAATGGGAGGTTTTATGAGCCTACTAAAATTCATACCTCAGTTTTCTAAAATCTCAGAAATGATTGGAGATAAAAAGATAGACGAAAAAATGCCAAACCGTGTCATTGCTATGATCAATTCAATGACAAAATTGGAAAGGAGAAATCCAAGTATTTTAAATGCATCTAGAAAAAAGCGAATCGTTGCAGGTTCAGGTACAACAATTCAAGAATTAAATAGGCTTTTAAAACAATTCGAAGATATGCAAAAAATGTTCAAAATAATGAAGAATCCCAGGAATAATACTCTGAACAAAATTACAGGAAAATTTATGCGATAGAAAATTGCGAAAAAATATTTACATAATAGCTATTTGGTGTTTGCTAATAGGCTTGTCATCTCATATGGTTTATAGCCAGTTGGGTGTATTTTTAAAATATGAATTACATGCAAGTGAAGATAAAATCGCTTTAATTGATGGGTTAGCTGAATTGCTATCAAATTTAGCAAGGGTTTTATCAGGAACAATTAGTGATTTTTTACATAATAGAAAATTTATGTTAATTTTGGGTAGTGCCGCCATAGCATTTATTCGCCCTTTTTTTGCAATCTGCACATCTATTTCTGGGTTATTCGTTGTATTATCTGCAGATAGAATCATCAGCGGTTTAATAGTTTCACCAAGAGATGCATTGATATCAGATCTTAGTGGAAAGAGAACATTAAATAGAGCATATGGAGCGAGTAAGATTGCAAAAACAATAGGAAGTTTTTGCGGAATTTTTTTTGCAATATTTATTTTAAATATTTCTACAGCTAATTATTTTTTGTTGTATATTATAGCATCTATTCCTGCTGCAATTAGTTTTATTCTTGCGACTAGAATAAGTGAATATCAAAATATACGAGACAATACAGAAAAAAGAAAGTTTCGGATATCAGAGGTTTTCTATTTAAATAAAAAATTTTGGCAATTTATATGCTTTGTATTTTTATTTGAGTTAGCCCATTTTAGTGATTCATTACTTACAATTCGTGCTAGTAATTTTTGTAGTGTTACAGAAGCGACTTATACAGCTATTTTTATTAGTTTAGGACAGATCGTTTGTACTTACCCAATTTCGCACTTTGCAGATAAATTTAGTTTTAACAGAATGATATTTCTGTGTATAGCCATGACTATATTGGCTAATTTATTGATGTTATTTGCATGTGACCAGTATTTAGTTTTTCTGGCTGCATTTTTTTGGGGAGGTCAAATGTCGTCAATAGCGGCATTAGCTTTGTCTATGATAACAATAAATGTCGATTTTAATAAGAAAGGAATAGCTATTGGAATATACTACATCGCAGTTGGATTAGGCTATTTTATATCTGGCAGCATAGCTGGATTCTTATGGAAAAATTTAAATTGTAATTTTGTGTTTCTATACAGTATAGCTATATGTATACTTTCTGCGTCACTGTACAGAAAACTGTGTACATATAATGAAACACTAAAATCATAACTATACAGCAACACATAAAAGTATGCGACATTCTTAAATATAAAAACATTATTTAAAAATAATTTATCTTTCAACAGAACGTTTCAAAAATGCAGCCTGCCTTCGCCATGTTTTAACATCTACAGCAGGAATACCACCAACTATTTGTCCGTCTTCAATATCGCTTGCAACCCCAGATTTTGCAGCTATTACAACTCTTTTTCCTATAGAGACATGCCCAGCGATTCCTACTTGGCCAGCCAAAACTGCTCCGTCTCCTATTTTTGAGCTACCAGCAATTCCGACCTGAGATACAATTGTGACCATATTCCCGATCTCAACATTGTGACCAATTTGAACAAGATTATCTATAATAGTATTATCTCCAATTATTGTATTATCTATAGCTCCTCTGTCTATCGTCGTATTTGCACCGATACGCACGTTATTTCCAATTACAACCATTCCAAGTTGTTTTATTTGAACCATAGAATTCCCATTTGGAATTATTCCAAAACCTGGTTCTCCAATTTTTGCGCCAGAATGTATAGTAACATTATTTCCCAATTGTGCACATTTTATTGAAACATGGGAGCCAATTTTACAATTATCGCCAATAGAGCAATTTTTGCATATTTTTGTGAAACTATCGATTATACAATTATCACCAATACTAACACCGTCTTCTATTACAACATAATCACCTATTGATACATTATCTCCAAGTGTAACATTTTTTCCGATTATAGACGTATTGCTAACAATGTGTGTTGTTTTTACGCCTTCGTATAATTTTTCTAAAGCTATAGCATAAACTGCCATTACATTATCCGCAATTATAACATTTACTCCATTGGGAACAGTATCTATATGTTGAGAATTTACAATTACTACACCTGCTTGTGTATTTCGTAGATCTTCCATATATTTTTTATTACCCAAAAAAGACAGCTGTGATTTAGTAGCATTTTTCAGCGTATTAACACCGCATATCTCAAAATCAGCATCTCCTAAATATTTACTCACACAGAAATCTGCTAAATCTTTTAACTTTACGCTTACTGGAATTTCATAAAAAAATTTTCTATTATTTATCATAATTTTTTAACACCTCTGGAATTTCAAAAGATCTTTTATCAGCATTTATTTCTCTAATTACCTCATCAGTAATATCTTTTGTACATTTTCCGTATATTAAAACTGATGAATCAAACACAATATCTGAATTACACCTTTCAGCTATTTTCCGAACTTTTTCTCGAATGAATTTATTGAACTTTCCTGAAACATCCTTCATTAAAGAATGCATCTTCAGAGATTTTTTTTGCGCCAGAGAATACAACATAATACGTCGGTTCTTTTGTGTTTCTCCTTCAAATTTCTTCACATCGAAATCAGGAATATTGACTTTGCTTTTTATATCAAAAGACTTCTTCTCGTCAGATGACTTTTCAAGAGATTCTGCAATCTTTTCTAAAGCTTCTATTTGTTTTTTTATGTCTGCCATCCATCTATCAAATAAAAATTGGATTTTTTTGCCTATATCAGAATCATTTTCAGTTTTCTCAAAATCTATTACTAAAATTTTAATACAATCACTGTTAGAGATAGCCCTACTTTCAGCATTTGAGCCCATATGAATGAATAAACTCAACACAATGAGTATCGCATATAACTTTTTATTTAACATCTCTAGAACATACCTCCAGATAATGTAAATGTCTTTTTCTTATCGAACTTTGCTCTCTTTAGAGGGACAGCAAATGTAAAAGTCATAGGGGCTCCCACAGGACAATTTTTCCATTCTATTGATATACCAATAGATACACGTGGAGACGATGAATCAACTATGTCTAATCCTAAAGGTCTTTTCAAATCTTTCTGCACTCTGTTTGGATTATTTTTTGCATATTTATACGGGACTCCCCAGACACTTCCAACATCAACGAATGCTGCTCCAATAATTCCTAATTCAGAGTCAGATATTGGATGTCTAACAGCTGTTGTTACTGACCAGAACTTAGTTCCTCCAATGCTGTCTGTATTTGGTTCTCTAGGAGAAACACCACAGGTATCAAATCCTCTGAAACTATACCCATCACCGCCAAATTGATATCTAAAATGGCTTTTTACGTTTTTTCTTTCACTAATATGACCAACTTGTCCTTTTATAGAAAACATAGTTTTGTCATCAATGAAGTTAATAGGAGTGTAGTATTCGCCTGAAATCGAATTTTTAAAATAGCTTACATTTCCAATCAACCCAGCATATGAATTTCGTAATGAAACAATATACCCGCTTCTCTTCGAAAGTTTATTAAACCTACCGGAGTACGATAAAATCGAAGTCAACTCACCACACCTATAAGTTCCAAATTCATCTATCATAATTGTACTAACGCTAGCTTCGTTTCCATTTACTTTATTTAATTTTTTCCCGTTGCTATCTATATACAACTTTCTTCCAAACGTGAACGTACCAACTATTGTGTGACTCAAGTTGTCATTTATCCTATAACCGATAGATGGAGAAATATATATGTCTCTGTATCTGGCATGTTCTTCTTTCTTTCGATTTCGCATATTTCCGCCAATTTCGATCGATCCGACAACATCCTTCCATATAAAATTTGGCTCACTTAACGAGATACTACCGCTCATTGTTTTTTGTGACACCATAATGTCTGATGTTAATGTTTGCCCTCTTCCTCTAAAGTTGGTATTACTGTAGCCAAGCATTCCACCTAATCCGTCAGCGTCTGATAGTGTAAATGCTAAATTCACTGCGCTACAACTTACCTTTTCTTTAACAGAAATTGTAACATTTACTCGATCTGGCATACTCCCTTCGCTCAAATTTACAGATACATCTTCGAAGTAATCTGTATCCTTTAACTCCTGAACAGCCATTTCTAAAGAAAAAGAATTAAATGGATCCCCTTCATGAGAGTTTAAATACTTTCTAATTACAGAATCCGCAGTTATTGTATTCCCTATGATATCTATTCTTTCTATAAATAAACGTTTACTTTCAACGATTTTATATGAAACGTTTGCAAGTCTGTTTTTTCTATCAAAATTAACATCAACTAGCACATCTACAAACGTTTTCCCTTTTTTGTCCAGTTCTCGTAAAATAATTCTGCGGTTTTGTTCTATCATCGAATGGCAGTAATCTTCATTGTCTTTGATAGTAATTAAATTTTTATAATCTTTGGCTTTTATTCCATCTATTTCACTTGTTAAATTCGTGGCTGCAAACTTGAATTTAAAGCCTTCCTCTAAAGTAACAGTGACATACGACTTTTCTCTACTAAAGTCAATTTCTGACGCTATTCTCTTTACGTTAATATCAGGATACCCTTCATCCATATAAAGAGCTTTTAATGCGTCTGTATTAATGTAAATTTTATCTTCGCCAAATACAGAGGCTTCAGTATTCCAAAAACGCCAAGACGCATGTTCTTTTGTAAACATTTTCTCTTTTAAAAATGAAGAAGGGAATGCCTTATTCCCACAGAATATTATTCTTTCTACAACTGTTTTTTTGCCCTCATTGATCTCAAATACTATATTAACTTTTCCTCCTTGTAAGTTTATTACTTTTGGCACAATAGATGCAGATGGATACCCATTTAGCTTGTAAGCCATTTGTAAGTTTGTAACAGCTTCCTGAATAACAAATCTATTGTACATCTTCCCTGTCATTAAATTTGAAGATAAAATCGTTTTTAATGAATCGTCCTTAACATTCTCGTTCCCTTCAAATGCTACTTGTTCAATAACAGCATTTTCTTTAACATTTATCGCAAACTTTCCGCTTTCCTTTTTTTCAATGCTAACGTTAGAAAATAACCCACTTTTATGTAATGCCTTTAATGATAAACTAATTTGTTCTTGTTCAGAAAGATCATTATTTTTCCCAACAGCAATCATGTTTAGTATAGTTTCTTTGCTAACCATATTTAAACCATTAATCTCTATATTATTTAAACTTTTTGATTGCTTAATACCAAATTTCGATACATCTACATTTCTTTTATAATGAGATTGAGTTCTTCTTTTTTTGAGTCTGTTTTTAAATCCGACAAAATTGTTACTTTCAATTCCACTATTCTTATCATCAGAATTTGCTGTAGTAAGCTCGTCTCTTGTAGAATTGTTATCATTAAATCCAAAATCATTAGACGCATATAGATTTGAATCTAAGCACAACAAACACGACAAGAACAAAACATATTTGTGCTTCATGAAGAACCTCAAAGAATAATTTGTATAGATTATACAATTAATTTTGCATTAATACAGTATCGCATTTAGTATTTTTTTCACAAAACCAATTTTAGCTATATCATTGATTGTTGTGAACAACATTAAACCAATAAGCAGCGCTATACCGGCATTCAAGATAAAATTCATAATTTTTTTATTAATTGGTCTACGTATTATTTGCTCAATAAATGATATAACTATGTTTCCGCCATCTACAACTGGCAATGGGAATAAGTTTATTACCCCAAGATTTATTGACAATGTAACTGTGAACATAATGAAAGCTACTATATTGCCTGTCTTGGCTATTTCACCAGAAATTGAAGCCATTTGTATAAATCCGCCCAAGTTATCTACAGACTGTTTACCTGTAAATAATTGTCCGAATGCATTCAATACGCCTAAAATCATATCTATACAATTAAAAAATGATTTTTGTATTGCGTCAAATGCATTAGTTTTTTCGTACTTTGTTACGCCAAAAGCGACTCCAATTGTTTTCACTTTTTTCTCTGAGCCAAATGTAGAACTAACTTTTTTCTCTTCTGGTTTTATCTTTAATGATATTGATTCTCCATTTCTGCGTACTTTAAAATCTATGTAATCATTTAGAGACGAATTGATTAATTTTGGCACCTGGATGTCTTTTTCTATTGGAGTAGAGTCTATCTCTAATATTTCATCCCCGATCTGTAATCCTGCTATGAAGGCTGGGCTATCTTGAACGACCTTTATAATTTCTGGTTTGCCGCTAGGAATTCCACAAAATAAGAAAACAGCACTCATTACAATGAATGCATATACAAAATTTGCAAAAGGGCCGCAAAAAGAGACAAACATTTTCTGCCAATTGCTCTTAGACTCTAGTGTCATCCTTCTATCTTCGTCAGACATGCTTTTGATAGCCTCTTCGTCTGATTTACTGCTGGAAATATCATTATCTCCCAGCATCATAACATATCCGCCAATTGGGATAAGAGAAAACATCCACCTTGTGCCATGTTTATCATTAAATCCAAATAATTCTGGCCCCATTCCAATCGAAAATTTTTCGACTTTAACTCCACATTTTTTTGCAGCTAGATAGTGCCCTAATTCATGAAAAAAGACTACGATTGTAATAATTACAACGAAAGAAATAATATAATAAAGTGAATCCATTTTTTACCTAAAATACATAACGTATAAAACAATATGAGATAGACACAAAAATTAAGCTGTCGAATCTATCAAAAACTCCACCATGCCCCGGCAATATGGAGCCAAAATCTTTTATGTTAAAAATGCGTTTAATATATGATTCATACAAGTCGCCTAATATGGAACTAAGAATCATAAACTGCAACGCTATAGTTGAAATTTGTAGCTCAGGTAGATAGTAAATAGCTACAAGCAAAATATTTGGCACTAAAAATGCGCCTATAAATCCAGAAATTGTTTTATTCGGGCTAATTTTCTTTAACGGCCTATAGCCTCCAAATGTTTTCCCAATAAAATAACCACCGATATCTGAAAGGCTGGAAATTAAAATCATAATAAGACAGCACGCTACCCCGTAATTGTCTCTTATATAAGTCAATGAAATAACCCCAAGAAGACAAATAAACGCAGATATGACTTTAATCAAATAGTGTCCATTGTGGGTGTTAAAAAATATCTCATAACACATACAAATAAAAGCTATTCCACACAGAGCCTTAAAAAGCACTCCGCCGTAGAATATACAAACTCCGCCGAAAAGACTTAGCGCTATAGCTGATAAAAAACGTTCTTTTATGTCTGAAAAACTACTTAAAAGATTATTTTCCATAGCGCCTATCTCTTTGCAAAAATTGCTCAACAACTAAATCTAAATCTTCTTTAGAAAAATCAGGCCAATATTTTTCTACAAAAAATAGCTCAGAATACGCCAACTGCCATAGATAGTAATTACTAATCCGCTGCTCTCCGCTTGTTCTTATCAGAATATCAGGAACTGGAACATCAGGTAGATATAAATTTTTTTCAAATATCTCTGTTGTTAAATTTTCCGCAGAAACCCCATTTTCTATACATATACGAGCCGCTCGCAAGATCTCCTGTCTTCCGCTATAGTTTAAACAAAAAATAACATCTATATCACTGTTACCTTTACTGCGATTTTCTATTTCTTCTATATAACCCCGGATTTGATCCATATTATGAGAATGGCGATCTCCGATAAATCGTATCCTACACCCGCCGTTATTTAGTATATTGAAGCTGTTGCAACTAAATCCTTTAAATACAGAAAATAGGTAATCTAATTCTTTCTCGGTTCTCCCACAATTTTCTGTCGAGAACAAAAAATATGATACGTAACGGACTCCAAGTTCTTTTAACCAAAGGATAGAATTTAAAAGAGTATCGACTCCGTATTTGTGGCCAACAAAACTTGAACGGCCATTACTTACAGCCCAACGCCTGTTCCCATCAGGAATTATCGCTATATGTTTTATATTTTCTTGCAAAAATGTTCTATCTGTCATTTCATTAAATTTTCAGTATATCCTTTTCTTTTAGCGCTAATAAATCATCAATTTTCTTCACGGCATCATCAGTCAATTGTTGTATATTGGAAGAAATCTTCTTTGCTTCATCCTCAGATAATTCTTTAGCCTTTTCTGCCTTTTTTATATCATCCATTCCATCTCTACGGATATTTCTAACAGATACTTTAGCTTGCTCAGCATACTTAGCTGCGACTTTACAAAGTTCCTTTCTACGTTCCTCGCTTAACTCTGGGACTATTACTCGAATACTTTGCCCTTCAACTTGCACAGATACACCTAAATTTGCATTTTGGATTGCATTCTCAGCTGACTTTAAAGTAGATTTATCCCAAAACTGCACCAACAGAGTCCTAGTATCTGATACAGTGACGGAGCCTAGTTGATTAATTGGAGATTTACTCCCATACACATCTACACTTACGTTATTCAATAAATCTGCTGACGCTCTACCGGTTCTCAATCCACTAAAATCACGAACTAGAGCATCTATAGATAGATTCATTCTTTTTTTTAAACTATCGATATCAAACACACAAACCTCTCATTAAACATTATCACATATGGTAGTATAATGCCCTTCACCTTTCAAGACTTTGCTTAGATTCCCAGCTTCATATATTGAAAAAACGATTATTGGAATATTGTTATCTCTAGCTAATGAAATAGCCGCAGCGTCCATAACTCTTAAATTTTTCGATAACACATCTGCATATGAAACGTTTTGCAAAAATTCAGCATCATTATATTTCATTGGATCTTTGTCATATACACCATCTGGTTTTGTCCCCTTTAAAATCACCTGACAATCAGTTTCAGCCGCTCTAAGAGCTGCCGCTGTATCTGTAGTAAAAAATGGGTTACCTGACCCAGCTGCGAAAATACATACCGCCCCTTGTTCAAGATAAGCGGTAGCCTCCCTTCTAATAAATGGATCGCAAATAGCTGGCATAGGTATCGCTGACATTACTCTCGCTTTAATCGATATACTTTCTAAGCTATTTTGCAAAACTATCGAATTCATTACAGTTGCCAACATCCCTACACAGTCCCCTGTTGCTCTCTTCATTCCGCTAGCGACACCTGATAATCCGCGGAATATATTACCGCCACCGATAACAATCGCAACCTCAATTCCAGCCTCAACAATCTCTTTTATATCAAGAGCGATTCGAGAAACTGCCTCAAAATTAATCCCAAAACTTTGATCACCGAGTAGTGACTCACCAGACAACTTTAGTAATATACGTTTATACTTATACATCTAATGTTCTCAAACAAAAAAGCCCCAATTTTTGGGGCTTGCACTTATTTAAGAAAGTTGCGCTGCAACTTCCTCTGCAAAATTAACCTGCTGTTTTTCTATTCCTTCGCCAAGGACAAATTTAACAAACTTAACAAGTTTAATTTCACAACCACACTCTTTTGATGTTTTTGTTACTATATCCTTAACCTTGTTTTCGCCATCCACAACAAAAATTTGTTCTAGCAGCACAACCTCTTCATAATACTTACGAATTCTACCCAAAACCATCTTTTCGACAACATCATCAGGCTTGCCAGTGGCTTTTGCCGTTTCTCTTAAAACAGTTTTTTCATGTTCTACCACATCTGCAGGGACTTCATCTGTTGACAAAAACTGAGGATTTGCTGCAGCTATATGCATTGCGATTTGCTTTCCTAAACCTTTTGCAACATCATGACAACTACCGCAACACTCCAACGCAACTGCAACACCTATCTTACCAAGATTATCAGAAATCTTATTATGCACATATGTAGCTACAACACCATTTTCTACACAAACGTGTTCAACTCTACGAATTTGCATATTTTCACCGATAACAGCTATCAAGTTAGTTAGCTGATCTTCAACCGAAGACGATTCGCCAGGATACTGAGCTTTTTTCAAAGATTCTATATCCATACAATTTTCATGCGCCAAGCCAGCTACATCTTTTGCGAATTGTTGGAACTTATCGTTTTTCGCAACGAAATCAGTTTCCGCATTTAACTCAACTAATGTAGCGCAATTTTCACAAGAAGTTACAGCCACAACACCATCTGCCGCTACTCTACCTGCCTTCCTAGAAGCAGACGCTAACCCTTTTTTTCTCAACCAATCAATAGCTTGATCAACATTCCCATCGCACTCAACTAAAGCTTTTTTACAGTCCATCATACCGGACCCAGTTATATCTCTTAACGCTTTTACGTCGCTAGCACTTATATTTGCCATAACACCCCCAAACTATTCCCCATCAGACTCGCAAACAGCGGCAGATTCATGTTTATTATCTACAACAGGATTTTCCATGTTACCGACATCGACACCTGCAGCGGATAACCCTTTTTGCATACCAGAAATTATTGCAGATTCGACCAAGAAACAATACAAATCAATTGCCTTGATTGAGTCATCGTTTGCTGGAATTGGAAAATCAACTATAGTTGGATCAGAATTTGTATCGCAAATTGCGAATACCGGAATACCGAGTTTTTTTGCTTCTGCGACAGCCGTCGCTTCGTTCACGATATCTATAACAAACAAAGCGGAAGGCAAACCGCCCATTTCCCTCACTCCACCTAAGTTTTTTGTTATTTTAGAAATGCGACGTTCTAGGCCAAGCAACTCTTTCTTTTTTAAATTCAATTCTTTATCAGACAACCTTGCTTCTAGCTCTTCAAGTTTCTTAATTGACTGAGAAACAGTTTTCCAGTTTGTCAACATACCACCAAGCCAACGGTTATTTACGCAATATTGGCCTGTTTTTTGCGCAGCTTCCGCGACTCTAGCTGAAGCTTGCCTTTTCGTCCCAACAAGCAATATTCTTCCACCTGCTGCAGCTATCTCTGATAGTGCATTTAGAGCTTCTTCAAATTTTACTACAGTCTTATCAAGATTGATAATATGTATCTTATCTTTTGTTCCATATATATATGGGGACATTTTTGGATTCCAACGCCTTGCATTGTGTCCAAAATGCGCACCTACTTCTATAAGCTGCGCAACATTCACTTTATTATTCATAAAAAACTTTCTCCGGTTATACCTCTGCGAGATGCCCAAAAGACCGGAATGACCAAGCCCATCTTAGCCAAAAATCTCGCATGATCAATGGGAAAGATTCTACCAAAAAACATAAAATTAGACAAGTATATAATGGGTATATCAAAAACATTGGCAGCATAGATTTAATTGTTCGAGCGAAATATCTCAAGCCTTTAGTATAGAATTAACTTAAATGATATACAATTATAGCAACAGAGTTGGATCGAAATGCAAATGAGAATTATTATTTTATGCGCATTGTGCAGCTTCATCTATGCTGCAGAAAGTTACGGCGGAAACTTTTTCAGTTCGTACAAGCAGCAATCTACTGCAAATACAGGGAATGCAGCGTCTGGTGTCACTAGCGGAGGAAGTAAGGTGCTCGGAGCTCTTGGTGCTATAAGCTCTATCGGAGCCGGCATTACTGCTGCAGCTACTCAGTTTGGTAGTATTGATGAAAGTCTAGAAATAACAAATTTAGCTTTAAAAAATACAGCATTTGGAAATCTCGTAAATGCAAATCCGCAATTTAAAATGTGGCTGACATCTCACCCACAATTTTTAAATGCTTTGAAAGCCAATCCTGGGCTTATTAATGCGCTTGTGCAGAGCCCGCAGTTGCTAAGCTCTGTTATGACAAGTCCTGCTTTAGAACAATACCTGCAAAATAACCCTGGACAAGCACAAGCTCTTGCTGTAAATACAGCATTAATCGAAATGTTTCAATCTAATCAAACGCTCGCAACTCAAATACTTAGCAGCCCAGAACTTTTAGAAGTCCTGAACACAAATCCAGGAATTGTTCCTCAACTCAAAAACAATTCTACACTTGTTAGTACATTAATTAGCAATCCTCCGTTAATTCAAGCGCTTAAGACAAGTCCCGCTCTTCTAAATTCATTGGCTAGCAATCCACAACTTATTCAAGTTTTAAGTACAAATCAAACTTTAGTAAGCGCAATATCAGGTAATCCAAGCTTGGTGACTATTCTAACGAGTTCGCCGGCACTTATTCAAGGTATTAGCACAAATCCTGAACTTGGAAACGTGATAGCCCAAGATCCATCTCTTGCAAACGTGTACAAAAATAATGTTAACTTGCAAAGTCAATTCAATCAATATCCGAATTTATTGACTCAAATAAAAAATAACCCTCAATTGGCGCAGCAATTAGCTCAAAATCCAGGAATGGCGGCTGTGATGTCAAACTCAGCTGTAGGTGGAGCGATAGGTCTAGCTTCTACCGCAAATATGGTTGGAAATATGCTCGGATTGAATACTGGGAACAACATGATGGGCGCAGGTATGAGTCCTATGGGCAACGGTAACATGATGGGCGGAGGTATGAGTCCTATGGGCAACGGTAACATGAATATGATGAACAATAACGGTATGCACGGAGGCGCACAATACGGAGCCGATGACGGATACGGTTATAGCTCAAGTGAAAATAGTAGATCTCGATACGATAGCGCGTATGATGACAAAGATGACGAAAGATCATCTGGAAAACGTCGATCCCAAAAAAGAAATAAACATGATAATGACGACTTAGATGAAGATGGTGATACCGAATATTTAAGCAAACATAATTGGAGGAAATCGGATAATTCAGGATATAATAGTAGCAATGGAGCGAGCAAATCATATAGCTCTAATAGAGGAAATGTAAAGCACAATGTCTTAAGACGATATGATAACTCGAATAATGCATATAGCAACGGATACAAAGATCAACAATATGATGATTCATATTACACGCAAACTGCGAACAGTAGAGTGTTTGAGAACAGAAGAGGCAATTCCCTTAACAAAAACATTCACAAAAATCGAACAAAAGCACGGAAAACTAGCAGAACAAACCAATCTAATCGATTTGCTATTACGAAGATTTTACCAAAGCCAAAAACAGTGAAGAAATACTATGTGCCAAATAATTATGGCCACCAAACAAAAAATGTAAAACTATCTAATGTTTCTAGAGCAAAATGCGCATGCAGATTAGTGTGCGAATAATATATAGGACCAGTAACTCGCTCAAATTACTGGCCTTTATATTTGCGTAATTAATTAGATAACGAGTTGTTTCTTTCTAGACTTCTCGTCTAGCCTTGTTATTGCATATTGCTGAGCTATTCCCAAAATATTACTCCACGTCCAGTATATGACCAAACCAGCAGGTAATGATGCGAACATAAACATAAACATAATTGGCATTACAATTGTCATCATTTTTGCTTGAGTTTGATCTCCAACCTGAGGTGATATTTTTTGTTGAATATACATAGATAGTCCCATTAAAATAGGCCAAATTCCTATGGAGAGAAAACCCGGTAAATCGATTGGGAGTAAACCAAATAGATTTAGAATGTATGCGCTATCTGGCATTGATAAATCATGTATCCATCCTATAAATGGAGCATGCCTCATATCTATTGATATATATAAAACTTTATACAACGCAAACAGAATTGGCGACTGCAATAAAGCAGGAAGACATCCTCCAGCCGGATTGATTTTTTCTTTTTTATATAACGTTGATATCTCTTGCCCTAGTCTTACCTTGTCATCTTTGTATAGCTCTTGTAGGCGTTTTATTCTTGGCTGAAAGTCTTTTAGTCTATTCATTGATCTATAAGACTTGTTTGCTAATGGAAACAGTATTAACTTCAATAAAACTGTTAATAATATTATTCCAAAGCCCATATTTCCGATTAAATCACTTGTAAATGAAAGCAGATAAAGAAGTGGCTTTGTTAGAATATATAAATAGCCAAAATCTATAGCTAGATCTAGATTTTTTACTGCTAGCTTTTTCTCATAGTAATCTAATATTTTTATATCTTTTGCCCCTACAAAAATATCATGAGACACTTCTACAGTTCTGTCTGTGGAAAGCTCAATAGCATCGTTGGTAACGTCTAGACAATAACTTCCGTCTGCATTTTTTGTATATCTAGACACTATATGCTTGTTTTGCATAGGAATGACAGACACAAGCCAGTATTTGTCAGAAATTCCGCACCATCCGCCCTGAGAGTCTATAGATATATCTTTTTCTTCGTCTATTTTATCGTATCCGATTTCTTGTAGTTTATTTCCAAGAAAGCCTATTGGGCCAGAATAAAACGACCAATTGTTTTCTCTCTCAGATGATTTGACATAACGCTTAAATATAATATGCGGACAAATTTTAGCCTTACTCGCAATAGTGTTTGCGACTTCTTGCTTTACGCTAATTACATATTTATCATCGATATAGTACGTAAGTTTAAATACTACACCTGCACCGTTGTCCCATGACATAGAAACTGGAGTTTGTGGAGTCAAATCACAATTAGAATCAACTCGCCAAATTGTATCTTTTGTAGGCAAAGCAATAGATTGATCCTGTGAATCCCAGTGACAATAAACAGCATACTCTGTGCCATCATCGTTATTTAATACTTGCACGTTAGCTGAGTCATCAGATAATGTATCTTTGTATTTCTTTAGTGTCGCTGAGTATATTCTAGCTCCTTTTGAGGATATACATCCAGACAAAAGCGGAGAGTTAAATTTTATGATTTTCTCTATTTCTGAATCAACAACTTGTTTGTTCGCTTTTGATATATGTGTAGTTTTGTTATGCGAAGTAACTTGCTCAACTTGTTTGTGACTCTGAACGAACTCGTGATTACCATAAAAATGATCGTAACCAAGAAGAATCAATATGGTACAAATAAACCATACTAAATAATTTTTTGTATTGTCTTCTCTATTCATTTAACTCTCTTCACTATTAAATATCTAAACAAAACATGTAATTTTAACACGTTTTTTTCTCTAAGTCTTTCAAGAATTGCAAGAACTCTTTGCCATCGTAATTTGCATGACCAGAATAACGGAAAACTTGTTTCCCCGTTTTGTCAAACACAATACATGTTGGAACGCAGTTTAGTGCTGGTAATTGCGATTGAGGTATAGCCTTAAAAACTTTAAATGACTTAATATCAGAATTAGTATAATGTGTTTGTATATCATTTATATTATCATTTCCTACTATTATGCTAACTATTTCTATGTTTTTTTCATTAATTAGCTTATCTTTGCATCGCTCTAATTTTTTTAAGATTGCTGGACAACAATTACACCAAGTGTTAGTTAACATTACAACTGTAACCTTACCATTCCCATTGATTTTATGATGGTTGCCATCCTTGTCTGTTAAGTCAAAGCAAAAATTAATTGTATCTTCAGAAAAATCCTTACTTGAAGAAAATGGGACTTTTATATCTCTACTGCCAGTATGGTTCATAGTGCTTTCAGCAAAACTATGAGCAATCAATAAAACACAAAATGCAAAAACATATATCAATCGAGTCATTTTTACTATATCCTAATACCTACATTACATATGATATGGTGTTTGATAATGAATTTCCACATTTTTTT
Source organism: uncultured Alphaproteobacteria bacterium (assembly GCA_964412505.1). Classification (GTDB taxonomy): domain Bacteria; phylum Pseudomonadota; class Alphaproteobacteria; order UBA3830; family CAYLKK01; genus CAYLKK01. The sequence continues at coordinate 65,603 of CAYPOM010000007.1, forward strand.
TTACATTCTGTTAATTTCTGTACTATTAAGTTCGTGCGGGAAGCGTTGTAAATTAGAGCCCGACGTTCCTGATACTTTTCCAAATACATATCCATACGAAGAACAGTAAGATTTTTAGTTGACATCATATTGATCTTTGTATATCATTCAATATGTGAGTTGCGGGTGTAGCTCAGCGGTAGAGCACAACCTTGCCAAGGTTGGGGTCGAGGGTTCAATCCCCTTCGCCCGCTCCATGTTATGATGTTTGGTCCCCGTCGTCTAGAGGCCTAGGACACCGCCCTTTCACGGCGGCAACACGAGTTCGAATCTCGTCGGGGACGCCAATCTGAAATTTCAACAAAAATTAGCGATTTGGATGCGTTATGATATCCCTTATAATTCGTTTTTTATAAAGAATATTGTGTGAAATAAGCATTATATTGCGAAATCTTTTCGAATTCTTATAAAAGTTTTATTAAACTGCTCATCATGAACATTGTTTGCATATGGAACTATGTAATCATAAAATATATGCTGTCTTGATTCACCAGTTGCATACTCTGATATTAATGATTCTATTGTGCTTTTGTTTAATTCTTTAGATTCATTCGTGTAATGAATTGATAGCCTGCTATCTAAAAATTTTATTACAAAAATCATTATTTCACTTATACTTTTGTAATATTTATCTTTTTGGCGATTAATTAAATATTCAAAAATTTCAAGCGAATAAGTCACAATTTCAGCAGAAAATAAAAAGCATGGAGAAAAAAGCATACTAAGAAGCGCTTCACTGTTTGCTGGTATTGTCTTATCGCTAAACACGATTTTAAGATTCTCTTTTATAGTACTCTTCATGCACGAAATGTTTATTGAACTTAAAATCTTTGCTATATATTGAATGTCATCGTGTTCTAGTTTATTTTTTATAAAAAATTTGAATATTTTATTAATAATCACTTTCTGTTTTTTTATGCACAAGTTAGATAATGATTCAATATGGAATTTAGCTTCGTGTAGTTTATATTCATCTTCGAGAGATAAATTTTTCTTTCTGCTAAGCTTTAAATAATTATCTAAGTAATACTCTACATTATTTCTAGCATCTTCTTTGACATTACATCTTACGGCTGTTCCTCCCGCTATACATTGAACTGTTGTAAGAGCTATTACAACAGAAACCATGAATAGTTTGTTCATTTACAACCTCCTGTATTTTAGTTTAAATGTGCCGCGAAATCAAAATTCTTTCTCTCTTCTCCGCTAACATCTGCCAAAATTTTGCCCCCACTCATTAACAGAGTTCTCGTAAAAAAATCAAATTCTACGTTTTTATTTTCAATTACAGCAATTACAGATACTTTGAAATCATCTGCTATACTTTTTAGTGTTGTCCACAACCTTTCAGATATATCATTTTTCAGTCCGTACGTAAATTCATCTACAAGTATAATTCTCATAGGTCTCACAACTGCCATCATTAGAGCAAGCGCTTGCTTATTTTCATGTGTAATTGTGCTAACAGGACGAAACAAAAGACTTTTTAGATCTAAGAAATCATATTTTTCCATATATTCATTTACTACTGAGATTAGTTTATTACTAACAGCATTATTCCATACACTCATTTTTTTACCAGTTAACATTGATAACGCCAAATTCTCAATCACTGTAAGATTATTATGACATGTTGTATTGTGATTAGAAAATACAGTTGAAAATATTGCTGCCCGTTCGTTTGTTGTATAAAGTGTAATATCCTCATCGTTAAAAAATATTTTTCCGAAGCTAGGCTCTATATGCCCTGCAAGCACTCGAACTAACGAGCTCTTTCCACTGCCATTGTTTCCTAGAATACTAATTTTTTCTTTTGGCTCTATCTTTAAATTTATACCTCTAATAGCCGTTCGTTCTAGCGGTTGACCTTTATCAAAAACTACAAACAAATCTTCTAGTCTTATCATAATAATTCAGCTCCTGAAAATGACGTATTACTATTTGTAATATATACTCTTCATACCCCAAAAATAATCATTGCTATTTTGCCCGACAATCCGTTTTTCTGCAAAATGAATAACAATTAACACGATAGAAAATATTGAACTTATTGACTCTATTGATATAGGTACACTAAGTACATTGTGCAACATGCATATTACTATGTAGTACGCTATCCCAATAATAATTGCATAAATAAACTCATAATAAACATTATATTTTATTGTTTGAGTAATTCTTCTTTCTGCAGCTAAAATTATTACAGTTCCAAACAAAAACACGCTAATCCCATTGAATGGAACTGAATTAACAGATATCATCCCAGCAATAGCACCAGCTAATGCTATAAAGATATTTGAGATACTTAATCCGATCAAAGATAGCACTTGCCTATTTATTGCAAATGTATTTGAAAATGTTGTACTCCCGCCTATTGCCCTAACTTGCAATCCAAACTCTGATACTATGAATTTATAGAATAGCGCTATAGATGAAACGCATACAATAAATGTTATAGCTTTATATACAGTATGTATCTGCTCTGAAACTATCTCTTTTAGATCTAGCATATCTACTATAACAAATACTATTGCACTAGACATTATACCACTTAATATTTTAGGAATATGAAAGTTAATATGACTGAATGAAGTTATACAACCTAAAATAGCCCCACAAACTATAGGAACAAAAATTGCCAATATAGGCCGTCCACTATTTGCTAAATGTATACAAACACTACTTCCTAACACGAAACTCCCGCAAGACGTTAAGTCAAAAAACTTCAATATTTTCAATGATATGAACATACCGCATGCTAATAACGCGCCTATAATACCATTCATTATCAAAGATGAGCATATATCTAGCATTTTCTTCTCTCCTGAAGATAAAAAATAGTATTGCCCAATCTAAACATTAGAAAGGGCAAACATACATAATGTTTAGCAGAACTCTTCAGCAACATCAAAAGTTGTCTTATGCCCTATGTGTTTATAGTTCTCAGCTATCCACTTATCAGCTGTTTTTCTACCTTCTGTGAATAAATATTCGAAGAACTTGGCATCTGTGTTCAATTTAGACGACCAACCTAAATCTTGGAATGTCCCTTCGTTTTCGATTAAGTGCATATGTAAGCGTTTTACCTTTTTAGGATCAAGCAATCCGCTGTCTATCAATTTTGTAATATAAGCTAGAGATCTCATCTCTCTCATAATAGAAGTATTGTTCGTGATTTCGTTCAACCTATCTCCGATTTCTGATGGAGTTATCGGCAATCTATTCCTATGTGTAGGATTCAACTTCAAAATCATCATGTCGCTTGTCTTGCAGTTGTAAATTAATGGATAAATTAATGGGTTACTAATAAATCCACCGTCCCAATAATATTCGTTATCAACCATAACAGCTTGATAAATTGTAGGAAGGCATGCTGATGCTAACAACGCTTCTGGCTTTAAATCTTTATTTGTAAAGACCTTGATTTTACCAGTATAAACGTGAGTTGCAGATATAAAAATCTGAACATCTTTAAATTTATTTAATTCATCAAATTTAAACAGTTTCTCTACCATATCCTTTAATGGGTTTGTACCTAATGGATTAAACTGATATGGAGACAAAAACTTTGTCATAAGATCGAACCCGACAAAGCCTGGAGAATTATGCAATGTCCACTTATGCATTAATATGTCCAATAGACCAGGTTTAAAGATACTATTTTTACCGGCTTCTGCCATAGATTCCCAGAATGTCCTTAATAATCTGCGTGCACCTTCATTTCCGCCTTCCATAATACCTTGAGCTACGCAAACAGCATTCATACCTCCAGCGCTAGTCCCAGACACACCTTCGATAATTAGGTCTTTTTCTTCTAACAACCTATCTAAAACACCCCATGTAAATGCTCCGTGAGCACCGCCACCTTGCATTGCAATAGCAATTCTCTTTTTCCCATCATTTATCTTTTCTGTAGGTTCATTGATAACCATATCTTTCATTGCGTACACTCCTTAATAATAAATCTTATTAGATAAAACTAACAATTGCCATTTTATTACAATAAAATTAAGAAACAATTAAACCTTAATATACGTTGCTTGATATGTTTTGCGTTTTTTCAGAGGTAGATTTTAAATTTGTCTTTTTTACACAACAACCATAAAAATGATAATTTTTTATAAAAATAAAGCCATCTTCACAAATTACGAAGATGGCTCATTAATAACTTACCCTACTTTTGCTCAGGTAATTTCAGCTCTTTAAGTTTTAACACTGCTTGTTCTACTTGCTGTGAAGGATTGTCACTCGAAACAAATGTTACTGGATCACTATTTGGATTATCTACATCATAAATTGCGGTTAAATTAGAACACCAAGAAAAATTATATTTAGATGATAATCCTAGCATATCTAATGGAATATTTAATTCTTTTAACTCGCTACAATAGGTAACTATCATATTGGTTTTGCGTCTACCCACAAATACCGTTTTAATAGCGCTTGGAAAAGTTAGACTAGATACATTTCTTAAATAGGTAATCGGTGAATTAATCGATGTCACTATTGTGGAAATTTCTAGGCCGATTAAGCTATCGCAGCTATATCCATTAACCAGTATATAACCAGTTAGCTCTGGATATTTTCCTGAAAATTCAGCCATATTTTGAGGTTCAGCAAAATCAAGATATCCGAAAGATTTTAATTTTAATTGAGTTATGCATCGAATCGTATCTTTAATATTTCTTTGCTGATAATTCACATTATTATGCAACATAGCAGGACCTAACATCATTCTTGTAACACAGTCAAAAGGCACTTCGTAATTTTTCCTCTTACCCCGTTGTTTCTCCCTCACAACAAATTCGAGAAAGACATCTTCAATAGACCTATCTGCTAAAATTTCCCCGAAAATATGATAGCCTAGTTTGGTAACAGTTGTTGGTATCTCTAGCGTTGTTAAATAATTACACATGCTGAAGCAACTAGATCCAATTTCTTTAAGCGTAGACGGAAGAGTTATTGATTGAAGTATATTGTATTCATTAAAACATCCATTAGCTAGACGAGTAACTCCATTTGGAACGTTGATATGTAAAAACGCTAACCAAGCAAAAGGAATAGATCTCATTGTATCACATCGGAAATCGAAAATTACTGTTTTCGCAAAAAACAGCTCGTTATGTCGCATTGCTTCGTCAATATTTATAGCATCGTCCGACTCCCATCCACACAAATTTTTACAATTATTTGCGATTATTTTAGGTATTTTTAAACTACACCTGGGACCCAAACGCCCCAAGAGAAAAGGACTACTGAATAGTATTTCATTCTCATCCAAGTCTTCGGAGTCGAACCTTGTATTAAAAACGTCATCAGAACAAAAAATTTTATCTAAGATTCTATAACAAGCACTATGAAGAGTCACCTCATCTAATGAAGAACAACCACCAAAACAGCAATCTTCAAGTCCAGTAATTCTTACGTTATACTCTTTTTCAAACTTAACTAGATCTATACTTTTAATATTGTGTTTTTTATATGATCCATTATTGTTAGCTAATGTAATAATTCCTTTTTTAACTAACTCTTGACCACTTATTGTTAATAAAGCATAGAGACAATCTCTATCAAACCTTACTTTCTTGAATCCAATGTTTTGTTTTGTGTCTCTTATCTCAAGAGCTTCTGATAGTAAAACATCTCTCCAATCAACATATTGAGATATTATTCCACCTTCTAAATATTTGTCATATTTATTATAAATATGAAGGGTTTGCACATTAGGGAAAAAGTTAGCTGTTCGCCTATCTACAAAGATTGGATTGTAATGGAATTTTTCCATATTTAGCTTAAGTCTACGTGATACTTGAACGAACTTAATATGATCATCAATAGTATTGAAATATCTAGATGCTATAAATAGGCAGTAGTTGTCAATTGGCGTTAAACCAAGTAATGTCCTGTCTTTTGTTGAGACTCCTTTCTTTGCTAATGAATTCGTTACATCATCTGGAAATAAACCCAAAAACATCTTTACATTTCCATATATCGATGATTGCTT
>CAYPOM010000008.1:0-62702 GCA_964412505.1 uncultured Alphaproteobacteria bacterium
CTTTCGGGCAAAATTAAAGAAAAAATTGCGATATATTATGCATCAATTTGAAACCCTCCAAAACGCTATACTAACAGCTTTTTCATAGGGGAATAACTATAAGATGAAAAACAAATATACAAAAACAGCTACACATCTTAAAGATGGTAGCTGATATTGTTTTAAAGAAACAGCGAGTATCAATAAAGTTCAAATCTAGCTATCACCCTCCGATCTTACCTCTAGCTTTAATATCATCTAAAAATGACCTTGCTCCTGAACTTTGATGACCAATCGCTGTCTTTCCATTCTTATTCAAAGTGCTTTTATCTATCTCAGGAGCTTGTGGCGGAGGCGGAATATTATTAACATGCTCGACGTTAGCTACTTCTTTTGTTTCCGTCACAACCTTACTATCATCCAATCCTAACTTTTTGTTTCTTTCTCTAACTAATTGATTTCGCTTTTCATTAGCTCTTTTTAATTTGTCAGGATCTACCCTATCTATTTTATTTGCTGCCAATCTTTCTTTATCAATCATATCATTATAAGCAGCTATTTTACTTTTAGTATTGCCTTTATTGTTTTTTTGGAACTCAGCTAATTCGTAAATCTTACTTAATGTTTGCTTCAATCCAGATTCTGTTAACATACACGTTTTTCGTGGAGATTTATCAAGTAATACTAATTCCAATTCATCTTTCGTTTTTGAATCATTAGCTTGATTTTTAAAATACTCAACTGCTAATTTTATCTCATTATCATTTAATTTATTTCTTTTTTGCTTAAATGTATTAGCATTAATATAATCATCCCAATAATCCTTAAGATAAGTATGCTCTTTCAGCTGTAGTTCACTAAATCCTTTAACTTCATCTATAGAATATTTCTTCATCAATATGCCGTAATACAATGGGTACATCTTTGCAAATTTTTCTACATACTGTTGGGTATCTAAACCTTTACTAGTATCATCAGAACTACTTACATTACTACCTTCTTGTTTAACAGCCTCTACGACTTTACCAATACCCGTTAAATCGCTTGGCTTAATACTATTACTACCATTAGATGGAATTTTCGATAAAAATTCTCGATTTAACTCATGACGTTTCTGTATCTCTGTTAATATACGTTCTTCAGACTCAGCTATAAGCATTTTAACATTCTTAATAATACTCTCTTCTAATGCCTTAAAATTTGGAGAAGGAACATTCACATCATACCTTTGCAGAGAACTATCAGTATTAGGATTGCTAGTATAAACTCCTGTATATTTAAAATGGACTGTTCTAGTCTTGTTTCCTTTGTCATGTACTGATTCTATTTTTAGCCCTGTTTCATTTTGAATTTTATCCTTATGCGAATCGATTAACTTAAGTGGTATTCTATTTTCACTTGCATACTTAGTCGCGAAATTCACGATTTCTTGCGGAGTTTTCTTTCTCGCACTATCGCTACCTTTAGACTCTTTATACTTATTTACCTCAGAAATGAAATTTTCTATTTTTAACTCAGCTTCTGTATTAGAGCCATTTTTAGACGCGACTAATTCTTGAGATATAAATGCAGAATACACAATACTACAAAATACAGGTAGATATTTCAGATACTTTAACTTCATGATAAATGCCAATGCCATAAAATAAATATTGCTATATTTAAAGCATGAAAAGACAAAAATAAAGTTAAAACAGCTAAAAATCTAGTAAGGAATAATTTTTAGACGGAGCAATCCCATGTATTCTATCTTTTAGAAGTGGTTGGAATGATGGTCTACACTTTATACTCATATACCAATTTTTTACAGATTCAAAATCGCTCCAACTTATTTCATTTAAATAGTCAATACAAGATATATGAGATGCTACGACTATGTCAGCAACAGAAAAATTTTCCCCAGCAAGCCAAGTCCTATGATCTATTAACCAAGCCAATTCTTCGAAATACAAATTTATACTATTTAGTGCATATCTAATAGCAGAAGAATCTGGAGATCTATTCGATACATACTTCTTCACTACTTTTTCATATATTAAACGCCATGTTACATCAGCAAAGAAAAACGTATTAAACCTTTCTGCTATACGATTCGCCTCTATTATCGACGAATTACTTTTAAATTTTTTTACATCGTTTATATAATTAGATATTGCTAAAAAACCAGAAATTTTAGAACTAGTATTTTGTTTAGGCAATAATACAGGTAAATGGTTCCATTCATCGCTAGTCTTAAAATTTTCTTTTTCAGTCCATAGACCAATATTAATATTAATATAATCTATCGAGTTTTCACTTAATAAAACACGAATACTCCTACAAAACGGACACAATAAAAAACTATATAATTTCATAAAAAATGCCTTCCGAAAAACTATTCACTAGATTTTACGCTTGCATGAACGACACTAAATATATCATCATATGAAGGTAAACTTTTTTGACTTCCTTGAATTGTCGTTGCCAAGCCACCAGCAATATTACCAAACATCAGACTTTCCTCGAATGATTTTCCGGCATCAATACATGAAACAAATACACCTACAAAAGCATCTCCAGCACAAGTAGTATCAATGCTCATTACGTTTAGCGCTTTAATATTAAAAACAGTCCCGTTTTCTATCCCTATAACACCACCTGAACCAAGCGTAACAATACAAGAGATATTATATTTTAAATAAACAAATCTCGCTATTTCTTCAGGCGATACATCATATAAATTATGCTGTTTAGCTAAGACCATTGCCTCAACCCTATTCATAATTAAAATATCTATATTTTTCAAAATATCTTCTGGAATATTACAAGCTGGAGCGGCATTAAGTACAACTTTTGCGCCATGATTCTTTGCTCTAATTGCTAATTTCCAGTTTTCTACAGGCTGAATTTCCATCTGAAGCAACAGTATAGTTTTCTCAGTAAGAAAATGGCTATGAACCTGCGATACGCTAGTAGATAAATTTGCACCTGGTACATATACTATAGTATTGTCAGAGTTCTTACTAACAGTTATATAGGCTTTTCCAGATACATCTGAAACGACATTCACATTTGAAATATCAAGACCATAAGACTGCAAGTTTTCAAGCAACATATTCCCATTTTGATCCTGTCCTACGCTTCCAAAAAAATAAACCTCTCTTTGCATTTTTGAAGCAGCGACAGCCTGATTTGCCCCCTTCCCTCCCGCATTTTTAATTTTAGAAAAGCCCAAAACAGTCTCACCAACCATTGGCAAATCATCAACATTTACGATCGTGTCTACATTTATTGAGCCAAAAACAACAATCATACAAGTCTATCAACCCCCGAAAATACATTTTTAAAATGTCTTCGCAATATTTTACTGTAAATTCAAGTGAAAGCATAGTAAAATCAGCAACGTTAGAATAGTAACATATATTACAAAACGTTTCGAGACCGACATGGAAGAAAATGCAAAAAAACTATTAAACTTAATACCACCTTATGAAGTCTGTGCATGTGTAATAAACACATCTAACATCAGACACAATTATGAGAAAGTAAAAAAAATTGTAGGTAAAGATGTAAAATGTGCCAGCGTTATTAAGGCAAATTCTTACGGATTTGGCCTAGAGCATACAATACCAGTTTTAACTGAAGCAGAATGCAAAGATTTTTTTGTAGCGACAATTGAAGAAGGAATAGTTACAAGAAATATACTAAGAGCAGCTCAAAAAAATGCGAACATATACATACTTGGAGGTATATTGAAGGATACTTATGAATATTTCAAAGATTATAATTTAACTCCAGTTGTAACATCATTTGGCCAATTAGAAATCTGGAGAGAATGTTCTGAAAAGTATGATGAAAGAAGAAATAGCATTGTACATATCGATACAGGAATGTCTAGAAACGGATTTAGAATCACAGACGTAGAAAAAGTGTGTTCTATATATAATGAACACGATCTACCAATATCATATCTAATGTCTCACTTAGCCTGTGCAGATGAGCCTTCTCACCCAATGAATGAAATTCAAAAGAACAGGTTTGAATTAGCTAGCAAACACTTTCCAAACGCAAAAAGAAGTCTATCAAGCACGAATGGAGTATTTCTAGATAAAAGCTATTTATTCGATATGGTCAGAATCGGAAAAGCAATGTATGGTTATATGGTCAGAAAAGACCTTTTAGGAAAGTTTAAACCAGTTATTGGCATTTATACAAAAGTACTTCAAATTGATCAGATAAAAAAAGGAGACACTATAGGATACGGAGCGACATTCGTCGCTGACAAAGATATGACAGTAGCAACGTTAGGTATTGGTTATGCTGATGGATTGATGAGAAAGCTAAGCGGGAATAGCTTTATATATTTAAATAGCAAAAGAGCCGATATACTCGGACGCATATCAATGGATTACACTGTTGTTGATATCTCTACACACGACCTAAAATCGCTAATACCTGGAAACTGGGTATGCATAGTTGACGACGATAACACACTTGAACAGCTAGCTATAAGCAACTCAACATTACCTCACGAAATGACATGCAAACTTGGCCCACGAGTCAAAAAAATATATTACTGATATCATCAAATCAATAAAAAGAATACTGATAATATCCAATTTACACAAATTAAGTAGTGCGCGTAATATAATAACGTCTTACGCGCTCTAACGATTATAGTAATCTATACTACTCTATAACTGAAATCGCAACCCTATTAGCTTTCCAGATTTCCTCTTTTGTTGAACCTTCAGGTAAATCTATAGGCTTATCTTTTCCATAAGATACTATTCTAATTCTGTTTTCCGCTATACCATTTGCGATCAGATAATCCGCAACAGCTTTAGCCCTTTTTTCGCCAAGACCTAAGTTATACTCTCTTGTACCTCTCTCGTCGCAATGCCCTTCAATCAAAACATTCTTACAACAGTACTTCTGCAACCACTTAATTTGCTTATCTAAAGAACACTTAGCATCACTTGTCAATTCTGATTTGTCGAAATCGAAGAATGTTCTATCACCTGCACAATTAACAAAATCACAAGACTCACCGACGACACAACACTCGTTGTCTTTCATATAACATTTTTTCGGTGAGCTACACGCAGCTAATGTAATCAAACACGTAAACACGAAAAGTTTTTGAATGTTCATAATAAACTCCAAACCAAAAAACTATTTAACTTATCAACGAAATTGTACACCAATTCCGTTAATAACGAATAAATTTACTAAAACAATTATACATAAAACTTTTTTCAAAATCTCGCTTATTAAAAATAAAATGCCATAAAATTTTAGTATTTCTGTATAATGAAATCCTAAATAATCCCCACGTAAGCACGCTATCTAAATAATTTATTACACATCACATACCAGCTTTTTCAAAAACCTTATTTATGTGATCAGCATAATCATACGACTCATCAAAGAAAAACTTGATATTTGGAACAAATTTCAATTGTAATTTTTGCCCAAGAATAGTTTTAAAATATGTCGTATGCTTTTGCAAATATTCCATAATATAGTCAGATTTTTCCTTATCCATCGGTAGCACAAATATTTTTACATCTTGCAAACTAGCACTAACCTGAACGGATGTTATTGAAACGATTAAATTTTCTAAATTAGGATCATAAGGTCGATCTACTTGAAGCACTCTCGCCATTAATTCTTTTATGTCATGAGCAACACGCAACTGTCTAACTGAATCTCTTTTCTTTTTCTCTATTCGCATGGACACCCCAGCCTATCATAAACTTCTTGCAGTTTTTTCTATTTCAAAAAACTCTAAGACATCATTCAAGTGAATATCCCCATAACTCTCCAAGCATACACCACACTCAAAACCTTCTTTTACTTCCTTCGCTTCATCTTTCTTTCTATATATGGACTTTACATTACCTGTATGAATTACAACATTGTCTCGCAAGACACGCACTTTTGCAGCACGCTTGATTATCCCATGAGTTACCATACACCCTGCGACCTTTCCTACACTAGAAATCTCAAATATTTGTCTAATTTCAGCAGTACCTATTACCTTTTCTGAAAGGATAGGAGAAAGCATACCTGAAAGTATTGATTTTACGTCATCAATCAAATCATATATGACCGAATAATATTTAAGTTCTATTCCATGAGTTAAACTGAGCTCTCTAGCTTGTAAATTTGCTCTAACATTAAACCCTAATATTAAAGCATTAGATGCGTTTGCTAAAATAACATCACTTTCTGTAATTCCGCCGATTCCTGAATGTAAAATATTTACAGAAACTTCATCTGTAGCTAATTTCTTCAAACTTTCAGAAATAGCCTCTACAGAACCTTGGACATCACCTTTAACAATTACAGGTAACACACTCATTTTCGTACTGTTCTTAGCTTGAGCAAACACATCTACAAAAGACATCTTGCTTTTCTGAAGCCATTCTTTTTCTTTCTTTTTTACAGCACGCATATCTGCAATTTCTTTGGCTTTTTGCTCTGATGAAATCACAATAAAATCGTCGCCTGGAACCGGTGTTATGTTAAAACCAATTATTTCACCAGGAGCTCCAGGTTGCAACTCTTGTAAATTCATTTTTAAATCATTTTTTATAGCCCTTACTTTCCCGTATGATGTACCACATACAAAAACATCACCAAGTTTTAGCGTTCCATCTTGTACCAAGATAGTTGCTACCGGTCCCAAACCCTTTTCTACTTTAGACTCTACGACAACAGCCTTTGCGTTTTTATTTTGATCTGCTTTCAACTCAAGGAATTCTGCTTGAAATAAAATACTTTCTTCCAATTTATCCAAATTAATACCAGATTTTGCAGAAACCTCTACATCGATAACATCACCGCCTAATGACTCTACAACAATTTCGTAATTTAAAAGTTCATTGCGAACCCTATTTGGATCAGCTCCGACTTTATCAATTTTATTTATTGCTATAATCATAGGAACATTTGCAGCTTTAGCATGATTAATCGCCTCAACAGTTTGCTCTTTAACTCCATCGTCTGCGGCAACGACAAGTACAACAACATCTGTAACATTAGCGCCACGTGCACGCATCTCAGTAAAAGCAGCATGTCCAGGGGTATCTATAAATGTAATTTTTCTGTTATCTTGAAGCGTAATTTGATAAGCTCCAATATGTTGCGTAATTCCACCTGCCTCAGACAGAGCAATATCTGTTTTTCTTAACGCATCCAAAAGAGAAGTTTTTCCGTGATCTACATGTCCCATAACTGTAACTATCGGAGCTCTTGTTACAATATCGGCCTCTCTTGCTGATTCGTCAGACATTAATAATTCTTGCTCAATAGCAGAATTATCTACTCTCTTAACTTTGTGCCCTAACTCCAAAACTACCAATTCAGCTGTATCTGCATCTAATGTCTGGTTAATTGTAGCCATAACCCCCATTTTCATGAGTGACTTAATCAACTCGCCAGATCGTACAGCCATTCTGTTTGCCAATTCCTGAACTGATATTGTTTCTGGAAGTTGTACTTCTTTTATAATTTTAACACTATCATCAGTTGTAATATGTTTATTTTGACTCTTCTTCGTCTTAGATTTTCGATTACCTCTGAAATCATCATCGTCATTCTCATCAAGAGCATTATAAATCGATATCTTTCCTCCCCTATCAAAATTTCGCTCAAAACCAGTATTTTTATTCTTTTTACTATTTTCTGATTGGTTCCTATCATCAAGTGACTTATTTTTATCTTGCTTTCCCTTCATTGCAAACTTATTGTTCTCAGCCACTTGACTCGTAGCATACGCATCAGCGGCAGCCCTCATATAAGAATTAGCAATAGCATTATTATCTCTAACAAAATTTTTCCCCCTACTCACAGATTGTCTATCCTGAGATTGCGCATTTCCTTTTTCAAATTTTCGCTTATTAGGAACATATGCATCTCGACCTTCAGCAGTTTTTCTTTCATTGAATTTAGCTTTCAAACCATCTGTTCTCATCGAATTGTTAGATTTCCTATCTGAGATAATATCGACCTTCTTTTCAACTTTCTCTGAGACTCGATTGACATCATTATCAACTTTAACGACTTCTTTGTTAGAATTACTAATCTCATTTTCTGATACGTTCTGAGACGATGCTACTAGCTTCTGGGCTTCAAGCTCAGTTAAGCGAGACGAAACAATATTATTTGCTTCTGCTTCTCGTTTTTGAGCTTCTAATTTGTGAGTAGCAGCTAATTCCTGAACAGCTTTTATCCTATTCTGTAACTCATCATTAGTTAAACCAGACTTTTGTACGAAGGCATTTGTAAAACTCTGGCTACTGTTACTTCTGTTCTTAAAATCACCGAAACTTCTTTTTTTCTTTACTTCTACTGTAACAACTTTCGACCTTCCATTAGAAAAACTTTGTCGAATTTTCCCATTATTTTTATTATCTTCACTCATGTAACACACCCCAACACTAAATCGATTAACACATACCGCAGATAGATCTTGCTTTCATTACGACTTCACATGCGAATTCTGAATCTAATCCTGGTAAGATATCTGTTAACTCGTCACTAGCCAAATCTGCCAACTGTTGCAAATTCATGATTCCATTTTCACATAAACTTAAAATTTCTTCATTAGAGAAAGCTTCTAAAGCGATTAAATCCTCATCCACTTTATAATTAGATAACTTTTTAGAAATCTCAGCCTCTTTATTTTCTAAAAACTCCTTAGCTTTGTTTTGCATATTAGCAGCAACATCGTGCTCTATCTCACCTATCGAACACAACTCTTCAAGATCGATATAAGCCAACTCTTCTACGCTCGAAATACCCTCAGATACCAACCAATGAGCCATCATTTCATCGCATCCAATTGCTTCTACAAATTTTGCAGCTAACTCTCTATATTCTTTATTAACTCTTTCTTTCTCTTCACTTTCTGATATAACATCTAATTTCCAGTTAATTAGCTGAGATGCCAACTTTATATTTTGTCCCTTTTTACCTATAGCTAGACTCAACTGGCTATCTGGAACTAGAACCTCAAAGCACCTGTGATCTTCATCTAATATTACTTTTGAAATTTCAGCAGGAGCCAGAGCGTTTACTGCAAACGTCGCAATATCAGGATCCCATAGGACTATATCTACCTTCTCACCTTGTAATTCCTGGACTATAGCTTGGACTCTAGATCCCCTTACACCTACACATGCTCCGATAGGATCTATATTTTTATCATGAGAATAAACCGCAATTTTAGCTCTACTACCAGGATCTCTAGCAGCCGATTTTATATCAATAATTCCATCATAAATTTCAGGCACTTCTTGTTTAAATAACTGAGCTAAAAACATTGGATGTGTTCTAGATAAAACTATATTAACACCACGCTCATTCTGCTCCACTTCGACAACATACGCCTTTATTCTATCTCCAATCCTAAAATTTTCTCTAGGAATAAGCTGATCTTTCCCTATAGAGACCTCCCCCCTACCGACTTCAATAACGATACTCCTGTTATCTACCTTTCTTACAATACCACTGACTATAGTCCCTACTCTATCTTTAAAAGAGTTATATTGTTTAAGTTTATCTGCATTGCGGAATATCTGAACAACTGACTGTCTACCAATTTGAGCTGCCCAACGCCCGAACTCGATAGGAGGCAAGTCCTCTGTTATAACATCACCAACCTCTAAATCAGGATTATTTTTTTTAGCATCACTTAGCCTACATTCTGTATATTCATTAATCGTAGGCTGATCATCCGAAACTACAGTAACATTCTTTACCAAAGACATCATACCTGTCTTACCGTTTATCTTCGCTCTAATATCGAATTCCAACCCATATTTTGTCTTTGCAGCTTTCCCAATTGCTTCTTCGATAGCAGAAATCACAACAGCACGATCAAAACCTTTTTCTCCAGCAACAGAATCAATTATCTGCAATAATTCTGCTCCATAAAACTTAGAATTCCCCAATAATGATGTATTCATATTTTCTCTCCCTATTTCTTAATTTCAAAAATTCTTTTAATTATGCATTTTTTTATATCTTCAAATTTAACAGACATTTCACTACTTTCGTCTTTATTTTCATTTTCTATGTCCTTAAACAGAATCTCTACATTACAATCTTCACATTCTTTAATTGAATCTATTGTCCCTTTGAACCTTTTTCTATTATTTATTTCCCTATTTAATTCAACCTTCACTTTTTCGCCAATGAATCTACGAAAATCTCTCAATTTTACAATAGGACGATTTTCTCCTGCAGAGCTAATTTCTAGATTATACTTACCTTCTACTATATCATCAACATCAAGCAGAACCGACGCAATCTTATTACACTCTATGCAATCTTCAATAGAAACATTACCTCCATCTTGCCTATCAATTAAAACCTGCAAAATATTCGTTTTTCCCAATCTATGCATAGATATTGAAATTATATCAATACCAAGATTTGCAAATGGAGCCTCTAATATTTTATCGATTTTATTTAACATCTACATCTCTCCGCAATCTTTAAAAATCCTTACGTAATAGCACTTCTCACCTCGTGCAAGCGCTTTTTGCTCATATTTTGTCCTACTCCAACAACACGGTTTTTCAGAGAAAGCACATAATCTAACCGCATCATTATCATCATCTGACCGTTCTAAATAAACACGCAACTTACTATCGTTATATAATTTATTATACTCTTCCACATTATCCAGAACAAAATCCACATAATGCACCTGATCGCTAGCAAAATTGATAACCCCTCGATTTTTTAGTTTATCTGACAAACATCTCAAAAACTGGACGGACATCAACCTACGTTTTATATGTTTTTTCTTAGGCCAAGGATCAGGAAACATTACATAAAATTCGTCTAAACTGCAATTTTTCAACTTTAACAATAGATCTCTTGAATCTCCTGGATAAATACGTATATTTTTTATATTATTTTCCTCAATCAAGACTGCAGCGCTAGCAACACCATTTTCATATGGTTCACATCCAATAAAAACGGCATTTTTATGCCTTTTGGCTCGAGCTACTAAGTGTCCACCATTCCCAAATCCTATCTCAAAAATCGCCCTACTATCGCAATCTACAATACAATTATTTTTTTGCTCAAAGAATACCATTGGAGAAATGTCAGACGAGTCTGGTAGATCTACACCATATACACTAATAATATCAGCTAAAACTTGCTTCTTTCTAGAAGTCAATGTTTTCCCTTTCTTCCTTCCGTAAGTTTTTAGCAAACCACCATGAAAATCACTCATAACAAAACCAACCGCAATAAACGCGCAAAACGAACATTTTTGATTGAATAATCTAAAGATGCATCATGCTAGCAAAGGATACAAACAAAGTCAAGCCTATTCCACAAAAACTACATTTATACTTAATACAAGAAAAGCCATCTCACGCAAAGTGAGACAGCTTATTCTATAGCAAACCAATTACTTCTTTTTCTTATTACTCTCTTTTGATGTATACCAGAAAGATGCATAAGGTGACATCTTTATAAAATCCAATTTATTCTTGATTATAGAACGATATACTGAATCATGAATTCTAGTTTTAGCATAAGAAGGTGCGTATTGGAAATACTGCATCTCAATAGCCGGTTTTAAGCGAGATACATCTAGCTTATCTACATCAGTAGAACTTATAGTTTTACTAAAACCAGCTAAAGGTTGCTTAAATTTATCCATAGCCGATTTAGCAACATCGAGATAATCATTCCACCAATTCCAAGAATCGTTAAGATCAGCATTCCGAAGCGTATTACGTACTTCTTCCAATGTTTTATCAAAAGCCTTTGCCTGCATAATGTCATTTGAAACAAAAATATCAAACGCGTTTTTATATGCTTCATTTATCTTAGCAATTAGCGGTTTTTGGTCTTTTTCCTCAAGCATATTAAACACTTCAAGGTCGAGCTCATTAACTTTTTTCCAAAAATCTAGGTTTTCATTTCCTGCTTTTTGAATAGCTACGATGTCATCAAGTAATTGCGATTTAAAAATCGCAGTTTCAGCTAGTTTTTGAACGTCATCATTGGACTCAACGGACTTATCATCGAAATTATCTATAGCAAATTTAATACCTTTAGAGTTAATCGCTTCAGTAAAAGTATCTTTATTTATTTCGACATAAGTAAATGGATTATCTTTTTTGCTATCTTTACTGCTATTTTCTATAATAATGCTTCCATTATCTAAGTTTAACAACAACTTATCTCCATTATGTTGTTCATTTTTTCTATTAGCATACACATTCCTATCTGAATCCACATGAAGATATACATTGCTAACATCATTCCACAAAACTGCTTGTCTAGCATATAATCCGAGTTCATCGGCATTGATACGTAGAGTTGCCATCCAATCATACCCAACTTTATCAAATAGCGCTATACTATTTTTCCCTGTAAATTTGTCAGTTAACAGCGTATAGCACTTATCTTCAGAACCAATCACTTTTATAAAACCTTGCGATGCTAATTCATACACTTCAGACATTTTACAGCTAATGCCTATAGATTTATTGTCTGAAACAAAAACAAAAGTAGGAGCGCCATTAGTTTTGAAATCGAGCGAGATTGTACCATTTTTATCATCAAACGATACATCATAATATATCACCTCAGAAGAATAGACACTGACTCGTGACAAATCTGATAATACTTGAGTTCCATCTTCATTCAACACTCTTACTACATCAGATATCTCATCATACCAACCATACAAATCAGTTCCTAAAATTTTATACGCTTTTAATAAAGCGTCATTCTCAAATAACACCAAATCATCGTTAACTTTTATTCTATCGAATGTAAGTCCCGCGGAGGAAGGAGACTCTGGTTGATAAAACTCTAATACATTTCTACCATTATTATTATAAAACTTAAACCAAACAAACTCAGCCAGACTGCCAGAAAGTGGTGTAATATAACCATTTTGGATATTAAAGCTACAGATTACATAATTGGAACTATCTGTTACAATGGCCGTATCATTTTGATCGATATAGATACACCCAAGATAATTTGAATTACTATCGAAGAAGTAGTTCACATTATATTTAGTGCATTTCCAAACATTATTATATAGATATTCGCATTCCCATTTGTTGTCACTAAGGTCAGTTATTATTTTTAATAGCTTAAAATTAGTTACTCCATTGTGATCAACATCTTTCTTAATCTGCATATTATTATAACTAAATAATTGACCAGAATTTAAGCTATCCCAACATGCAACCATATTATTTGTATTGCTATCAACTAAAACTAGTTTGTCTAATTTTGGAAGAGTAAGCAACTTTCCTTCAAGGCCAGGTACGCTATAAAGCTTAGCGTCTTTCTCTATTTTACAGTTTACATGTTCACTTCCTCCAGACTTATCAGTAAATTTCATTTTAAGCTTCTTAAATTCCGAAAGAGATTTTTCCGAATTTTCACAATCATAAGGTTTAAATAAGTACTGCGAACCATCAGATAATTTTACAATTTTATAATCAGTCTCACCATGTGTAATGGTGTCATCATTTTGCGACACATCGTATGTAAATAACTTACGATTATCTAGAATGACTAATTTACCGTTTTGGAATTTATAATATAAATTTTCAACACCTGAAACTTTCTTCACATCTTGAACACTATAATCACAAGTAATCTGATCAATATCTACAGAAACTATATTATCTTTATATATTGTCTTTGTTGCCAGTTCAGATTCTATCCTTTTTTTCTCTGTATTATACAATCCTATGTACGCACTACATACATCCGATATCTTGCTAGTTCTGAATCCATTAAACTCATTTAAACCAGTTAATAATCCCATGTACATATTTTGAATCGATTGATTCAACTCATCCTTTGCCGAATCAAATGCATGAGTATTTGCCGACAAACGAACTTTTTGAACCGCATCTCCACTTAAACTAGTCTTACTTTTAAGCATATTTAATACCGCTTCCGATACCGACTTACTTAACAAATAATCACTAACCAGCTTGGCATTTACAAAATTATATATTTTTTGAAGTATTAAATCGCACTTTTTATTACAATTCAGCAACGAACTCATCCCCATTTCTCGTTTAACGTTGTCTTTAAACGATTCCTGATCCATCGCCACATACTTCAGACATACATTCCCCATATTCGTAATTTCAGCTTGTATTTTGCTACTAAGATTTTCAACTTGAATATGATCGGTAGTGATTTTTTGTAGAGCTTGATTACCTAGCCAATCAGTGTTACTTAAATATTTATCTAAATACGCCTGGGATTTCTTACCTTTTTTAATATACTCACCGATACCATATAGATACTCAGCAGTATGTAACACCTCAGCAACATCTACGCTATTATTTGGATTACGTATCATATCTCCTGTCACCAGCATGTCATACCAACAAGCAAGGATTTTATACTTATAACACAATTGGAATAATTCAGCGCCTGAGTTTTCTATATTTTGTAGTTTTTCAAATCCACCGTTATTATAACATACAGTAGCCAAAGCATGTGCTTTTGCCAGACGTTCCTCAGTTCTACTGAACATACCACCATCTTCATAACAAAATGAGCAGACAGATAAAATACTGTCAAGAACTTGATCAACGAATCTAGAATACGAAACAACATTATAATGTACAGGATGGTCAAACATCGATAGACTTTGTTGAATCCCTTCAAATGACTTAATAGCCTTTAAAACATCACTCTTATACCATTCATAAGCCATTAATTTAGCAAAATATCCAGAGCTTATACGCTCTGTTTTTAAAAATTTCAATATTCCTATTTTTGTATTGTCATCATATTTTATTACACTATCACAAACTTTACGTAAATAACCGTCATTGTAATTAGCGCTTAAAGAGCCTACAACTTGAATCATTTCCAATAAAGAATTCTGTAATTCATCTTTAACGTTTTTCAATGTCTTATAAATCGCATCTTTATTCTCTGCATCCACAGCGTTAGCAAATCCACATTTTACTAACAGGCTTGCAGTTTCCTTCATAAAGTTACCAGAGCTATGATATTTCAAACCCCAATATTCACTATCTTCACATTTATTAGAAATTTGTTGCATTAAGTCAACATATTCACTGTCTTTCTTATTATATTGCGTACCGTTATATTGCTTATACTGATCCGTATACATCCATACGATATCACTAAAACCTCTACCAAATGCATTTACTTGATCAGCATATTTTCTATCTTTGAAAGTTTGCTCGTTCTCCAAATAACGCTGGAACATATTCACAACGTCTAAAAATGATCCCATTGCAAAAGGAAATTTATCTAATACTCCTTTATCGCACGATTCAGATAACTCTACTCCAGGAGAAATATGCGCAGTGTGAATTCGATACACTAAAGCCTTATATATAGCCACAACAGTATCCGCAGTTATACATAATCCTTGCGGAGACGAAGCTCTAGAATCCAACGCTATTCCACCTGTGCTTAAAACATCGATTACATTTCGTAATTCACTATAAGATATTTTGCAATCATATGTATTTAAGATATACTCCAAAAATTCAGTTATCTTATTAGAGACAAAATCCGCTTGGCTCTTTACGGAGTTACGACTATCCCCATTCTCATAATCCTCATTCTTATCAGACAATGCTATATATTTCAGTACACTTGCAAAAGAAACCAATTTTGCAATAAAAACTTCAAACTGATTTTCTTCTATCTCATCCGCAGATATTGCATTATTTAATGCATTTGATATTTTTGCCATTATAATAGTAAAATCTGATTTATAACGAGAATGTAGCTTATCTTCTAAAGATCTATATGCATTTGAATTGCTTTTCTGAGTTTTTAAAATTCGCACTTGCGAAGTGTTAATGTATTGTTCTATATCTTTTGCGCCAAGGATAATGGCATTTGCACCAATATTTTCGTCGACACTATCACCTTTTGACTTTTCTCGCATACCTTCATCTGATTTAACACTCTGTGATTTAAATGTTGTATATGCCGTACTTAAAACAGATATACCACACATATTCGAATGTTTCATTTGCAACATACCTCCATCATCACTAAAGAGGCATCCACCTTCAGCTAGAGAATACGATGTTCCCTGCAAGTTATATTCATTGTATTTTCCACTAAGCATAAGAGCCAACATACTAACTAAAGTATTCCCAAACTTGGCATCAACGCGGTTAATGTTATTTACAAAAAAATTAAAATTCTCTTTTCCCGAGTCATTGTCTTTCTTGTTAATATAATCATTAAAATAATGCACTGTATTCACTTTATCGTAAATACATGAATTGAACTCTTTGATCTTATCCTCACCCCTATAAAGTGATTTCTTTTTTGTATTTCTCTGCATTAGATAAAACCGATTACTGTTTGTTTCATAACACAGAAACAGCGGAACATTTTCACCCAAATTTTCCACGTTACTAAACCCTGTATTAATGGAAACCCTCCTCAAATGATCATTTAAGTACTTTAAAGTAGAACTGTTACTGTCACTCTTTGAAATTACGGCGGTAGGATCTATAGGTAAATAGAACAATTTTCCACCAGAACTGTTTTCCTTCATCTTCTGATCA
Organism: uncultured Alphaproteobacteria bacterium; assembly: GCA_964412505.1. GTDB lineage: Bacteria > Pseudomonadota > Alphaproteobacteria > UBA3830 > CAYLKK01 > CAYLKK01. Next base: position 16,554 of record CAYPOM010000008.1, read on the forward strand.
ACTACAGCTTTAAAATCTGGATAAATATCAATAAGCGTAAAGACAAGAAAATCATGCAAAGAAATATCCTTCATTAAATGCTTAACTTTATCTGAGCCAAAAATTATAGAATATGGATTAGCAAAAAGAACATTAATTCTATTAATTTTATTGTCTGGATTTATATCTTTGGGCAAATGTTTGTTCTGCCCTGTGCTTTGCCATTGAGAATAACTATCTAAAATAGCCTTTGCAAGTAAATCGGTACTACGTTTATATTCAGCAAGCTTACTAACATTTGTTCCTGCACCATCCAAAAACCGTAATATAGAAAAATCATTTCCTACACTAAATGCGACAGAATCAAGAACTGAATTCCTACACGCAATGATCTTATCACGTACATTATTTATTATACCTTTACATTCCTCTAAGGCATCACTTATTGTATCGCTATTCTCAACCTTTTTTAGAGCTTCTTCGGCTCTGAGCAAAGAACTATCTATCTCTTCAATAGTATCTTGTATAGCTTGTCTTATATTCTCAGCTGGAAACAACATAGACTTAAACTTATCCGAAAGAGGATTAGATTCTGTATCTGCTACTTTAGGTGAAATTTTATTAACATACTCCAAGACAGCCTTTAACGCATCTTTATAAGCTGTTAAAGTTTGTTCTATATTAAGACGCAAAATAAGGAGGAGATAATCATTAGCTTTGTTTTCTCGCTTAGCAACACCTGAGCTGCTAATATTCTCATTGATAACTCGCAACTCACTACCTGTAGATGTATGATGAATTACAGAAGCTCCTCCTATTTTAGATAAATCCATAACGATTCCGTCACTTGTGTCAGGAACAGAAACAAGTGCTCCATTAAATTGACTACTTTCTTGTAACAAACCTAAGTTTTGTACACCTGGCAAAGAAACCGTGTTATTGCTTGCATCATATTGGATGAGACTTTTTCCGTCTTTTCCAGTAACTTTCATATCAACTGCACAGTTATAATTTCTGCCACGTCTGTTTTGTTTGCTTTTACTATAAGTAAACGACAAAGTGTTATTTTGATTAATATTAACAGAATATGTAAGTTGTGCAGATTGCGCGCTGAGATCAAATTTACCTAATGCATCTAAACCATCAATATTTTGCTGCGCCTTATCAAATAGCTCTTGTAATTTGTTAAATATGTTACGCTCACTGACTTCTTTGCAAACTTTTTTTATACTATCGATACTATACTCTTCCTTATCTGTCTTAACAGACTCCCCTTTTAGCTGCTCTATAATATCTTTGTTTCTTAAGTCTAACCCTTTAGCTGACAGTAAAGAATAGACATCATGACATATACCATTGACAGATTGTAGTTTAGGGAGTTTAACTTTAAATGTTTCGTCAATATTTTGTTTATAATACTGCTCTATGTTTCCATACATATTTTCAAAAAATATTTTCAACTGTGGATTTGCTTTATCATCTTGTGACTTTTCAAAAAATGAATAGTCAAGCTCATTTATTTTTGATAGCATATATAAGAAGAAAAGCGTACGCCACTGATCATCGTCTAATGCGAATTGTTTCGTTGATAACGTCCTTATCCTTTGATTTATGGCATCAACCTGATTTTCAAATTTCTTCGTCAATCGCTCCGAATACACACTATTAACATTCGACTTTATATATTCGGTTATACCCTCCTTCTCTTCTTCTAATATTCTTTTTACCCTATTTAGCTCTTCAATTGATTTCATACTGTTAATTTTAAATGCACGATTAACAGATTCTCCTATAAAATTGACAAACTGCCTCATCAGCAAATCAATTTGTCCCCTCTCGATTAATTTAGAGGTTTCGGTAAATTTCTGCGTCAATTCACTAATATCAATAGCACTAAACTGCGACGACATAAATTCAGATATAGATTTCTGCTCATTATTTAATATACTTTTTAATCTATTTAGCTCTTCAATCGAATTTAGTTTGTCAATTGAGGCTGCACTGTAAGTCGAACCTTCCTCAAACTGAGCGAAAATACCATTAATATATCCCTCAATAGAACCATTCTTTTCTGCATCTTCAATTTCATCTTGGTTTAATGCTTGTATGACAGCTTCAACACTGTCTACTATATTTTTTAGATCTATAAATTTTTTACTGTCTACAGATTCAGATTCGTGTTCTCTCTCGTTAGAAGTGTTTTTCTTTGCCAAAAATTGTTGTAGTTCATCTTGGAGTGACTCAAACTTATTACCACCAATTCTATTCACGTTACTTGATTGCTTATATATCTTGTTATGGAACTGTTTTATAACTTTAAAGTCAGCATTAATTCTTTCTAATATTTTATTGCGTTCTTCACTATCTTTTGCTGAAACAAGATTTCCAAATGAATAATCTCCCCCAATCTTAAATTGAGAACGCATAGCTTCAATAAGAATATCTATTTTGTCTTTTTGTGTATTGGTATCTCCATTGCCAGGCAGTAGATAATTTAATCCATCTATGAGTTTTTTTGCATTATCAAATTTTTCCTTCAATGGCATGATAGTGATATTGTCATTTTCATCTTTACATGAAATAAGGTCACTAGACCCACGATACGATTGTAATTCGCTTTGTAATACTTTACATGATTTTGAGTTAGCTAACTTCAGTATATTCGTCAAGCTATATTTCCCGTCTCCGCTAAATTGCGAAAATATTTCATTTATATCTTCAGAAAACGAATAGATAGGATCGCCAAAAATGTCATCATTTTCAACATTGCTTTCATTATCAAGCTTATGTTTTATAATTAATACTAATGATTTAGCCTTTTCAACTCTTTTAGTTAAGTCAGCTAATAAATTTGGATATTGTGATTTTATCTGTTCATGGAACTGTTTTATAGCATTAAAGTCAGCATCAATTCTTTCTAATATTTCTTCGCATTCATCACTATTTTGTACTGACGCGAGAGTTTTAAATGAATAATCTCCGCCAATCTCAAATTGAGAAAGCATAGCTTCAACTAATGTTTTGATTCTACCTTGCTGTACAATAGCATTTTCATCTATATCAGCTTGACACTTACTAACTGCATCTATAAGATTTTTTGCATTATCAAATTTTTCCTTCAATGGAACAATAGTGATGCTGCCCTTTTTATCTCTATATGCACTCAGACTATCAGATCTAATATATGCTTCCAAAGCGTTTTTTAAATTCGTGCAAGCCTCTGCGTCAGCTAACTTCAAAATATTCGTCAAGCTATATTGTCCATCGCCGCTAAATTCAGAAAATATTGCATTTATATCGGCATGGTATGAGGCAGAGTCGTCAACATAACCATTAAATTGCTCTCCCTTATACTCCAAATATCTCTGAAACCCATTATCATCAAAATACGATTGCTCAGCCAACTGAAACACGCCAGAAAATAGCTCTTTTACATCTTTATCCTTCTCATCATTAGCTGATCGCGCAAATACGCTACCCTCTTTCGAGCGAAAATAAGATTTGCCACTATCAGCCTTTGAATTAAATCGACTAATCAACACTTCTGTATCTAACGCATCTATACAAAAATTAGGCATACAAGCCAAAATCGTAGTCGAAAAAAATAATACTTTATTTATATTCATAACTCTTCTCCTCTTTCATTAATCTTCTAAATACTTACCCAAGCGAAACTTCCACTCTCCCGCAAATAACGAAAACAACACACCGGCATACATATGGATCTTTTCATCATTATCGATATTTTTCCACTCCGCTTGCTCCTTTTGAGCATCGCCAGTATTTTTCGTGGCATATATGTCAACAACTATTTGCGTTATATACTGATGAATCTGCGGCGATATATAGAAAAAGCCGTGCTCAGTACCTTTATCTGAGGCTTGAATCAATGAATTTTCATAACTTAACATTGTAGTATACGTGAAATTTTTCCCATTCTTACTTATAGCAATACCAGTTGGTTTCACTTGATTAGCAACATTACACATAATCTCAGCAATTTTGTAGATATGCATAGGTTCATTGTCAGCTAAGTATAAGAATAATTCACCCTCTTGATCTTCTTGTTTTTTAATAATCTCATTTAATTTATTCAACTTTTCTTGAACGTTTATAGTATACCTAACATTCCACTTACTAGATAATACATTTATTTTGTCTAAAGATTGCGCGGCTCTATACATACCATGCTCCCATCTAAACCGATTTGCAAACAAACCATACGCAAAACATTTATGAAACACATCTTTTTCATTTTTACCGTTATCGACGTCTTTTAATATATCTTTTAAATACTGTTTATTTGTGGACATCATATCATTATAGTTACGATAATTCTTTTCAGCCATAAAACTGCTTGTTTTATCAGTCAGCAACATACCGATAGCAGGCAACAAAAAACCTTTATATGAGTTTATATCATGTAGTGATGACAATTTTCCGTTATTTAAAGAACAAGAATCGCGATATTTTGGAGATGTAAATCCAGGTGTATATGTCCCCTGCATTATTTCTAACTGACAATTGCTAAATCTCCCACCCTTGTGGCCAAGTAGATTAACGCTGCCAACGAACATAAGAATATCTGAGAAATGAGTTAAATCACAATCAAAAAAGTTACTAATAGAAAGCTGATTTGTATCATCAATCAAACTACAAATATTAAATATGACAGAATCTAATGACGCGCATTTGCTAACAGGTAAATTAAACAAACCATTAGTATAACGCTTAGCTAACCTTTCTACAGAATCACCATTAATCTTTGTATCACCACTATAAAAATCGACGTTTTTTATAATATTTCCCAAGCATCCTAATTTTTGCTGATGTCCGTCTATATCATAACTAGACTTTTGATGCATTACTGTATTTAACATACCAAAGATAGAACGACTTCCGATATCTCCAATATTAAAATAAAAAGGACTATATTCACCATAAATATCATATGTAGTATTGCTACTGTTACGATCCCACTCCTCACTCTTAGAAAATATAGGAGAAAAATATGGACTCTTATACACATACACACTCTTACTAGTAAGAGGCTTTAAATCTTCTTCAATTAGTTGACCATTACAATCTGCTATAAGAGCTCGCTCTCTATGACTTAGATAATAAAACACTGACTTATTTACTCTATTTACACACGCCAAATCTTCTGATTTATATAATAGAAATAATAGAATCTGAAGTGCTTGTGGAGAGAATATATCTTTTTTAATTAAATCATTAAGACTCCAAGCTTTTGCATCACCAATCGAATCTGATTTTAACGAATATAACAATGGAGGAGTGACTGTAACTGTGCTGCCTACTCCATAACCGTATTTAGCTCTATCATTCTCTGGAACAAAAAACGGATTTTCGTTCTCAGCCCAAAATACAGAATGAGATTTACGTAAATCATTCTGAATTGAACTGTAATTTATTACACTACCAAGGTCACCACCGTCGAGTACGTTTCTAACCGATGTAAGTTCGACCGGCACCTCACCTAACAAGCCACTCTTTGTTACGCGTTGAAACTTTTCGAACAATCCTTCAACTGGAATACAAATACTATCCAACAAAATCATCCTTTGATCGAAATTAATCTTGCCACGAACAAAATCGACTAAAGCGACAAAACTCAACGGATGCATTCCATCTTTATTACGGGCATCAAAATTTAACACTGCATTGTCAACATTATCAACACCATTTTGAAGTGAGAAATTAATCGTCTTAATATCAGCCATCGGAGTGATAAATTCACCATTATCTTTAGAATAACAATAAGCCTCATTTAATTTTTTGCCATTACAGTCTAACCATGCATCTGTCAGTTTATTTAAATCATCAGGCACCTGTGCTATTACACCCTTGTTGCACGTAGTAGAAGATAACAAACAATCTTTTGCATAAATTAGTAAATCACTTGAATTTGCAATATTTCGTCCTGTGCTAGAATCAATACATTCTTTAATTTTATAAAAATCCGCAATGAAATCTACCATTGAAGAAGAAAAAGACTTTAAAATCAAAGAAGGAGTTTTAGCATTAGATTCAGTTAAAGAAGAATAATCCTTGTTGCTTTCAAAAATATTGCACAAGAATGTCGCAGCGACCCTACTTACGAAAAAGCTACAAATATCTTGATGCATTCTTGACAAAATATTACAAATAAATTCCGAAGTTGCAGAATCTATCTTCTCAGGCAACTTTGTGCCACTATTAGACACCCAATCTTTAGTCGATGAAAAAACAGGAACGTCCAGTAACGTTTCTAGCACAGACCCAATACCAGTCGTCGTTAAATTACTTAATTCCACACCGGCAAGCCCGTTCTTTTTCACAGCTTGATGAGCAGATAACCACTTCAAGTTTTGCCACTGACTTGCTAGTTTTCTTATACGATCCTCGACTCCTCTATAATCTGAATCATCATAAATTGCATATTCCTCACCACTAAATGCAGATTTTCCTTGAGCAGCAATTTGATCTAATATGTCTCTTATTTCTGCGCACTGATTGAAAAACCATGAAGAATTTGCAGATAGATATATATCCTCTACAGCGTAATTTTCATTGTATTTTTTTATAGCCTCAGAAACTTTCTCTTGAGATATTCCATTATCAACCTTTGCAAGCGCTCTTTCGTATGTATTCTCAGAATATTCTTTTGCATTTTTGGCATGCAAACTTAATAAATTGTATACACTACTGGATACTTCTGTTATCTGTTGTTGTAACGTAACAAGTTCATTTGGCTGAGACTTCCCATCCACTTTTTTTGGAAATTCACTGCTTCTTTTCTCAAAAGCATTTAGTAAAGAATTGTGGTTTTGGTTCTCTTTATTATAGGAAGAAGGCACAAACTTCATTACTATAACCTTCTTAGTTAGAGCATTCCAATCAGCATCGCCATATTCTTCTGTAAGGTATTTTTCATTATCCTTCGTTTTTGAGTAAATGCCATCAAAAACTCTCTGCACATCTGCTTTAATCACCTCAAAAACTTCCTTGCCAGCTGCATTGCCTGCTGCATTGCCTTTATCATTTGTGAAGCAATAATCGAAAGCATAAGTCAATTCTTCATCACTATATGACCTTTTAGTCCTATATTTATCGTCTATTAAATTGTATTTCTCAATTGCTGTTCTGTCCACTGTTAGCAATACAGTATCTGAGTTACATTTAATAAACTGAGCGAACAAGCTGCCGGTAGAACCAATCTTGTTACCTTTACTGTCATATATTGGGTCACCAACTATCCTTTTTTTATAACCGAGCTTTTCATCTATTTCTGTACTTAAGTTAAATGAATTATTGCCAGTTTTATGTGATAAAACTTTATTAATTGTCTCCAGCGAAATATTCCGCATACAATTAGCTAATTTTTCTTCTTTGGCTTGCTTTTGAATGGTTTCAGGTTTTGCCGCTTCTATTTTTTTTTGTTCTAGTCCCCTACATAATTCATGATATTCCTTCACTTGGTCGATAACGTTCTTGTCATCATCAGTGTGCAGCACCTCCTTTAGTCTATCTATATCCATAAAGTTAGAGTTTGATAGTTTCAAGCCGAAATTACAAGCAAAAAACGAATCGCACACCATCTTTAAAAATTCTTTAGGAGTTTGGCTGTACGCATATTGAGCGTAACAAGCTTGATACAAAAACCTTTCCATAATTTTAGAAGCCAAAACGGAAGCATATAATGATTCGCCGTTAATATTTTGCGTATCTCTTTCTTTATTAACATCTTTGAAACTATTAATAATTCCTGAAGAATATAATTCATTCAATTGAATTTGATCCTTCTTAAGCAACTCATTATACACTGCATGTACACCGTTAACAGCCAGCATAAGAGACAAATCAACATTAATATCAGTCAATTGTACAGAAATATTGTCAAACTCTATATTTGCATTGCTATTGAAGCTAGAATAAAACTTATCATCATTTTCTCGAATTGTTTCTATTATATTACCTTCTTTAACAGCATTTAATCTCGCATCAAGCACTCCCGAAACTTTGTACAGTTTTAACCCAGTAAGAGCATTTTTAATTATAGCATCTTTCTTCGACTCAAATGCATTTTGGAAATTGTCCCAAAAAACGCACATTGTATCTTCATCAAAGCAATTGCGTAAATTAAACTTGTCATCTGAACTCTTGCCTGAAATATTGTATTTTTCTTTTATTTCATAAACTACATCATATTTTTCACTAGGCTTGCTGTCGAAAAAGTTAGCCTTTAAGTCACGATACACACTACTTATAAAATCATTTGAAATCTGACAAGCACTATTATTTAATATCTTCTGTTCGTATTCATCACAAACAGCCGCAGCAAGTAAACCGCTTAAAACTTCGACACTTTTAATTCTCTCAAGGACAGCTTTAACAGTACCAGTATCCATTGTCGCATCGAACTTTCTTTTCCATTCCTCTAACAATGTAAGCACACGGGAACTAAGAGCAGGTTCGAACAAGCGCTTCGCCACAAATTCATCGCTATTTTCAGAACAAATCCATCCAACTTTTGTCCCTGTATATATTCTATTTTCAGTAAAATTTCCGATATCAATAGTGTCTTCTTTTATACGCTGCTCTTCGCAAAAAAAATTATTAGCAAATTTTTTGGTATCTTTTAGCAATTGTTTTGCGTCCTCTTCTGAACGTGTACTCTGGACGTAATCTTCACCATTGCTTTTTTGTAACAATGACTTAACGTAATCCTCTGAAAATTTTACTTTTATATTGTGCTGTTTGTAACACGCAAAATTAGAATCAACAGCGTTTTTTCTTGCTATAGCCTTACAAATTGCAGTAGTCCCATCTGAATACATTGGGGATGCGTTTGAAGAACTAGCACATTCTCCGAACTGTTTGCCTAGTACACACTGAGGCACACTATACTTCGAGACATTATCCACCGTTTTTTCAACAAAGTCGGGAACAAGCGCATTACTCATACACCAAGCACCGCAAACAAACATAGAAGAGATAGAGGCACAAATTATTCTGCTAATATTCATACATTACACCCAAAAAACACCATTATGCATATAATACAACATCCGACATTAACAAACAAATAAAATTAACAAACTTAAAATTGTTGCATATCTTGGCAAACAACTGAAACCTGACCATATATCAAATAAATTATATGTCAATAACACCAAATCCCTCAACTTGCCTAGCAATTACTACGTTCGACTTCCGTTTTTAATCTGCACACAACATTTGATTATTCATCTAGAGTTATGTATAATTAAATACATTATTTTGTAGGTTTTTATGGCGCGTGTAACGATAGAAGATTGTGAAGAAATTGTTAAGAATAGGTTTTTATTGGTTGCGCTAGCTGCACAGCGTGTCAAGCAATTTGATCATGGAGCAAAATCGTTAGTAGAGTGCAGTAATAAGCCATGCGTTGTCGCATTAAAAGAGATAGCATGTGGTGCATTAGATGTAAAAAAATTACAAAATGCCACTATCAGCGGGTTGCAACATTATGCGCATGATGAAGGAGAAGATGAGATTGAAGACACATACGATCCATCTGTTTTTTTAGATAATGTTGTAGAACATAGTAATAATTCGCAAATAGAGGAAACTATCGATTTCAGTTATATCATTCAGGAAGATTCTAACGACCTGTAAGTGATAATGGGATTCCTGAGCGAGTATGATATTCGTTATTTCGAGTCTATAGATAGTACTCATTCTTTTTGTCGTACAATTTCAACAGGAAATGTTGTGGTTTATGCTGGAGAACAAACGGCTGGGTATGGTAAACGCATGAGACCTTGGCTTTCTCCTTATGGGAATTTGTATGTATCTATTGCTGCTGATTTTAGCATTGTCACATCTGATCTAAACTTTTTTTCTTTATTCGTATGCTGTGCTGTTCGCGATTTTTTAACGCATTACATCAGCAGTGAGGATGATTTAAAATTACATTGGCCGAATGACGTATATTTAAACGGGAAAAAATTAAGCGGGATGCTTCTCGAAATCCCTTCTCATTCTCGGTGTATAATCAGTGTCGGCGTAAACACAACTGTGTTACCTAAAGATAATAAAGACTCTTTTGCTTCTTTAAATATCGTTAAGGATAAGCGAGAATTGGTTCAAGAATTGATATTTGAAATAAGAAAATGGTACAATAAATTTATCACCAATAGAGATAATGTTGTCGACTATTGGAGAAAATGGATTTATGTTAGTAGCGACGAAGTGACAGTCTCATGTGGAAATAGCAAGATTGTCGGTGTCATTCAAGGCGTATCTGATAATGGCAGTTTGCTAGTTAAAGTCGCAAACGGTGATATAAAAAGTTTTGTAAGCGGAGACGTTTTCTCCGTGTAGTGTTCGTTTTTCGGAGAATTTTTATGGAAAGTAATTCTTTATCTAAACTAAAAGGATTGCATGTTATTACATTCGGCGGTTGTTCTATTGGGATGAGTTTGTACGCTTATATTTGCGATGATGAATGGATCGTCGTTGATATGGGAGTTGGGTTCGAAAATGGATCTAGTCGAAATGTGTTAGTAGCAGATCCTTCAATCTTAGTTGATGTAAAGCACAAAATTAAAGGTATAGTTTTAACTCATATGCATGAAGATCATATCGGTGCACTACCATATTTTCTTCCGCTACTAGAAGAAGGTACACCAGTTTATGGAATGCCTATAGTTTGTGAAATGGTTAAAGAAAAGCTTTTGGATTTTGGTGTTAAATATTCGAATTTAAACATAGTCAAAGAACATGTTGATTTAAAAATTGGGAAATTCAATGTTAAGTATATTCCTGTCGCCCACTCAACTCCTGAATCTTGTTCATTAGAAATTACCACAAAGTATGGTACTGTCGTACATTCTGGAGATTGGAGATTCGATGATCGACCTGTCCTCGGCTCTACTACAAATAAATCAGACTTTGAAACGATTGGGAAAAAAGATGTTTTGGCGTTTATTTGCGACTCTACTAATGTACATAAAAATACACCTATGGGTAGTGAAGAAAATGTTCGTAAGAATTTAGCAGAGTTACTAAAAAGTTTACATGGAAGAGGTGTAGCAATTACGTGTTTCGCATCAAACTTAGCAAGAATCGAGTCATGTTACTTAGCTGCAAAAGCAAGCGGAAGGCAAATGGCAATTATGGGAAGGTCCTTATCAAGAGTCGAGAAAATAGCGAAAGCTACTGGATATTTGAAAGATGTTCCTCAATTTTTAACAGAAAAGCAAGCAGCTAAATTAAAACCATCTGAGGTCTTGATGGTTTGCACTGGTAGCCAAGGTGAAACGAATGCAGCTTTATCCAAATTAGCTTACGGATCAAGGAATATCGAGTATAAATTAAAAAGAGGAGACGCTCTTATTTTTTCATCGAGAACGATTCCTGGGAATGAAAAAGCTGTTATTGCAATGCAGGGTGCGTTCATAAGTAGAGGCATTGAGATTATAAACGATGTAGATTCAGAAATTCATGCATCTGGGCATGCAAGTTCTAGCGAAATAAAAGAAATGTATGATTTGCTAAAACCAAACTGCGTTATTCCAGTTCATGGCGAATTAGGAAATTTACATAACCATGCATCTATGGCTATTGAATACGGGATCAAGAACTCTATCGTTCCACAAGAAGGAGCTATAATTAGATTAAAAAAGGATGATTTTGAAATTGTTGATGTATTAGATGTAAAAACGTTATTAGTAGATGGCAGACAGTTAGTTCCGGTAGATGGAGCAATTTGTAAAGAAAGAGAAAATTTGCTAGAAGCTGGCGTTGTAGTCGCGTCAGTTACATTGAATAAAAAAACAAAGAAAATTCATTGTGATGATTTCTCTTTTGTTGGTGTGTTTGAAAAAGATGAACATGATGAGAAAAGAGATGTCCAGTCTGACATAATCGCTGGAATCGGTTTAATTGGAGCAAATGGGAAAGAGTTTCATTACTCAGAAAAAAATGTTGAGAAGGAAGTTACAAAGATTATACGAAATGTTTTAGCTGACATGCGAGGGATTGATCCTACTGTCATAGTTCATGTTATAAATGTAAGATAGTTATGCTAATTGACTCACATTGCCATTTCGATATAAGCAAGTATGCAAATCATCACTCTTTCTCAGGGTTTGATAGTAATTTTCATAGCAATGAAAATATATTAGAAAGAGCAAGAAAGAGTGGTATCACTCACATACTCGCAATTGGTACAGATATAGATGATAGTAAAGATGTTATTGATTTAGCGTGTAATTATGAATCTAAAGATTTGAAGATTTATGCTGCAGTTGGTATTCACCCTGATAATGCAAAAAAAACTGTAGAAAATTTTGGAATTGAAAAGTGTATCTGTAAGCTTAAAAAAATATCAGAAAAAGCAATAGCTATCGGTGAATTTGGGCTAGACTACAGAAATGGCAATATAGATAAAGGTGAACAATTTAATGTTTTCGAAGCACAAATGGATTTAGCTAAGAATACTAAAAAACCTGTTGTTATACACAGCAGATATGCTGAAGATGATACTATTTCAGTATTACGAAAGTTTAATGGTACTGTTCATGGAATTATTCACTGTTTTTCTGGTTCTAAAGACTTTGCTCGAAAAAGCTTAGATCTAGGTTATTATATTTCTTTTTCAGGTATTATTACATTTAAGAATGCCAGCGAATTAAGAGAAATAGCAAAAAATTATGTACCGAAGGATATGGTACTAGTTGAAACAGATGCGCCATTTTTAGCACCATCTCCTTATAGAGGTAAAATTAACGAACCAGCGTATGTAATTGAAACTGCAAAATGCTTAGCCAACGAAATAGGCGTTTCTTTCGATGAAATTTGTGTAATCACTTCACATAATTTTTTTAGATTGTTTAGTCTTTGAGATATATTATGTTAGTTACAGTTTTAGGATGTGGAGCGTCTGGTGGTGTCCCTCATATCTTGCATGGATATGGATTGTCTGATGCATCAAATGTAAAAAATCAGAGGACTAGATCGTCTATATTTATAGAATTGAATGGAATCAATATTCTAGTTGATGCTTCACCTGATTTACGTACACAATTTTTAAGAGAAAACATAAAAAAAGTTGATGCAGTATTTTTGACTCATGAACATTTTGATCACACAAGTGGTTTGCCAGATTTGCGGCCTTTAATATTAAATAGCTCTAAAATATGCAACTTATACTCAACAAAAAATGTACTTGCAGATGTAGAAAAAAGATTTGATTATTTGTTTGATACATATGAACATTCCAATGTTTATCCACCTATTTTTCATGCAATAGAATCTGAAAATAATATAACATTGAATATATCCAATTCTAATCTAACAGTAGAAATGATTCCTCTTTGGCATGGCTTTTCTTGGTGTACTGGATATAGATTTAAAAATTTCGCTTATATGACAGATGTAGTAGATATTCCAGATGTCTCTTTTGAGAAATTGTCAGGAGTTGATTACATCATTATAGATTGTCTATCTTTCCAACCTAAATTGTCACACGCGCATCTAGAAAAAATACTGATGTGGATAGATATTATAAAGCCAAAAAAAACATACTTAACTCATATGGATTTTTCGATGGACTATGATGACCTTTTTAATCGTTTGCCGGACAAAATTTATCCATGTTATGACGGATTAAAGCTAGTTTTTTAGATTTCACTCATAACTCTTTTAAAAGCACAAAAGAAACAACTACTATAACTTGCAAGTTTTCTTTATTTAAGTACAGCAAACCTTATAGCCAAACCATTAATCCCGTGCAAGATCACCAAATTTAGTGAGATTACCATCAAAAAATAGTTTTATAGTCCCAATCGGTCCATGTCTTTGCTTAGCTAAAATCACTTCTGCTACATTATAAACCGCTGCCATTTCATTCTGCCAAGCTTTATGTTTTTCTGAATCTAAAGATGGCTCCTTTCTAGAAATATAGTATTCCTCTCTAAATACAAACATTACAACATCAGCATCTTGTTCGATAGAACCTGATTCCCTCAAATCTGCAAGTTGAGGCCGTTTGTCTTCTCTTTGCTCGACTGCTCTTGATAACTGAGACAGAGCTATTACAGGGACATCTAGTTCTTTTGCAATAGCCTTTAATGCCCGTGTAATTTCAGAAATTTCTTGTACCCTTCCGTTTCTAGTATCATGAGCTTGCAATAATTGCAAATAATCTATAACTATTAAATCCAAGCCATGTTGTCTTTTTAATCTCCTAGCTTTCGTACGCAAAGCAGACGTCGTTAAAGCTGGCGTATCATCTATAAACAATGGAATTTTTACTAAGTTTCTACTTACATCGACCAGCCTTTGAAACTCATCTGCTTTAATTGCGCCTTTTCTAATTCTATGTGATGGAATTTTCGCTTCCTGCGCGATCAACCTAGTTGCCAACTGTTCAGATGACATTTCTAAAGAAAAAAATGCTACTTTTGCACCTTCTTTTTTCCCAAGCATGCTAGCTAAAGCAGCATTATAAGCAATATTAGTTGCTAAAGCAGTTTTTCCCATTGATGGGCGTCCAGCCAATATTATTAAATCTGATTTATGTAATCCACCTAAATCATTATCTAAATCTCTTAATCCAGTAGTAATACCAGATAATCCATTACTATTTTCTCTCGCAGCTGCAGCTACAGAAATAGCCTCAGCTAGAGCTGTTTTAAATTCAACAAAACCACGTTCTGTCCCCCCTTGATTAAACAAAGAAAAAAGCTTCTCTTCTGCTTTTTCTATCTGTGAAATTGCACTATCTCGTATGTTGAATTCATTTGCATCGTAAATTATTGAATCGCCTATGTTTATTAGCTCTCTTCTTAAATATAATTCATATATTAATTTACCATAGTCGTACAAGCTATTTAAGCTAGTTACACAATCAACTAATTTTACTAAATACTCACCACCGCCAATAGAACTCAATTCCGCTGATTTTTCAAAAAATGCACGTAGAGTTATTGGATCTGCGACTAAATTCTGTTCAATTAATGTTTTCGCTGCACTAAAAATTTTACCATGAATCGTAGAATAAAAATGTTTGCTTTCTAGAAATTCAGACACATTTTCGAAACAATTATTATTCAACAAGATCGCGCCAAGAAGAGACTGTTCTGCATCAAGATTGTATGGCAAAACTCTTGCATTATCTAGCTGAACTAAATTGCTACCCAAAGCAGCTTTCATTTGTTGCGACATATCTGACTCCACCAATATTTTTATGGATTTTTAGCACATGAAAATTATGAAGTCAATATGCGCGACAAACATAATATGTCACCAATTTTATTCTAATCAACCTCTTGCGGAAGTGAGGAGTATCTATCAAATTTTTTGGGATGATGAGAAACTTAGCGAAAATTAAAAAATAAGTATATAAAATATGCTAAGTTTCTCTAGATTATAGTCATTCTCCTATGAAAGAGCGACTAAGGGCCGACGACCTTGTATGTCAATTGAAGCTTTGCAGAGGTATTGCACTCGCGGTTTTTTCATAGTAGAACGACTATATTACAAAATTGTCGGCAAAAAGAATCATTGTTGAACACGTCTTTGCTCAGCTCAAAAAATTTAAAATCTTAGATTCTATATACAGAAATCACAAACGTAAACTACACCTTAGATTCAATATAATATCAGGAATATATAACCTAAGACTCTCTTAACAAATAATAAAACAAAATTCTCACCAAAAACATATCATATCTTACACATAACACACTTTCGCAAGAGGTTTATTGATACAGAAGATTTGAAACTTTGATTTAATGTATATTGAATTACTGAAATTATAATAGTAGTCACGAACATTTTTTTATTGTGATTAAATGATTTAAGTTAGAAATGTATGAAAAACACATATAATCGGTTTACTAAAGTTAGATGTAGTTTGTATGTTCTTTTGATTCACTATATACATGATTATAAATATCATACTTAGTTCTTCAATATATATTTCAATATGCACGAAAATATGTAAAAATAGCGTCATATTCTGTGTGGAGATTTTTCATGGAAACACCATTGATGCCAAAAGCAACAGCTTTGTGGCTTATAGATAATACTTGTTTAACATTCGATCAAATAGCAGATTTTTGCGGATTACATAAGATAGAAGTTCAAGCGATGGCAGATGAACAGAGTTCTTCGAATCTAATTCCAGCAAATCCGATTGATAATGGACAGTTGACTAGTGAGGAGATAAAACGCTGTGAAATGAATCCTAAGGCTAATTTGCGTTTAAATGAACCATATCAATTAAATATAAAAATGAAGGCAGAAAAGCGATATACTCCGCTTATTCGTAGGCATGATAGGCCTGGGGCAGTTTTATGGTTAATTAGGCATTATCCAAAAATGGCAGATGAAACGATGGCAAAATTAGCGTCTACTACAAAAAAAATGGTTCAGTCTGTTAGAGACAGAACGCACAAAAATATGAATGAATTAACGCCAAAAGATCCAGTATTTCTAGGTTTTTGTACTCAAATTGAATTAAATGCTGAAGTAGATAAAATAAAAGATTTGGAAATTGAAGAATAAGTGTATTTTATCATCAGTAAACTCTCCGTATAAATATGGCATAATACCATGTGGATATGTCAGTAGTTTTGTCCAAGCTACTGACTGTGCTTTTTCAGCGGGTTTTTGCATCGAATTTTGCGGTAATAAAGCTGTTTTTGTCGATGGAAGATATAAAGTTGAGGCGAATAGAAAACTTAGTAATCTTGGCTTTGACGTTTTAAATTTATCATATAAAGACATATCAGATTGGGTACTAAATAATGTTCCGCAAAATGAAAATATTTATTTTTCTCCTCATGAATTTTCTCCAGTAGAAATAGAAAATTTTGAGAAAATAATATCAAGAAAGCTACTAGCGATAGATATTAATTCTAATCCAACTCGAAGCACATGCGAATTATTTTTTGTAGAAGGGTATAAATTTAGTTCTAATTTTGAAAGGATTCAGTATATCTTCGAACAGTATAAAATTGACTATTACTTGCTTTGTGATTGTTTATCTATAGCATGGCTTTTAAATATAAGGGCATATAATGGTGCTATAAATACTCCAGTACTTTTATGTAGAGCTATTATCAATAAAAATGCAGAAGTTACGCTATATGCAGAAAATGATATAAGCAATCCAGAATTACTATGCAGCCAATTATCAAATGTAGAAATAAAGAATATTACTGCATTAGAGAATGATTTGAATAATATAAAAAATATAGCAACAGATTTTTCAGAAATTCCATACTATATACAACAAAAAGCGAAATTTAAAAATATAAAAAACCCTTGTCTTGTAGAAAAATGTATTAAAACTGATGAGCAAATTAAAAATATAAAATATACAAATATTTTAGATTCTGTTGCTGTTGTAAAATTTATGAATTGGGTGTATGCGCAAGAAGAAATATCAGAATATTCTGCGTCGCAAAAAATCGATTGGTTGAGGTCTAAATTGCCAAACTATATCTGTAAAAGCTTTGAAAATATTATAGCTATCGATGAAAATTCAGCAGAGATTCACCACCATACAGATTATTTAGAAGACATGATAAGGCCATTCAACGTTTTACTATTCGATACTGGAGGACAGTATAAAAAAGGGACGACTGATGTAACTAGAACAATATGTAAAAATCCATCGAAAAAATTCAAGTATTATTATACATTGGTTCTAAAAGGACATATAAATCTATTCTTATGCGAATTCGATAAAAATACAAGATCATCAGAATTAGATAAAATAGCTAGACTGCCGCTAGTAAATATTGGTGCAGATTATCCACATGGCACGGGGCATGGTATCGGATACGTTAGTCATGTGCATGAGCCTTATGTAGGTTTGTCGTCTATCGATATGGAGATACCGTTGCAAAAAAACATGGTATTTTCTAATGAACCCGGGTATTACGAAAGTGGAGAATTCGGAATAAGAATCGAAAATTCTATGGCCGTTATAGATGCTGAAAATAGCAAATTAAAATTCGAGCCTCTTACATTAGTTCCATATGATATAAATTTAATAGATATGGAAATGCTTTCACAAATCGAAAAAAATTGGCTGACAACATATCATAAACAAGTATATTCTAATTTGAGTGAATTTTTATCTCCTGAAGAAAATATGTTTTTAGAGAAACTTTGTTCATTAGAATATAATTAAATTATCAGCTTAATTCATTCTTTTGTTTTTTAATTTGCTCCTAGTCGTTCTACAGTAATTCCATGTGTAACAGTTTTTCTGCTTTTTCGCTTAGAATGTGGGTTAGTATGTCTATCGATTCTGATAGTCTTACTTTTCGGCTTTTCTATGTGTTCTACAGGCTCTTCTAAATCTATTACAGGCTCTTCTATATCTGCTTTTTGTGTGTTTATATATTCAGGGTCTTTTCGATTCAAATTCATACCAAAAACATCAGATAGAATATTGTGACTTGATGAGTTTAGTGGGTTGACCGCAATATCTATATTCCCAATACCTCCAGTAATTTTATAAGGAGAATAGATTGACATATTATTTGTATTATTTACTAACACTGGTGCTGCTATTCCACGAATATCAAATAAATCGGTTTTCTTGTCATATTTCCCGTCGAAAGAAATGCATATAGTTGGTCCAATTGCTCTTCCATTATCTATTTTAATAGTTTCATCATCAATATTCATAGAGCATACTATGCCATTAAATCCTAAAGAATGATTTCTTACATCTGTAATGTTTGGAACTGTTAGTGATAGTAATTTAGAAATGTGCTTATTATTCCCAATTACAACGTCTGTTATTTCACAGTATATTTTTTTATAGATATCTGATTTATTATCTTGTGGAGCAAATCTTATTACTAATTTTCCTCCTATGACGTCATTAAATAGACCAAATTCTCTAAGAAATGTTCCAGCATCAGACGCTGTAATTGTTAGCAATTTCTTCGATTCAGTGTCTGTTCTAATCATTACCGTAGTATCTCCCTTTAACTTTGCATATGCCATGGCATCAACGATACATTTATCTCGAATTGTGAATGTTCCATGAAGTTTTTTTAAGCTATCAAAAACATTAAATTTTATATTTTCTATATTAACAGATGTCATTATATCTATATTATTTGGAGTTTTTTCTATGAATGATTTTAACATTGACAAGTCAGCATTTTTCCCTATTAAAGAAAGTTGCATTTTATCACCTTGTTTGTGATAGTTCATTGAAAAGTCGGCATTGCTAAAATTAAGGTTTGTAAATTTAGCACCGAGTATTTCTCCTGTATCTTCTGCATAGCTAATGTATCCTTTTGATTTAATTCCACTGTTATCTATTGAAATGTCATTGTAATTTACAATATTTCCGATTTTATTAGCTTTAGCTGTAATTGTCGCGTTATCAAAATTAGCTTCACCGACAAAAGGTAATTTTATATCAGCATTATCAATTGATAAATTCGTTTCGATTTGTCCGCTTAATCCAGTGTATGTTTCACTTATTTTAAGTTTGATTTTGCTATCAGATTTGCAAGATATAAAAGGATAAAATTTACTTAATGCTAAAGCTTTTCCTTGAAATAATATTTTCTTGTATCCTGTATTTTTCTTATGATCTAATTTAGCGTCAATATCTAACATACCGAATTCTTCGAAAGGCATATTTCCTTTCACAATTAATACGTTTTTCTCTTTTGATACATCTAATATTGTGTTGTCGGTAGAAACTATTTTACATTTTTTACATGATTTTACAGATGATGTTATGTCCGGAAGTTGTGTAGTATCTATTGATATAGTTGTTGATACTTTCGCATTTGCATAGACAGCTTCAGGTATAATATTTTTTAAATAAGCAAAGTCATCATTGAGTTTTGTAAATTCATGCACTGGCAATTCTATATCTAAACTACCTTTCCAAACTATATTGTTATCTACAAATAATTGTCCATTTTTTATACTTATTTCTCCAACGTTACCGTTAGATATTTTCAACTTAGTGCTATTTTTGTATACTTCGCCAATTGCTGTAATGCCAGTGATCGTATCATTGCCGATACAAATTTCTCCATTTTTTGTAGATAAAATTCCATGTGATACTTTTATATTGTTTTTCTTGGCTGGACTATTCGGATTAATTTCACCATTAAGATCTAGTTTTAATGAATCTATCATAATTTTACTAACAGTTTTGTTGAACAAAAATAGGCATGCTTCTGCAATTTCTTTTGGTAACAAAGATAGCGTATTTTTAGATAAATTTCTTATTTCTAGTGTTCCATTAAATTTAATTTGTTTATTATCTGGAGAATAAATCGGAATTTCTAGGCCAGATATTCGAACATTAGAATCATTGATATTACCATATAAATCTTTTATATAACAGCAATTGTTCTTAAACTCTATCGATACATGTCCTTCTTTGACCATAAGCCACGGTTTTAATAACTCATTATCAACAAATATCGACTTTATGCTACCATTGCCTACTTTTAGATTCATCATGCATGTATCTAATTTATTTTTAGTAAATATGGCTTTTATGTGTCCTGAAACATCTATATTATATTGTGATAATATTTTTGAAATATCATTGATTTTTTGATTTTTGCTTTGTTTAAGGATAGCGTTTAACGCTGTAATATTTAAATCTGAAATATCAATATCAAATGTCCTTGAATTAGTATTTTTTGTCGTATTAGTTTTAATGACTAAGTTTGTAAAATTTTTACTATCAGGTAGCTTAGTTTTGAACGAAATCTTTTGTGGTACATATAGATCTGCTTTGCCTATAAAAGCATAGAAGTCATTAAGCAAAAATCTATTATTTTCAAATTCAAACTCACACTTAGAATTCTTAATTTCAAATTTAGGCTTACTGTCTACTAAATTTAACAATGATATAAGTTTATTGTATGGAATAAATACGCCTTTTTGTTTATTGCTATTTTTTTTAGGGGTTTTGTGATTATTAAATGAAATGTTTAATAAATCATTATTCATTTTAGCTTTAAAATTCGCATTATTTAAAAAGATTTTATCTACATTAATTTCTGTGTTTTTTATTGAATCAATGCAATTAACAGCTAAGTTTATTGTAGGACAAAAGAAATTTTCTAGTCTTAATCCATCAATGCTTAATACAATATGATCACTTGTATTATACTGCAATTTTGTATCCTTTATTTCTATATTTTTTGTGCCAGTAGTTTCTTCGATTTGATTTTGTATTATTGTTTTAATAAATGGAACATCGATTGATTTATGCGCTAATGTAACGATTATGAAACAAGCAAATAGGATTAATGAAATTAAAGTGCCGAAACAGAAGTATGATATGCATTTTACTAAACAAGATAATACACTATCAATAGATGTCACTATTAAATTTGAAAATGCATCTTTAACATGGTTCCTAAGAGAAAAATCTATTTCATATTCGTAGATAGGTGAATTTATCTTTTCTACCTTCTTTGGTTTTTTCTCGTTTATGTCATTTTGCGCTAACATAGTTCACCATAAATCAAATTATATAATTTTTGCTATAATTTTTTTATAAAAGGTTAATATTGCAATTATTGTATAATTTAATTATATATTTCATATAATTATGTCATGAATGTATTAAATAATGCTAAAATATATAATCCTTTTTATAGGTGATTTATGATAACTTCAGCTGAATTGATCAATAAAGTTAAGTTATATGATGAACGTGCGGATGAATCGTTAATTAGAAAAGCTTATTTGTTTTCAATGGAAGCTCATGGAGTTCAAAAAAGGGCATCTGGTATTCCATATTTTTCGCATCCGCTTGAGGTCGCTACAATCCTTGCTGATTTAGAAATGGATGTTTGTACTGTCATAACAGGGTTATTACATGATGTAGTAGAGGATACGAATGTTACAATCGATGAAATTAAATGTGAATTTGGCGAGGAAATAGCGTTTCTTGTTCATAGCGTAACAAAATTGAGTAAGGTTGTGTATCGTTCAGAGCGATCTCAGCAGGCTGATAATTTCAGAAAATTTCTTATGGCTATTTCTGAAGATGTGCGTGTTTTAGTCGTTAAGCTTGCTGATAGGTTGCATAATATGCGAACTTTAAATGCAATAAAAAATTTAGAAAAAAGGAAAAAAATATCGATAGAAACAATGGATATATACGCGCCTTTAGCAGAAAGAATTGGTATGCAAGTAATAAAGGATGAACTGGAAGATAAGGCGTTTTTTTGTTTATATCCAGATGAATACAGTGCTATTCTCGTTAAATTGGAGCAAATTAAGAAAAATGATGAAGATTTTATAAAAAACGTTATATCTACATTAGAAGCGTGTGTAACAAAGGCTGGGATTGAGGCAATAATATTTGGACGAACTAAAAAACCTTGCTCAATTTGGGAAAAAATGTGTAAAAGAAATATTTCGTTGGAGCAACTAAACGATATTTTAGCTTTCCGCATTTTAGTGAACTCAGTAGAAGATTGTTACAAAGCTCTTGGTGTGGTTCATACGACTTTCCCAATATGTCCTGGAAGATTTAAAGATTATATAAGTTTACCGAAGTTGAATAATTATAAATCTTTGCATACTACTGTATTCGGACCATTCCAGCAAAAAATTGAAGTACAGATAAGAACAAAAGATATGCACTCAAATGCAGAGAATGGAATGGCAGCCCATTGGTCTTATAAAGATGGAAAAATTTCGCCAGAGAAAAACTCTCATTATAAATGGCTAAAGAGTTTAGTTTCTATTCTTGAAAATACTAATGAGGCGGAAGATGCTTTGCGAAATTCTAAAGTTGAAATGTATGGTAGTGAAGTGTTCTGCTTTTCTCCGAAAGGAGATTTAATATCGCTTCCTAGCGGTGCAACTGCAGTAGATTTTGCATATGCTATACATAGTTCGATAGGAAATACATGTATTGGAGCAAAAGTGGATGGAAGAATAGTTCCATTAAAAACAGTATTAAAAAATGGGAATCAAGTTGAGGTTCTAACATCTCCATTCCAAAAACCTGATGCATTATGGTTAGATTTTGTCGTTACAGGTAAGGCTAAAGCATGTATAACAAAGTTTGTATCATCACAGGAATCTGCTGAATTTATTAAACTTGGACGCGCTATTGTAAAAAAGATTTTTGCTGAAGAAGGTGTTTCTTTCAATGAGATGAAAATTCCTTTGAGAAAATTTGGAGCAAAATCTCTAGACGATTTTTATTTAAAGGTAAAGAGGAAGGAAGTCCAATTCTCAAAGATTAAGGAATTTGTTAATGAATTAGAAGGATATAGACAACCTATAAAAAAAGATATTTGCCTTTTTGGATTTACGCCTGGAATCGCTATTCATTATGCATCATGTTGCAAGCCTGTTCCTGGCGATAAAGTTTATGGTGTTTTAATGGATTCTGGGCTTGAAATTCATACAGAGTCATGTACTAGTTTTATTAATGAAAAAAATAAAATTGGTGTATGTTGGGTTGATGAAGGTACAAAAAATATTGACTTAATTGTTTCTTTAGCCTTAACTGTCTTAAATAAGACTGGAAGTTTAGCTCAAGTAGCTAAAATTATAAGTGATAAAAGTATAAATATAACAAATATGCGCCTAGAGAGTAGATCTAGCGATTTCTATGAAATGTTAGTTGATGTTAGTGTAAAAGATCTGAAGCAGCTAGGAGAATTGCAAGCTGCGATCAGAACATGTTCTAGGGTTAGGTCAATTAAACGAGTTTAGTTATAGGAAATAACTTAAATTATAGACTTTATTACATTTATGCAGTTAAGTGCAGATATATTTTTATCTTTTACTTCTAACATTATGTCAATTTCAAGTTTAGAAATTGTTTTATAAAAATCCATGAAAATCTTTGTATCTATTGTATCTGAATGAGCGCCTTTTTGGGCTCCTATTTTTTGCTGTGAATAATGTATTTTTTGTCGCCCGTCTTTGCTCGTCCAAGTTTTTGCTGATTCAGTAATCCAGTGCATAATATTTTTGTCATTTCCTTGAGGATTTAAAGAATGATGGAATACATCAAATACTGTAGGAATTCCAAGTTTTTTACTGACAAATAATACATCTTTTATATTGTAGTTTTTTTCATCGTTTTCCAGAACTATTCTGCTTCTTGCGTTTTTAGGAAGTAAATTGAAATTTTGAATAAATCTCATAATTGATGCATTCTTGTCGTTATATACACCACCTAAGTGTAGTACTATTTTAGCTGACGTATCTACATTTAATGCGTCTAAAAAATTAGCATGCCAGCTTATGTCAGAGATCGCAGAGATCACGACATTTCGGTTTAATGAGTTCAAAACAGTATACTGTCCTGGATGCATAGAAATCCTTAAATTTGCTTGTCTTATTTTATCGCCAACTTGTTTCAGTTTTTTTGAAAATATTGATTGCCAGTCTATGCTTATATCTTGACGTGATGCGAATGGAATAATATCAGAGCTTATTCGCATGAGTTCTATGTTGTTTTCTGAGCAATAAGAAATCATGAAACTTAATGCATCTATATTGCAGTTTGATATGTCAATTAAATTTTCTTTATTTGCGTTTTTTATGGTACAGCTACGTATTTTAGCCTGTGGACAGTCTACAATTTTACACGCAAAACCAAGTCTAATCATTTTTTTGTTGTTGAGTGATTTTGCATATAAGATAACTTATGTTTTTTTCGGAATAGTTAAACAAAGACAAGAAGCCATGATACATGCTGTTTCACTCCTCATAATATTATTCCCACATTTTACAATTTTTACGTTCTTTGAAGAACTTTTTTTAAATAGCTCAATTTCTTTTTCAGAAAAACCACCTTCTGGGCCTACAAGTAAGTATATTTCCTCGTGAGTTTTATCTGAAAAAATATCAATTGTATTTATATTTTCTCCAGTTACATCGAATACTAATAATAAATCAAGAGATCTATTTAATAAATTTTCTAATTTAATTGGATCTGATATCTGTGGTATATCCAATCGACCAGATTGTTCTGCTGCTGAAATGAATATTCGGTTTGCTTTTTCTTTATCTATCTTATTATTTTGAGAAAAATCTGAAATTATAGGAATAAAATTTGTAACTCCTAACTCTGTGCATTTTTCAAATATTATAGATAATCGTTGTTGGCTAATTATTGGAAAACATAAATTAATTGTGCTATCTAAGTTTTTGGAATAATCTCTTATTTTGTTTTCAACTTTTACAAAAACATTTTTCTTACTTATTTCGCACGAACAAGTCCATTCGCCATAATCTTTGTTAAATAGCTTTACAGTGTCTCCATGTTTAGCCCTTAATACATGCAATAAATGATGTGTATTTACATCTGGCAGCTTAATAAGACCACCAGATTGAATTTTTCCATCGAAAAAAAAACGTGGGATATGCTTCATACAATTTTATATGAATTTTGATATGACGATACGTGTAGTGAAACGATTTCCCTTTGCTTTAAAACGACTAAGTGTAGATAATTTTGCAGATTGAATGGCATTGGTTAATTTTTTGTTTGTAGAATCCCAAACCCCTATATTGTATGTCAGTTCTCCTCTTATGCTCCAATTGCTTTTTAATTTTTTTTCTATTCCAACTCCAATAAGCGGATGGAATGACCCGAATGATTCATATCCGGATGTATGTTTGTCAGTCGAACCTGTAATGTTTACCGAAGAACGTAATGAGTGCTGAAATCTTTCGCAGCCGAATACAATGTATGGCATATAACTTTTAGCATGAGGAACATATCCTGCTCTAAATTTAATGCTAAGTCCCATTGTGCTTTGACACTTTAAATCTATACTTTGATCAATTGAAACGCTGTCTAGATTGTATGTTACTTTTTTTTCTGTTGTCTTATTGTCTTTTACGATTTCGTAGCTGAATTTTGCATCTTTCACTTCAGGAAGAGTTATTTTGTGTGTACGTGATTTTTGGTTACCACCGAATCTACTAAAAAATCCAAAATCTACACCGAGAAAAATATTATTATCAAATGTTCCACCGCAGCCGACTCCAAAAGTAGTTACGAAGCTTCTTGTCTTTACAGATCCTTTATTTGGCATTTGTGTAAAGTTCGTAGACGAGTGAACAATGTCAGTTTGTGTTTTCTTTCCATCTTTGTCTTCTAAGTAAACTTGAGTAGTTCTACTAAGTGCTTTATCCTTAAACCTATAATCATTTTTTGTCGAATCATAGCCGAATTCAGCAAAAACTCTTAGGCCATCAAATGACGTTTCCGGCATAGCTAGTTCAGGTAAATCATTAGAATCGTCTGATGATATCAAAACGTTACTTCCTGCGATTGTTGGATGTGATAATAATAATGACGATACTATGACATAAAACTTTCTCATAAAACCTCTAAATTTTACAAACATTTGAATTATAGTACTAAGTAACGAATAAAACAAATGTTAGAAACATAGTTTTTACTCTGCGGATTTAATTCGCCATCCAAAGGCCAATTGACTATTAATATTAATATGTTTATAATTGCAACCTATGTTGAACTTGGTTTTTCATAAAATCTTTTTTATTTTAGGAGGAGTTTGTGTCTCAAAATATTAGAAATGTTGCTATTATAGCTCACGTTGATCATGGTAAAACTACTTTAGTTGACGCATTATTTAAAACAGCAGGAACGTTTAGAGAGAACCAGCAAGTAGAAACACGCTCTATGGATTCTAATGAGCTAGAGCGTGAACGTGGTATCACTATTTTAGCAAAATGCACAAGTTTGAAATGGGGAAACACTAAAATAAATATTGTGGAC
The DNA here is from genome assembly GCA_964412505.1 of uncultured Alphaproteobacteria bacterium. Lineage (GTDB taxonomy): Bacteria > Pseudomonadota > Alphaproteobacteria > UBA3830 > CAYLKK01 > CAYLKK01. The sequence continues at coordinate 43,330 of CAYPOM010000008.1, forward strand.
ACACCAGGCCACGCAGATTTCGGTGGAGAAGTAGAACGCATATTAAGCATGGTAGATGGAGTGATCGTACTCGTTGATGCGGCAGAAGGGCCAATGCCTCAAACAAAATTCGTCGTTTCTAAAGCTTTAGCATTAAATTTGAACCCTATTGTAGTAATCAATAAAATAGATAGACAAGATGCACGTCCTCAAGAAGTAATAGATGAAGTTTTTGATCTTTTTGTTGCATTAGGAGCTAATGATAAGCAGTTGGATTTCCCTATTTTATATGCGTCAGGACGTAGCGGATGGGCAGTAAAAGATCTCAATGATGAAAAGAAAGATTTGGTACCATTAATGGAAATGATTCTGTCTCACGTCCCTGCCCCAACCTGTGATGAATCTGCTCCTTTCAAAATGTTAGTTACGACATTGGAATCTGATGTCTATTTGGGGCGAGTATTAACAGGCAGAATATACAGCGGTGTAGCCAAAGTAAATGACGCTGTGAACGTCATCAGAGACGACAAAGGAGTAATCGAAAGAGCAAGGCTTACAAAACTTTTAGCTTTTGATGGATTAAAAAGAATTCCAATTGATGAAGCAAAATGCGGTGATATTATAGCTGTAGCTGGATTATCAGATGCTACAGTAGCAGATACAATAGCAGCTCAATCTGTAACAGAGCCACTTGAATCATTGCCTATTGATCCGCCAACTATTTCTATGACTTTCTCTGTAAATGACTCTCCGTTGGGAGGCAAGGAAGGCTCAAAGGTTACATCTAGAATGATTGGCGACCGCTTGTTTAAAGAAGCTGAAGGTAATATCTCAATAACTGTAACAAAGTCAGATAATAATGATTCTTTTGAAGTAGCTGGAAGAGGTGAATTGCAACTTGGAATTCTGATAGAGACGATGAGAAGAGAAGGGTTTGAGTTATCTATAAGTAGGCCAAAAGTACTTATGCATAAAGATGAGAATGGGCAATTATTAGAACCTATAGAGGAATTACAAATCGACTTAGATGATGAATTTTCAGGAACTATTATAGAAAAAATAACCCAAAGAAAAGGCAATCTTATAGAGATGAAGCCATCTGGCGTTGGAAAAACTAGATTAATTTTTTCAATTCCTACAAGAGGATTAATTGGGTATTACAGTGAGTTTTTAACTGACACAAGAGGGACAGGCTTAATGAATAGATCTTTCTTAGGTTATGAGCCGCATAGGGGGCATATTTCTGGACGTCAAAGAGGAGTATTGATCTCAATAGAATCAGGAACAGCGATACCTTATGCATTGTTTTATCTACAAGACCGCGGCACAATGTTTGTCAACCCTGGGGATCCTATGTATGAAGGCTTAATTATTGGAGAACACAGCAAAGATAACGATCTAGAAGTGAACCCTACTAAAGAAAAGCATCTTAGCAACATGCGTGCATCAGGAAAAGATGAAAATATTCGTTTGTCACCTCCAAGAAAAATTTCTCTTGAACAAGCTCTATCATATATAGATGATGATGAGCTAGTTGAAGTGACTCCAAAGGCTATAAGACTACGGAAAAAATATCTAGATTCAAATACTAGAAAGAAAATGAGTAGAGCTGCAAAATAATTACATGCTTTCATCAGCAAAAGAAGTTTTAGAGAAATATAACGGTTCTGCATCGAAAAGATTCGGACAGAACTATATTTTCTCTAAAAATATAAATCAGAAAATTGTTAATTTTGCAGGAAATCTAGAAGATAAAACTGTTCTTGAAATAGGTCCAGGCCCGGGTGGGTTAACTTTAGAAATTTTAGCTAAAAACCCGAAAAAGTTTATTATAGTAGAATTAGATAAATTATGGTCTGATGCATGGTATGATATTACTAAAGACGACAAGCACGTAACTGTAATAAGTTCAGATATTTTGCATGTAGATATAACGGCATTAAAACCAGATATAATTATTTCTAACCTACCCTATAATATTTCGTCTCAAGTTTTATTTAAAATTCTACCTGATATACATAATTTTGAAAAAATAGTTTTTATGTTTCAAAAAGAGTTAGCTGATAGAATTTGCGCAGATTTCGGCAACAAAACTTATGGAAAATTGTCGGTATTATCGCAATGGAAATCTATAGTTCGCAAGGAATTGGTGCTACCACCAGGAGCCTTCACTCCTGCACCGAAAGTACACTCTGCGGTGCTATCATTTTCACCTAAATCACAGGATAGTATAGATTTTAATCGATTTAATCAGCTTCTTACAGTAGCTTTTTCGAATAGAAGAAAACAAGTTTTAAAACTTATAAATAAGGAATTTAATTTCGATTATTCTCGAATATTTGAACAAATTGGGATAAAAAATACGGCTAGAGCGGAGGAAATATCTGTTCAAAATTTTATTCGAATTATGCAATACATACCAAATATTAATATATAGTAAGAAATATGAATATATAGCAAGAAAAACACATGTTATTCGCAAATACCGACGCCTCTGCTATGTAACAAATACAAATCGCCACGTTGAGCATCAGGTTTATCTTTGGATATTTTCATAGTATTTGTTCCTTTTAGAAAAAAGACTTTTGATAATTCATTGGTGAACTTATAATTTATAACGAATGTAATCACAAAGAATTTTCCACTCAACTTATTATGCTGATATGTACTAATATCTGTTATTTTTTCATTACTTGAGTCAAACGTTAAATTCCCATTTTTATCTATAAAAGTAATTGATTCAGCACCGTCTGTCGGCCAAAATATTTCTTCTCCACATTTAACTATATCTGTATTTATATCATCTATATTTTCATAAACATTTATATAGTACTTTATTTCCCCATGCGGAGCATACTTATCCTTGTACTTTGCTATAAATTCTGGGAATTTACTAGTATTACAAAATTTAGCGAAATGCCTGCTAGATTCAGCTGCAATTGCAAGTAATGCATTTTGAGCACTGTTAACAAACATAAGCTCCAAAATATAAAATATAATTGCGAAGAATATAGGTGTAATGAAAGCAGCTTCTACTAAACTTGCACCAGATTTTTTTTCTACTAAAAACGTCATAAATTACATCTACCTATTGAGGAAATTCATCAGAAAAATTTGCTTTATTCACTGTAATTACACTGTATTGTCGCAACTTCATATCATACAAACTTTCTGCATTTTTAGGTTCAATGAAAGCAAATCCAAATTTAGGAATTACTTGTTCTGAATCTTCTTCTATATAGTTATTCAATCCGATCTCTATAATCATTTTATACTCACCATTTCTGATATGAATTGAATTATCTATTTGTGAAATTTCGTATATAGTATTTTTTTCAAATTGAAATTGTGTACATGCATTACTATTCTCAAAACCTGTACATTGATTGAATGCAAAAATACTATATCCATTCCAACATACAGAAAACTTATCAAATCCGACTCCTTTTATTAATGTCAGTGCGACGTTGATTCTGTATGAAAGAGCTTGTAAAGCAGTCATATTATGTGGTATTCCTATCACTGATATTATTTTCACTATATCTGCCTTAGTAATCTTTTTATCTATAGCTTTTCTATATCTAATAGCATTAATCATCTGTTCTATATATGATATATCTGCCTTAAGTTGTGCTTCAAATCTCTTTAATTTAGGAACATCATAAGCAAAATATACCAAAGAAATCAATAATGGAACAGCTATAGCAAACTCAATTATTACAGCAGCTTTTTTAGGTTTTTTTAATACATCTCTAAATAAAAGTGAAATAAATCGCATATGAATCAACAAACATAAACAATGCTACGATATTAGCATTAATAACAAATTAAATTTATTGATATGGCATCATATTTCTGTGATTATTTGACACATAAAGCGATAATATGCTAAATACAATAAGATCTATTAGTTTTATCTATATGAGCATTTGTCGCACATCTATTCTACATCCAGTAAGCACAATAGTTTGCATGCTGCTTATTGTAATATTCGGGATTTTAAACTTCAGAAACGCTTCAATCTGCGAATATCCAGATATAGAAATGCCAAACGTTTCTATAACTACTAGATACACCGGTGCATCAGCAGCTGTAATAGAGACCAAAGTTACACAAATAATAGAAGATGCAATCTCAGGAATTGATGGTATAGATTCTATATCATCAACAAGTAAAGATGGGCAATCGAGAGTACAAATAGAATTTATTTCATCCAAAAATTTAGATGAAGCAGTCAATGATGTAAGAGATAAAGTAAATAGATATATACACAAACTCCCAGATAACATAGATCAGCCTATTATTGCAAAATATGATTCAAGTTCTATGCCAATAATTATGCTTTCATTATCTAGTGATAAAATGGCACCTATGGATCTAACAGACTACGCACAAAGATACCTTTTGAATAGGTTTTCAACTATACATGGTGTTGCTAATGTATCAATATTGGGCTTAAAAGAAAAATCTATGAGGATTTGGCTAGATAAATACGAAATGGCAGCAAGAGGAATTACAGTAAAAGATATAGAGGAAGCGCTAGAAAAAGAAAATGTAGAGTATCCAAGCGGAAGAATTGAGTCTGTAGATATAGAATTCCCTGTTACAATTAAAAGACAGTATAATTCAGTACAAGATTTTGAAAAATTAGTTGTAAAAAAAACAGGAATAGACAGTTTCGTCAGATTAAAAGATATTGCTAAAATTGAAATTGGCCCTAAAAATCAAAGAAATAGCTTTTTGCTAGATGGAAAGCCAACAATTAGTATAGCTCTTTCCAAACAATCTAAAGCAAACACAGTAGATATTTCAAATGAAGTACAAAAAATAGTATATGAACTTAATACAAGTTTCAAAAATAGTATGCATATTAGTATTCTGCGAGATGAAGCTAAATTTATAAGCGAATCGATTAAAGAAGTTTATATCACTTTACTAATAACAGCAGTGTTAGTTTTCATTATAATTTTTCTGTTTTTAGGAAGTTTGAAAGCTACATTAATTCCATCTATTGCAATCCCGATCTCAGTCGTAGGCTCTTTTACTATTCTAAACTTATTCGGATGCAGTATAAATATGATGACTTTGTTAGGGATTGTATTAGTTATAGGAATAGTAGTAGATGATGCGATAGTTATGGTAGAAAATATACATAGAAGATTGTCTAATGGAGAATCTCCCATTGATGCTGCGATAAACGGTTCTGAACAAGTAGTATTTGCAGTTATTTCGACAAGTGTTGTACTTCTGTCCGTTTTTCTTCCAATTTGTATGCTAGGTGGAAAATTAGGGAAATTATTCTCTGAATTTGCAATAGCAGTATCTTCTGCTATATTTTTGTCAACAATTGTAGCGCTAACTTTAACTCCGATGATGTGCTCAAGGATGTTAAAAAGAGAAGATCATTTAAACAACAGAGTCACACGCTATATTGAATCTATATTAAATAAAACTAATTCTTTATACGAAAAAATATTACTTTCTGCAACGACACAAAAAACAAAATTTGTTGTCTTTTTTATAACAATTTGTGCATTTTCTGGAATTGCATTACAATTCCTACATAATGAATTCGAACCATTAGAAGACAGAGGAGAATTAATAGTTAAATGCAAAGCAGTTGAAGGGACTGGATTTAATGCTATTTGTGATTATATGAAGCAAGCTGCCGAAAGTATTGAAAATAACAATGGAAAAAATATCAAACAAATCATGTCAATTGTCCCTAATTTTGGAGATTCAGATGGATCTGTCAATTCAGGGCAAATGATAATCGAACTATCAGAAGAATCAAGCAGAAGCACTTCGCTGTCGTTGTCTAAGAAATTTAGAAAAGATCTCGAACATATAGCAGGAATAAAATCTAACGTTATTATCCCTATGGGAATAGGCTCTAAGAATAGTAACCCAATTCAATTCGTAATTGCAGGCAATGAATATGAAGAATTAAAGGAATGGCGTGATATAATTTTAAATGAGGCTAAAAAGTATCCAGGCATATCAGACATAGATCATGATTATCAAGAAACTACACCACAATTCATCGTCAACATAAATAAAGAAAGAGCAGCACAACAAGACATATATATTCATGACATAGGAAAAACTCTAGAGATTATGCTCGGCTCCAAAAATGTTACTACATATGTTGATAAAGGAAGAGAATATGATGTTATTTTACAGTCAAATATATCAGAAAGACAAAACCCAACAGATATATGTGAATTTTATATAAGAAATAGCTCAGGAAAATTAATTAGCCTAGACAATGTAATTTCTATAAAAGAAATTGGAGCAGCAAACAAATTATCTAGGTTTAATAGAAATAGAGCTGTAACAATAACTGGGGCTGTCAGCAATGGATACTCTTTAGATCAGTGTTTAAAATTCTTAAAGAATATAGTACAAGATAAACTACCTAATTACGCTCAGATTTTCTATAAAGGAAAATCAAAAGACTTAAACGAATCGTCTGGTTCTTTGTTTTTTATTTTTAGTTTAGCTATAGTAATTTCATTTTTAGTTATAGCTGCACAATTTGAAAGTTTTCTCTCTCCTATAGTCATAATGATGTCTGTCCCATTAGGCTCCTTAGGCGCATTAGTTGCATTGAACCTGCTTGGACAAAACTTGAATATATACAATGAAATTGGTTTGCTAATTTTGATAGGACTTTCTACAAAACAAGGAATATTAATTGTTGAGTTTGCAAATCAACTTGTAAAAGAAGGCAATAATATCGTTAATTCTATTATTGAAGCATCAAAAATCAGAATGAGGCCGATAGTGATGACTTGCCTATCAACTGTTGTTGGATCTATCCCTCTAATCATTGCTACTGGAGCTAGTGCAGCTAGCAGAAAAGCAATAGGTATTGTCGAATTTTTTGGCTGTTTGCTTGGAATGGTTCTCATATGTATTTTCATTCCTGTGTGGTATGTAATAATTTCGAAGCCAAAATCAGCAAATTACAATTAGTTAGAGCTTTATTCTTGCTCTATATTTGTATACTGGATTTTAAAATTTGCTGGCATTTCTATTATAACGTTTTCAGAAAATTCTGTTGGTAGCAATTTCATAAACCACGTCGACAAATCATACCATGCTGTTCCTTTTGTATTAGCCTTTACTCCAATGATTGCAATTACAAACGGAGCGCTACTTTTATTCTGTAGAAGCTTAAATGTAGTATGTTTTGAATTTGCAATTATAAATCCCTCCTTTTTTTGTTCGCATCCAAAAATCATATTAAACTGTTCACCTTTATTTCCATCTATGCCTTGTCCACCTTTATTTCCATCTATGTCTTGATTTCGAACAAACCAATTTATATACAAAGAGCAATTATTCAATTTTTTAATATTATCATCAAAGGAACACAGAATATCTTTAGAGATTTCTTCTAAATAATGTTTTAACACATGCTGGGAGATCAGTGCTTCATGTTTATGAAGCTTAGCCAAAGTCATAATCGGGACATTTGCTGCGATTTGATGAATTTTATTTTTATATCTGTATAACGCAGTTAAATCTAACAAAAAATAAAATAAGAAAAATGCTGGTATAATAAATACAGCAAACTCTACCATTGCGATCCCCTTATTTCTATTCATCATCTTTTTTTTAAAAAAGAGCATAAAAGCATTGTATTTTGTATAAAATTTCTTTTAAAATATATAACACATTGCTAATTATAAAGTTAAAAATATGCATATTTCTAAAAATATTTTGTTTTCGTTGCTTATAGCTTTTGTTTGTGCTCAATCATCTGATATATCTTATTGTAAAGTTACTAGTGGGAAAAAAATCATCAAAAAGAAGAAAAAAATAAATGCTATAAAGTATATATTAACAGACGCAGATGGAGAACTAGTTTTGAATGAAAAGGATGCAGATGTAGAAATGGCTCCATCTTCAATGACAAAATTACTTACATTATATGTATTATTTTCTGCTATTAAAAATGGACAAATATCTTTAAATACTGAGTTTACTGTAAGTAAAAATGCAAAGAAAACCATAGGTTCAAAGAGCTTTTTAAATGAAGGAGAAAGATATCCAGTAGACACATTAATAAGGTCTATAATAGTACATTCTGGCAATGATGCTAGCATAGTCATAGCAGAGGGGGTGTGTGGTTCTATAGAAAAATTCGTTGATACTATGAATGAAACAGCACGTTTAATAGGAATGCATAAATCTCACTTTTGCAACCCTACAGGTTTACATACAAAAGGACATTTTTCAACAATTAGAGATATAGCAATTTTAAGCAAAAGAATAATAAATGATTTTCCAGAATTTTATCATTATTTTTCTGAAAAAGAATTAGAAGTAAATGGTATTAAACAAACCAATAGGAATCGCTTGTTGTGGAAGAATATTGGTGTCGATGGTCTTAAAACTGGATACACAGATGCTGGTGGTTATGGACTTGCAGCATCAGCTAGTGTTAATGGAATACGACTTATTTCTGTCGTAAATGGATGTGATTCTTACGACAAGCGTGAATCTGAAACGGAAAGGTTATTGAATTATGGTTTCAATTCAATTGTTAAGTATAATTTCGTTAAAAAAGGAAAGCCAATAAAACATTTGGATGTTTGGTTAGGCGTCAAGCCAACTGTAGCTGCTGTTTTAGATCACGATATATCTTTACATGTATCCAAAAATGATATTCATAACATGAAGGTTGAGTTCATATATAGGACTCCAATAGCGGCTCCTATTTCCATCGGTGATCATTTAGGTGACCTAATAATTCATACTAATAATAAACAAATAGTACATAAAGTAGTCGCTGGAGAAAATATAGATGAGTTGAACCACTTCGATAGATTTTTTGCTGCTATAAGGTTTATGTTATTTGGAGGACAAAAGATAACAAAAGAAAAGGGAAAAAAGCGGAATAAAATAGTTATAGATTAAAAATGGTTTTTAAGTGCGGTCGTTTCATAACATTTGAAGGATGCGATGGTGTAGGGAAAAGTACACAAATTGCCATGCTTTCAGATTTTTTAATAAATAAAGGTATTAATGTTATTCAGACTAGAGAACCTGGAGGAACAGTTATTTCTGAAAGGATTCGTGATATATTAAAATCGAGTTCCCACATCGATGTTATCACTGAAATGCTACTTATGTTTGCAGCCAGAAGGGAACATTTTATACAAAAGATAAAACCAGCATTGGATGCTGGAAGTTGGGTTCTATGCGATAGATTTTGCGATTCTACAATTGTATATCAAGGTGTACTGAAAAATGTAGATATTAAAGAAATACTGCATATCCAGCAATTAACCATAGGAGATTTTGAACCAGATTTAACAATTCTTTTAGATATAAGCTATACTAGTGCACAAAAAAGAGTTAATCTAAGATCAAACGATACCACTGATAATTACGATTTTCTTTCCAAAGAAAAGTATGACAAAATGAGAAGTGCTTATAAAAAACTTAGCTCAATTTATAAGAGAATAAACATTGTCAACGGAAGCAAAAATGTGTTATCTGTAAATAATGAAATTTGCTGTATAGTTTCTGAAAAACTCTTATAAATTTTTATACTACTTGTTTAATCAATATATTTTTTAAATAGTTCGATTCGATATTTGTTTAAATATAGATGTTACTGTCTAATGTTTATGAAGTTTTATCGTAATTGAAACAACAACATCTATATTAGCACAAGAAGCACTTAATTATTTAAATTCTGCCAGAAGCACGGCCGCTGAATTTCTAACATTTTCTAATTGATTCATAAAATTAATCTTCATTTCCATATCCAGTATTTCTTTATCTTCGGCTGCAAGTTTCAAACCATTTATATAATTTGTAATTTTTTGCATTACAAAAGAGCAACTTGCGATTATATCTTTTGTAACTGTATCTTCTCGAGTTAATTCTTTTTTAAAATTATCTATTTCTGTTTGGATGTTTTCAAGCGACGAAACTTTATATAATGTTTTTACCATATCATTTAACTCATTTTTACAGCCTTGTTCATTTACCTCCTTCAAGTTTTTACCAAAATATTTATTAATCGGACCAATAATTTCACTAAATTGTTTAATTCTATCATCTTTACCTTCATTTTCACTACCTCGAGCGATAAGCCATAATGCATAGCATGCATTTTGAAGGACCTTAGATACCATATCTGGCTTTACTAAAAACAGAGAAGGTGAATCTACTACTATAACTTGTGTCTGAGCATCAGAGACATCATAATATCCAGATTCTTTAATATCATCAGCTAATTGACTTAGCATTATAGCCCTAATTTGATAATGATCAATCATAGCTATATCATGCATTCTTATTATTATTTTTGCAATCATATATAAATCTTGATCGATCTGCTCTTTTTTCCAATGTAAGTCACTACATCCATTACTAAGTTGATTGCCAAGTTCTTGAAACATAGAATACAAATGATACTTATATACATTATCTATTTGCAAATAAGGTTGTATATCAAGTTGTTTATAAGGACTATCATACTGATACTTCAATTGTTGTAAAACAGATAACTTAATTACTTTATCTAAGTAAGAAATAATTGTTTTTATTTTGCTAACAGTCTGTTTCCCTAAATCAATATTCTTCCCAGACAAAATCGTAGAAAGGACTTTTTTAGCTTCATCACATTTATTTATAGTTTCTATATCGTCTAGCATTTCTGATACGTCCATAATATTACTATTACTAATTAAATTACACACCCTCATTATATGTGGCATTATTTCATAGAACTTATTTAACACATCCAAAATATCAGTTGTTTCTACTGATTGAAAACTTTCTACTTCTTGTTTCAATTCATATGTTGACTTTTCATTATATTCACTTAACGCGTTGCTATTTATAATATTACTAAGGCAAATAATATCTGACTCTAAATTAAGTAATTTATATATCATTGGATCATATCTAACCTGCTCTTCATGCAGAGTGGTGTATAATGCATATACTTCATCCATGAAAAAACTATCGTTAAGCTTATTTTTTTTTGCTATACATTCCTCTACTGATATCAGTAGTCTTTTTAAACCACCAGATAACTTCAAAGATATATTCTTATATTTATTAATAATATTTTGCAGGTATTCCATTGACTCTTTTAATTCTGTTCTATTGCCATAGAACATTGCGCATGTAATGCCATCTTTTATTTGTAATGGCATTTTTATTCTATCAGTTGCATCTGTATTGTTAAACAAATTGTAATGCTCTAAGAACAATTTTTTAAATTCTTTAAATTGATCTTCTAAATAAAATGCGTCTTTTTCGAATGCGTTTGTCTTCGCTTCATTAAACTTCTTTTCGAACTCATCTAAATATCCTTTTTTCTTATCTTCAATATCATTTTTTATCAATGTTTCTTCAGTGATTAACCTCTTTATTTTTTCTCCATACTTACTAATAATAGCCGAACTACTCGACTTACTACTTGTTACAATAATAAAATGAGAAAATGGCTCAAAAAAAATATCTATTGCTTCAGTAATAGTAAGTTTCCTATTTTTATTATAATTATTAGCTATTTCCTGAAGTAAGTTGAGAAACAATAATCCGCAATCATTTTCAAGAATGTAGCTCAAGATGGCAGAAGCGAAATTATCTTGCTCGCTAACGTAATATTTATCTAAATAACTCATCATCGCCACTAGCTGAGATAATACATATTGATTACTAGTTATATCGTATATATTTTTTAATGCGTTTAACAATAGTGTTTCAATATATTCCAATTTAGAACTATATTTTTCATCTTTCAAAATTCTAAGAACTTTTTTCTTGGATTCTACCTTTTGAATTGCAGTATCGACATTATAATATTTTATAGCTGCTTTAAGATATTTAGATATAGAATTATAACTAAAGTCATTAGTAGTATATGCTTGGAACCATCGATCTAAATAATCTAAATATAAGCCAAATTCTTTGGCAGCGCTTTGTTCTATATCTGTTTTACATTTGTCTATTTCTCCTTGACCTAATATTAGTTTTTGATCTTTGCAAAATTTTTTTAAATATTGAATATTTACATTTATATCTCCTTGTAATTTTTCTATTATAAACTTGACATTAGCATTCCTCTTCTCAGATTCAACTGTCTTCTTGTATTTGTTTATAAATTCCTCAAATTGACTATCCATGTATCCATTTCTTTGTATTAAATATACATATTTATCATTACAAATTAACGGTATATGTTTGTCATTGGCCATAGATTCCTCGACAGCATAGTTTATTTGTTTTTGAGAAGTTAAATCTATTTTAATTTTTGTTACTTTTATTTCTTGATCTTTGAATAAAAACTGCATTCCAGAATTTTTTTCTTTTCCATTCTCTATTGAATTTTCTATAACTTCTTCCTTCTTTTTTCCAATTGATAGTTTTTCAGGTTTTAATTGCCCTTTCCCACTAACATTCTGCTTTTTACCAGTCTTTCCACTAGGCTTCTGCTCACTGTGTTTTCCGGTCAATCTGCCATTTTTTTTCTTTGTCCTGGAACTATTACATTTATGTTCTGTTAACTCTAATGCTTGTACTGTCTCATTGCAAATTTTTGTTTCTTCAGTATGTATGCTTAAAACAATATCATCATGTTCTTCTTTATCTGATGAACTTTTATCATCTTGAAAATTAGGCTGTAAATTTATGGATATATTTTCTAATTCGCTCACTGAAGCTTTTTTAAATTTATAAGGTGCACTTTCTGCAGAAACTGGATATATTGAGGCTATTTTTGCTGGTAAATTTATAGTTTCATTATCTACCATCATTTCCGTAGCATAATGGCATGGGACAAAAAGATAAGAGAATTTTATTAAATCTCGAACACCGTATAAACAAGGGCACTCAAATAGCAAGCTAAAACACTCTGTTTCAAACTTTTTACCTGCATATTTTGCCTTTGCTGTATCATTGCCATCTTGGAATAGTTCACTATATACTGTTTCTCCATTAATTTTCCAATTATATTTACCGTAATATACTTTTCTGCTATTGATTAGCAGAAAATATAGTATTTTATACACAGCAATCAAATCAATTTGCTGTTTTGCTTCACTCGTAAAAGAGCGACTTTTATTAAAACCAATGATTAGGTCTATATTTTGCTTAAGTTCTGGATAAGCATCTATTGTCTTCACAATATCAACGAAAGTTCCACTCCAGTCACTTATACCGTGATTTTTTGCATCGGCATTTCCATCCGTTATAGTACCTAATGCATAGGCAACATGTTTTGCAAAATGTTCTAAACCACGCTGGCAACATATTTTTGGCGTAAATCCACCTTTAGCGTGCGTTAGAGCTTCTTCTTGTGCTTTTTTCGCCCTATCAAATAAATATCTTCCATTTTCAGAATTACATTCTCTGTCTCCGTAAAATACAGGTTGAGATAAATCTATTTCATGGATAACATAATTTATTATTGTATTAAGTAGATCATCCAACTGTGATATTGTAGTCAAGCGCATATTCTCATCATTGAGTTGTTCTCCCGAAAAAGGGATTAAACTCCTTGCATAATAAGCTATATATGCTGACATTGTGATTAATTTAGATTGAGTCTCAACTTGTCCAATCGCAGCTTTAGGACAAGTAATATTCATTCCGTCTACTAGCGGCAAAAACGTTAAAAACGCAACACAAGTTAGCAATTGACTTTTTTTCATAATGCATGCCCTCAAATGAATATTTTAAATAAATCTATAGTAAATATATTTTAAACATAAACTATAATTAATGTAAATTAATTTATTCACTATAATACAGAATGCAGATGCAGATTAAAGCAATAATCCGAACGACTTGGAAATAGACTGAGTTGGAGAGTTCCAGTTTAGGAGCTTCACAGGTATATTATTAATTTCGTTTTGGATGGTACAGATTTGTTCGTTTGAAATCAAGTCGAAATTAGTTCCTTTCCCCAGGGACTGTCTTTGTTTCTATTTTCGATAGAGCCTGAACTGAGCACCGGAAGTCGGACCATTTATGTATTATTTTTGCGATCGTTTTTTCTCAACTTTCGCGTAGATGAAGCTGTGTCCATCCACGATTTTATTATACACATTATTATGAGTATTGTAATTTAAATTTTGATGTAATCTCTTAAAATTATAAAAATAAACAAACTGTTGTATATGTTTTTTCACATCATTTATATGCTTAAACCTCAATTCCTTACATAATATCACACAAAAAACGATCGATAACCGTTGCCTTAAATCCGGAGCTCAGTATAGCTACATGGAATCAAGTCCAAGAGATTTTTAAAAAACATCCAGAAAATAAAAGAAAAAATAGCAAAGTTGTAACAAGCTCACTTTTGAGGGGAATTATGAAATGTGAAAGCTGTAATGTGCTTATGCTGCCGACTTATTGTGTAAAAAACGGTTCTAGGTATAGGTACTACACGTGCCAAAATCATAAAAAATTCAAGTCATGCAACGCTGATTTTAAAAATGTCCCAGCAGGGCAAGTAGAAGAACAGGTTGTAAACGAAATCTTGAAAATATTGAAATCTCCTGAAATTTTGGTCCATATAGACAAGCTTGCGGAAGAAAACAAAGAAATTACGCAAAAAGAGTTGTTGGTGGCGTTGAAAAATTTAAACGAAGTATGGAGCTACCTGTATCCTGCAGAGCAGAGCAAAATCGTAAAATTGCTAGTGGATTCAGTGAGTATCAAAAATGATGACTTGAAAATGAATATGAATCTAGGCGGTTTAAATCAAATGTTAATAGAATTATCTTGAGGAAAAAATGGAAGCACTAAAAAAAGAGGTCTTAATTCCAATCAAAATCAGCAAAAGAAAAGCTGGCAGTCCAACATATTTCATGAAAAATCAGTACGTCAAAACGCCACTATCGAAGCTATTAGCCAAAGCATACATAATGGACAAAAGGCTCAAAGAAAACCCAAAGATGCAGTTTAGAGAATTCTGCAAAATCAATAAAATAACACCGCATTACCTAAGCGCTGTCTTGCAGCTCAACAACCTCTCACCAAAACTCAAAACAATGATAATGAACGGATTCCAACCAAAACACATATCAATCCAAGACCTCCTCAGAGCCAAAATCCCACTCGAATGGAACAAGCAAGAATCTTGGATGATAGAGGCGTAAAAAATTTAATTATGTAGCATGCTATTTAATTTATCATAAGTACTCCGTTCTTTGATTGGCGCAAGGTAGTTTTGAAGCGTCATATAAAATGATGTATATCCGCCACCGCATCGTTCTTCCCCAGACTCATTACATGCTAAACCTTCATTTAACTTAGCTTGATCGTTTAACTTTTTTACCTCTTTCTGTAATTTAGTATACAATTTCTTTACTTCATCAGGTTTATTCGCATCGATTTGTTTTTTCAATTCATGAACCATCTTATCGACATTGCTAAACATTTGAGTTTTAGTAGCATTTGTATATTCAATTAAACAAATAGCACACAAAATATGCAAAGAATAAGCTAAAAAGTAAGAATTAATCTTCATGTTTCCCTCCGTAATTACAAACAATATACAATTAGATCATACATAAATATATACAATCAACTATTTATTTTCATCTAATGTAAAACTTCCTTTACCAAATTTGACACTCTTAGTGCCCTTTCTAAAACAATTACCAAGCCCGGGTTTATTAAACATAGCCGTGTTTATGAAAAAACAATTGTTATTTATATTAATTAAATTTTTTGTATACAATTGCTTATTTGAATTAATTATTTCTATAGCTCTTTCTATTACTACAGCGTCTTCTATATATTCATCATCAGCGTGAGAGAATCTAATCTTACATTCTCCTCCAAGGCATGTTCTGTACAAATTTTCGCATAAATCATCTCCTTCAATATATTGACTATAACTTTTTTTGTTTAGCCCAATAATATTCCTTAATTCTTCATATGATATAATGTCTGGTTTCGAAGTCCATGACATTGCAGATACTTTGGCTCTATCATCAGTATACTCTAAGTTGCCATACAATACTTTCCCGATTATATGTGTATTTATTTCAGATATAACATTCTTATCTGAGGCGTTTTCATCATGAAATCTAAATAAATTTCGAAGTGAATGATACCAATGACAAAGTTCATGAAAAACAGCAATATCTACTTTGCGTTTACATTTACATAGGGCATACTGTAGGTTGCTGAGTTTTTTCTCAACTACAATTGTTTTGTGTTTTGGATTGTTGCAATATTTTATGCTAGCATTACTTAAGATTAACAAGTCATTAGAAATGGGATCATCGCATTTCGAATCAGGGTAACAGTAAGCATTGCTATTTGAATATTTTATTGTTAAGGTTTTGTTGGCCTTAATAATTGCTTCATTTTGAGTCGTGTTCGCACTACGAATGCTTTCTGTCTCAAAACATCCATTCCCTCTCTCATCTTTCCTTCTAATCTCAATTAATATTCTGTATAAGAGCACTCTACCGACTGAAGTTGATGCTATTTTCATAAAATTATCTATAAACGATTTTCTTCTGGTTTCTTCCTGTTGTGTATCATGATGTACGTGATAGCTTACTTCGTATCCTTCATCTGTACCCATTGTTTCAAAATCATAGCTAATAATTCTTTTTTTGTTATTATTTTCATCATACCCAGCTTTTATGAAATCATCTGGTCCTGGATCTTCTTCATTTCTAAATGGAATTACGCCAAACATTTTCATGTACCACTGAGTAATAGGAGAATTTAAACGCTCTTCATCGTTTAGGTGTGAGTCTGCGTTCGCGCATGACCATTCTACTGCTTCTTCTGTTGTTGGTTGCCTGCCATCTGATGGAAAGTAAATAAAACCAGAAGTGCCAACTAACATATTTAATGTTTCGTTAAATGGCAATCTTTGAAGAGATGGATTCGACGTTAATTCATTGTATTTTGTATCAGCTATAGTTTCAGGTACTATTACACAAACGTATTTATTTACATTTATTATAAATTGATGTGATCTACCTAATACATCAACAGGCAAATCAAATACAGTTTGCATACCATTCACAATACCTGTGAACAAACAAAAAACTGCTACAACAAACAATCTACAAAAAATATTCATGACGCCTCCATGTTTTCACTTCAATTCTACCACTTAAAGGTTAAGAAAATTTAAATTTTGTACAACGAGGTTAACTAAATTGCAGTAAATATTGCTTAAATCTATATGGTTGGCGAGTAGGATTCGAACTTAAGTAGATTTTAGAGATGCGTTGATATGCACTAATTTAGCTACAGCGTGCCTCATGTTAGAAAAAATCGACAATAGCATTATTCTCTCAAATTTCAGAGGATTTTATTTTCCGTAATAGTGCGATATGGTATGCGGTCGTAAAATTGACGGAAAAATTTGTATGGTTTTTAGGGAAAGCGCGTTTTGCTCTCAAATATGAGCATAAATTAGCAAATTCTCTAGTCAACATGCTTTGGAGAGATTTCTGCGATTTGGAGACTTTTTGGCCATTCTCTCAACCAATTTTTGTCTAGATTATGTTGTGAAGAAAACAAAGAAATTACGCAAAAAGAGTTGTTGGTGGCGTTGAAAAATTTAAACGAAGTATGGAGCTACCTGTATCCTGCAGAGCAGAGCAAAATCGTAAAATTGCTAGTGGATTCAGTGAGTATCAAAAATGATGACTTGAAAATGAATATGAATCTAGGCGGTTTAAATCAAATGTTAATAGAATTATCTTGAGGAAAAAATGGAAGCACTAAAAAAAGAGGTCTTAATTCCAATCAAAATCAGCAAAAGAAAAGCTGGCAGTCCAACATATTTCATGAAAAATCAGTACGTCAAAACGCCACTATCGAAGCTATTAGCCAAAGCATACATAATGGACAAAAGGCTCAAAGAAAACCCAAAGATGCAGTTTAGAGAATTCTGCAAAATCAATAAAATAACACCGCATTACCTAAGCGCTGTCTTGCAGCTCAACAACCTCTCACCAAAACTCAAAACAATGATAATGAACGGATTCCAACCAAAACACATATCAATCCAAGACCTCCTCAGAGCCAAAATCCCACTCGAATGGAACAAGCAAGAATCTTGGATGATGGAGTGAAAATGAAGCTATTGTATAATTCTTTTCAACTTATTAGCAATTTGTGGCTCTTTAATAGGCGATAACGCATTTTGCAGAAGTATAATGAACTCCGTATAATTATCTCCACAACCTTCCTTTCCGTATTCTTTAAAAACTCCATTTCCTTTAGCTTCTATGGCTGCCTTGTTTAATGTGTTCACTTTTTGTTGTAACATCATATATTTTTTCTTGATCGCATCTTCATCTGATGTACTAATGGTCATTACTTTTAATATCCTCGCATCATTCGCTATATCATCTAACGTTGTAACTTGCTCTACCTTCATCGCAGCGACATTTTGTGCTATAATCATTAAAACTGACACGGCTAAATAAAATACTTTCATAATTACATACCTCAAACAACATGCTTATTATATCACTGAAATAGATTTTTTTACACTTTTTGCTGATTTTTTTACTTTATTCAAAATATTATATTTGGTTTTATTTTTATTAATAGTATTTATTGCTTTTTGTACAAACGGCATATACTCTACATACTCATCGTTACTATGTCCAAACCTAATATAAGTATTGATACATATTCTATACAGATTTTCACATAAATCATCACCATTTAAATATGCTAACTGAGAAGCATTTATTATCCCGAGAATATTACGTATTTCTTCACAAAGGAAATGTGTATCTGCATTATCCTTACTGATTCCAGACCAAGCCATATCTGAGGCATTTTTAATGTTAGGTCTAAAATAATAAAAATCTTTGACTGTTGATATTTGCAAATCCCAGTTGTTTTCTTTAGAAAATCTTACGGCGTCACGAATGAAATGGAACCAATGACATATTTCGTGAAATAATGCTATGTCAGGACTGCGTTTCTCTTTTACTATATTAATGGAATCTCTGCTTGCCGTTTGCTGACCTATCACAGTAGTTTCCTTAGTTTTACTATTAAAATTAATTTTAGAAAAAGATTCGAACTTTATATTGCTATCTAACAAATCAAGATTTGATGAATTTATTGGTATTTTAGGATGAGAAAATGAATTTTCTTCTGAACAATATACTTGTAAAAATCTAGCTGCATTTCTTACTTCCAAGTTACTGCTATTATTTTCTTCACATCCATTCCCATTCTCATCTTCCCTTCTAATCTCAATTAATATTCTGTATAAGAGCACTCTACCGACTGAAGTTGACGCTATTTTCTTGAAATTATCTATAAAAGTTTGCTTACGGCCATTCATTGATTCATCATAGCTAATAATTCTTTTTTTGTTATTATTTTCATCATACCCAGCTTTTATG
>CAYPOM010000009.1:0-53862 GCA_964412505.1 uncultured Alphaproteobacteria bacterium
GAACCTGCGGCCCCCACCGTGTGAAGGTGATGCTCTACCGCTGAGCTAAATGTCCTCTGAAAAGAAAAAATCGGGTGAAGCGTCACGCTTCTGGTGGAGCCAAGGGGGGTCGAACCCCTGACCTCTACAATGCCATTGTAGCGCTCTACCAACTGAGCTATGACCCCATTAATTTTTTGCATGTTATACCATCAGGTATAATCATGTCAAGTTCTCGCATATATAAAGTTTATACTGAGCCCCGGATTTAAGACCAAGGGTAGCGATCGTTTTTTGTGTGATATTATTGAGTTGATTAGAGGTTTAAGCATATAAATGATGTGAAAAAACATATACAACAGTTTGTTTATTTTTATAATTTTAAGAGATTACATCAAAATTTAAATTACAATACTCATAATAATGTGTATAATAAAATCGTGGATGGACACAGCTTCATCTACGCGAAAGTTGAGAAAAAACGATCGCAAAAATAACTACTAAATGGTCTGACTTCCGGTGCTCAGTTCAGGCGTTCGCAACCCAAGCCTCCATCGAAAACTCACATGATTTGCATCACTCCATAAATTCCTTCTGCCCCTATCAAAAGCCTTCTTCTCCTCATATTTATAGTCAGAATATTCTTTGTATAAACGATCAAAGTCCATAGATAAAATTACACACCGAAATAAGCCGGCCGCGAAATTTTCGCACCTCGCGCCAAGTTTAATAAAAAGATCACAACCCTCGTTTCTTCCACCACTCGTCAGACTTAAACTCATCTGGAATCTCATCTTCAGTTATATCACAGTATTCCTTCCCTACCGCTTCTTCTAATGCGTCATAGTATATATCTGAACCATATAAATTAGTGGGCATTTTTTCTCCGCAAAACGGGCAAAAGCACATGAAATATTGGCCATATTCGTCATTATTTTTTTTATAATAATAACAAACTCCACGATATTGTTCATATAACTCAAACTCATTTTCATTTATAGAGTCTACTAACTCTTTACAACAATCAAACATAAGCTACTCTAATTTTTAATTTTCAACACACGTTTAGGATCTTTCTTCTTTTCGTTTAATACACCAGTTATTGGATCAATAGCTCCTCGATGATCTTTCGGACCTCGAAACCACTCCCATTCATGGTGCAAAGTATCCCTACTAATGTAGTCTCCTGCCTTAAATTTATGTCCCATATATTCGCACTTTTCCTCGAATTTATAATACTCATATCCATCGAGTGTTATGCCTTTTCTGCTTAAAACATTTTTCTGGGAAGTCAATCCACTCAAATATTTATCAGCATCTACTTTCGTCGCAACTACTCTCCCAGTTTGAGATTTAAAGCCACCTTTTGCTTTTCCCTTAGTTGGCTTTATTTCTTTATAAACAACATTCTCGTCATAGAACTTGAATTTGAAGCCGTTGGATGGGCCGCCTGCTGGGGTTAGTTTGACTAATCTTTTGCTTGCGTTTGAGGCTAAGTTCATGCCTTTTGCTGGGACTATGCTAATTAGCATTTTCATGCCTACTTCTAGGCCGTCACCTATGTTTTGAGCTGTAGCTTGGTCTATTCCGAGACCATCTCTCAAATATCTCCTTACTCCAGCACCTGACATTTCTGCTGATTTATCAAGCCAATCCAGGCCTCTCACAACGTTTCCAAGTGTTACATCTACAACAGTGCTAACAACATTAAAACTAGCATCATCAGCTTTCTTTAAATATTGGAAGCATACCTTACAGCCGTTTTTTACATCGCTTGGGATCGAATCAACAACTGTTTTTACACAGTCATTTACAACAGCATCTTTAACTTTGCAAACTTTTCTATAAGCAGTATCCACAGGCTCAGGACTGGCAGCCCTCTTCGGCCTATCTTCAGTTTTTAAAGCATTTTCACGTTGTGGTATGTACTTTGACATTTCGGATACAAATGACGACGATGGATTTAATTTCCTATCCATACTCCAGATTATGTATCTCTTCCCAACAGGCACCAATATGTCCCTCAAACCTTCACAGTGCGCTCTATGATACTCCTTGCCATTAATAAATTCCAGATTAAAACTCCAATTTAAACCTGTAGGCATAAGCTGGGGGCGAGGCGCGGATTTGGCGCACCCAGCTTAATAGAATTACAACCCTCGCTTCTTCCACCATTCATCAGATCTAAATTCTTCTGGTAATGTATTAGGATCATTCAAGTCAACATTACATAACATTATTCCATACTCATTTTCAAGAATTTCTTCTAATTCATCTACTAAATCTTCATGTAACTTAGCTCCGCAGTATGGACAGTAAGCGGCGCAATGTAATCCGTAAGAACGAGGCTTCCCGTATCGTTTAAAGTAAAACCAGAAACTACCACGAATCTCATCATAATTTACTTCTTCTCTACTTACGGCATATTCTAGAGCTTCACAACAAAATTGCATAATTCACCTACTTTACTTTTAATCTTCTAGATTTATCAGCCGATCCAGGCTTTACCTTACCAGTTAGCACATCAATAGCTCCTCTATGGTTATCTTTACCACGGAACCATTCTATTTCATGGTGTAATGTATCTCGGCTAATATAATCTCCTGGCTTAAATTTTTCTCCGCAATATTCAATTTTTTGCATAACGGCGTAATAATGATGGCCATCCAAAGTTTTTCCGCAATTACGAAGAACACCTTTATTCCCAAGCAAACCATTGAGGTATTTGTCAGCATCTGCTGCAGTATTTATTATCCTCCCAGTTTGAGATTTAAAGCCGCCTTTTGCCTTCCCCTTAGTTGGCTTTATCTCTTTATAAACTACATTTTCGTCGTAGAATTTGAATATAAATCCATTTGATGGGCCGCCTGCTGGGGATAGTTTGACTAATCTTTTGCTTGCGTTTGAGGCTAAGTTCGCTGTTTTAGCTGGGACTATGCTGATTAGCATTTTCATACCGACTTCTAGGCCATCTCCTATGTTTTGAGCTGTTGCTTGGTCTATTCCAAAGCCATCTCTTAAATACCTCCTTACTCCAGCACCTGACATTTCTGCTGATTTATCAAGCCAGGCCAGGCCTCTAACGACATTCCCAAGAGTCACATCAACAACAGTGCTAACAATGTTAAAACTAGCATCATCAGCTTTCTTTAAATACTGAAAACATACCTTACAGCCGTTTTTCACATCACTTGGAATAGAGTTCACAACCTTATTTACACAGTCATTTACAACAGCATCTTTAACTTTGCAAACCTTCCTATAAGTTGTATCCACAGGCTCAGGACTAACAGCCCTCTTAGGCCTATCTTCTGTTTTTAAGGCGTTTTCTCTCTGTGGCATGTACTTGGACATTTCTGACACAAACGATGACGATGGATTTAATTTCCTATCCATGCTCCAGATTATGTATCTCTTACCAACTGGCACCAATATGTCCCTCAAACCTTCACAGTGTGCTCTATGATACTCCTTGCCATTAATAAATTCCAGATTAAAACTCCAATTTAGACCGGTCTTCTCAAATATAAAACTCTGGCTAGCTATCCGCTCTGCATCAGTTTTAAAGTTATCAAAAATCGTTCGGTTCTCAGGCATTTTATAGCCAGTTTTGAAGCTGTAACCTTTATCAGAACCATTGCCTGATAACAAAAAATCAGTATAATTGTACTGATAGCGATACAACGTTTGATTACCTTTCTGCAGAATGCTTCTCTTCACTTCATCCGTATCAAATCCATGAAATCTAACTGCATTATTTGTCGATTGTAACATTCTTGCGTAAGATAAACGCTCACTACGAGTCTTTACTCCTTC
Source organism: uncultured Alphaproteobacteria bacterium (assembly GCA_964412505.1). Lineage (GTDB taxonomy): Bacteria > Pseudomonadota > Alphaproteobacteria > UBA3830 > CAYLKK01 > CAYLKK01. The sequence continues at coordinate 3,796 of CAYPOM010000009.1, forward strand.
TCTAACAATCTGCCGTTCTTTCCAATCAGCCACCTCATCACCAAACAACGGAGGTCTAGAAACTGGGGTAGAACGAAAACCAGCAGGTACAGGACCTGTGTTAGGACCAGCAGTTACATCTGCTAAATTTCGACCATGACCATCTTGAACTGTAACTCTGACTCCTTGAACATCGCCATTACCATTTATTTGAACACCAGCTCTTGTCGAAGTGCCTGCCGCAGCACCAGCAGCTGCAGTTGCTCCAGCCATCGCAGCCGCTGCAGCAGGAGCTCCAAGAGCAAAACCAACACCGCCTGTAGCTACACCAACTACAGCAGCTTTTGCTATCTTAGACATTCCACCACCGCAATGAGCCTCATAATTAGAGCACAACAGCCCTAATGAAAATATAAAAACACCTAATTTACGCATAACGCCCCATTAAAATTTACCATTTGTTAATACTTATTATATGAGCTAATTTTTAATTATCAACAAAATTTAAAAATAAGACAAAACAACAAACTTCGTTAAAATTTTAAATATGTGGGATGAGGCAGTATGCAATCTATTAATGTGTAGTACACGTTTTGAGCCGTATTGCGAAAATTTTGGAAAAAATGTATATTCAGTAGAATTGATTATTAGATGAATGTTATGGCTTCTCATGTAATTGTTTTTGGAAATGAAAAAGGTGGTACTGGTAAATCTACGTTAGCTATGCACGTTGTCGTGTTCCTTATGAACTCTGGGTATAAGGTCGCCACGATAGACTTGGATGCTAGACAGGGTACGCTTTCTAGGTACATTGAGAATAGAGGTAAGTCAGCTGTAAAATTAACAATGCCAAACCATAAAGCAATATTTTTGAGCGATTTAGAGTCAAAAACTGAGTCAACAAAAGTTGAAGAAAATATTTTTTTGCAAACAATAAAAGAAAATTCTGATTGCGATTTTATAATAATTGATACACCCGGGACGAATACATTTCTCTCTCGTTTGGGGCATTCGTACGCTGATACATTGGTTACGCCAATGAATGATAGTTTCATAGATCTTGATATGCTCGCAAAGGTAGATGCAAGTGATTTAAATAACATAAGGCCTAGTACTTATGCAGAAATGGTTTGGTCTCAGCGCATAGAAAGAGCGAAAAGGCGTTGTCAGCCAACGGATTGGATAGTTGTTAGAAACAGATTAAGCAATCTTTTGAATAAAAATAAAAAAGATATAAATGATGTACTCGAAAAATTTTCTAAAAGAATAGGATTTCGACTTGGAGCTGGATTTTGTGAACGTGTTATTTTTAAAGAATTATTCTTAAAAGGCATGACATTGCTTGATATATCAGATGAAAACAGAATGAGTCTTTCTCACGTAGCAGCCAGACAAGAATTGCGAGATTTAATAAAACTGTTAAATTTAAAGCAGCTTAGTATCCCTCCATCTAATAAACAAAATATGTAAGAGCCACATAATATTATGTAGATTATAGTGAGCATTTAGTGTCGTGTATATTTTTATGTGAAGCAATTTGTGTAATATAAATAAAAATGCATAGGTGTTTAATAAATCATTAAATAAGTCAGTGGTATATTTTAGAAAAATGTTTATATTCTTTGCATAATGTGATATAGATACATCTGTTTGTGATTTCAGAGGGGACTTTATGTTTCAAGTTAGAATCCATGGAAGAGGCGGGCAAGGTGTTGTTACCGCTGCCGAAATGCTGTCAATTGCGGCATTTATGGAAAAAAAATACGCGCAGGCTTTTCCAAGTTTTGGGTCAGAAAGAATGGGCGCGCCAGTTGTTTCTTTCTGCAGAATATCCGATAGTGTTATTCGGTTAAGAGAGCCTATTGATGAGCCAAACGCTGTAATAATTCAAGACTCGACTCTAATAGAAATAGTTGACGTCTTTGGTGGTCTAAAACCAGGTGGAATTGCTATTCTGAATTCAAACAAAAAATCTTCAGAAATACCAAATGTACCAAATGGTATAAAATTCATAACAATTCCTGCGGCCGAGATAGCTGTAAAACATGTAGGCAGACCTATCCCAAATGCTGTATTGTTGGGTGCTTTTTCCGCTATTACAAAATCTATAGGTATCGAGTCTGTATTCGATGCTATACGCCAAAAGTTTAAAGGCGAAATTTGCGAAAAAAATATAGCTGCTGCGACAGAAGCTTATGAAACAGCAAATAAATATATGGAGGGAATATGTTAAATCAATTAGAAGGCTCTCAAGCTGTAGCGCAAGCTGTTGCTTTGTGTCGACCTCAGGTTGTTTGCGCTTATCCAATTACCCCACAAACGCATATTGTCGAGGGTATAGGAGAGTTAGTTCATGCAGGTATTTTGAAAAATTGCGAATTCATAAATGTTGAGTCTGAATTTGCAGCACTAAGCGTAGCTATTGGATCAAGTGCTGCTGGAGTCAGAAGTTATACAGCGACATCGAGTCAAGGGCTTTTGTATATGATTGAAGCCGTCTATAACGCGTCCGGTCTCAAATTGCCTATAGTTATGACACTTGGGAATAGGGCTATAGGTTCTCCTATTAACATATGGAATGATCATACAGATGCAATGTCGGTTAGAGATGCTGGTTGGATTATGCTTTTTGCAGAAGATAACCAAGAGGCTGTAGATTTGCATATACAAGCATTTTTGATCGCTGAGAAAACAAAAATTCCAGTTATGGTTTGCGTTGATGGCTTTATCTTGACTCACGCATATGAATCAATAGATATTCCTACTCAAGAACAAGTTGATGAATATCTGCCAGAATTCCAGTGTGCTCATAAATTAGATATCAATGAACCATGTGCGATAGGGGCTATGGTCCCTCCGGATAAATTCACTGAAGTTCGCGTAATTTCTCATAATGCTCAGTTTGATGCGATAAGTGTAATTGATGAAGCTTCGAAAAAATTCGATAATATTTTTGGAAGAAAAACTGGCGGTTTGATAAGAAGCTATAATATGGAAAATGCAGATAAGGTAATTGTTTGCATGGGGTCAATTGCTGGTACTATAAAAGATGCAATAGACGAGCTAAAACATGAAAATGGTATTAATATCGGATGCTTGTCCATAATATCATATAGACCTTTTCCTGAAAAAGAGATCTTTGATGCACTTAAGGCGAAAAAAGAAATAATTGTTTTGGAAAAAGCTTTTGCTATAGGCAAAAGAGGCGTCTTAGGCGATGAAATAAAAATTTGTCTAGAAAATACAGATTGTGTTGTAAAAAATATTGTAGCTGGACTAGGTGGGCGATCTATAACAAAAAGCCAGATTAAAGAGATTCTTATTTGTGAAAACTTGCAAGATTTTTCTTTTCTTGCTTTAGATGAAAATTTAGTACGTTCTAACGCTATTTAGGAGAATTATAATGTCTGTAAAAACAATAGGGAATAGATTAAATTCTTGTGAAAATTGCGTACAAGCATGCGAAAATAGGCCAAATACATTAGCGAGCGGACATAGAGCTTGTCAAGGTTGCGGAGAAGCGCTAGCTGCTAGAATTGCAATAGATGCTGCATATAAATCCGCGAATGGTAAAATAGCAGTTGTTAATGCTACTGGATGTTTAGAGGTTTTCTCATGTTCGTTTCCAGAAAATTCGTGGGGTGTTCCGTGGGTGCACTCCTTGTTTGGAAACGCGCCAGCTGTCGCGACTGGTGTTGCAGCTGGTTTCAAAATGAAGGGGGAAGACGATGTTAGGATTATCGCACAAGGCGGTGATGGGAGCACTGCTGATATAGGTTTTGCTTGCTTGTCAGGTATGTTTGAGCGTAATGATGATGTTTTATTCATTTGTTATGATAACCAGGCGTATATGAACACTGGTGTGCAAAGGTCTAGTGCGACTCCTCCGTTTGCACGAACAGCGACTACATTGCCTGTTCCAAAAGCAGATTATTTCGGAAGCGATATAAAAACTGGGAAAAATGTTCCAGAAATAGCTATGGCCCACAATATTCCTTACGTAGCTACAGCTAGCGTAGGTGATATTAGAGATTTAGAAAGAAAAGTATCGAAAGCTGTGAATATACGAGGGGCAAGGTATATACATGTTCATGTGCCTTGTCCGTTAGGTTGGGGCTTTGCTTCTAATGAGACGATATCAATAGCTAGAGCGGCAATAAGATGCGGTTTATTCCCGCTTTTTGAAGCAGAAAACGGAAAGTTTACAGGATCAACAGAAATAGACGAAGTTATTCCTGTGGAACAATATTTAAAAACGCAAAAAAGATTTGCTCATGCATTTCCTAAAGGAATTTCTAATGAAGAGGTCATTAAAGCATATCAATCTATCGCTGATCAAAATATTGCAAAGTATAATTTAAAATTAGAAGAATTTAACGGAGGCTCTAATGTCTAAAAATCCTTTTGCTATTACGCTTGATCCAAAATTAAGCTTGAATAACAAAACAGGTAGCTGGCGAAATAAAAAACCGATGTATGTAAAAAGAATTCCTCCATGTAATATGACATGTCCTGCTGGGAATAATGTTCAAGCATGGTTATCTAAGGTACAAGAAGGGGATATTCGTGGAGCTTGGGAAGAGGTGGTAAAGAATAATCCATTTCCAGCTGTGATTGGTAGAGTTTGCTATCATCCTTGCGAATTGACATGCAATCGAAATCACCTTGATTCTCCTGTAAACATAAATTTAGTAGAGAAATATATTGGGAATTTTGCTATAAAAAACAAATGGAAATTTGATTTTTCTAAAACAGCGCAGACTGGTAAAAATGTACTTATTATCGGCTCTGGGCCTGCAGGGTTAACAGCTGCGTTTTTCTTGAGAAAATGTGGGCATAATGTAACGATTTTTGAGGAGAAGTCGAAACCTGGTGGGATGCTAAGATATGGAATTCCAAGCTACAGATTATCTAGAGATATTTTAGATTCTGAGATTAACAGAATTATTGATACTGGAATTGACATGCAGTTAAATAAGTCTGTATCAGATTTGAAAGATTATGAATCAAAGTATGATGCTATTTTTATAGCGACTGGAGCTCATGTGGCGTCGAAAGCTGACATTCAGAATAATGGTAATACAGTTTACGATGCGGTAGATTTACTTAGAACGCTAGAAGACGATGGTCGGAACAGCGTTAATTTAGGTGATAATGTAATTGTTTATGGTGGAGGGAATACCGCTATAGATGTCGCTAGAACTGCTATTAGATTGGGATGTAGAAATGTAAAAATAGTATACAGAAGAGAACTTGAACAAATGGCAGCCCATAAAATAGAAGTTGAAGAAGCTTTGCAAGAAGGTGTTCAAATCTTGTGTATGCGTTCGATTTCTTCAATTAAAGCAGATAGCATAATTGTCGATATTTTAGAGTTGGGTTCGAATGGTGAATATCAAGAATCTGGTAGAATGGAAGAAATTACAGCTAGTTCTGTGGTTTTTGCTATTGGGCAATCCGTAGATGCTGGATTATTAGAAAAATATGATGATATAGAAGTATCAAGCAAAGGTGTTATAACAGTTGATGATAATTTCATGACAGGACATGCTGGCATATTTGCTGGAGGTGATGTTATCCCTTCTCAAAGAACAGTTACAACTGCAATTGGACACGGCAAAAAAGCTGCCAGATGTATAGATGCATTTTTGAATAGAAAGAAGTACATTCCATGTGAAAAAAATGAAGTTATTACATTTAAAAAAATGAACTTTAATTACTATAAAAAAGTTGCAGGGAAAGAACGTGGGTTGTTTACTAGCGATTCTTTCGAAGAGCATGGAATAAATCTTTCTGATCAAGAGGTAATTTTTGAATCTCAAAGATGTATGAGTTGCGGTAATTGTATGTCTTGTGATAATTGCTATGGTATGTGTCCTGATGGAGCAATAAAAAAAGATAATTTTGGTCTAACAATAGATTATGACTACTGCAAGGGTTGTGGTATTTGCGAAAAAGAATGTCCTTGTGGTGCAATTAAAATGGTTGAAGAGGAAAAGTAGTTGGCGCTAATTTACATGGCTTTAATAGTTATAGGTGCTTTTGTATTAGCTTTTTTGTACTCTATGTTCTGTACAAAAAATCGTAGTAGAGATGTGTACGCGTTTGAATGTGGAATCAAAAGAACGCAACGAATTGGGAAAATAGCTGCTTCATACAAGGCAGACTTATTCCCAATCGTATCTTTTTTAGTTTTTGATGCTATATTTATATTCCTGTTGGCGTTTGTGTTTTGCAATAATAGTTTGAAGTTATATTATATTTCTAATTTGCTAACAATCATGATTTTTCCTATAATCGGCTTTATCTTTGTTCTAGTTAAGAAAACGAAATAGAGTGAATAATTTTTTTTGTAGTAAGTTAGAATATTTTAATAATTGGTCTCAAGCTAATTCGCTATGGCCTTTGATGTTTGGCTTATCTTGTTGCGCTATAGAGATGATGCAAACTGCAGCACCAAGATATGATTTAGATAGATTCGGTTCAGTATTTCGTGCTAGCCCTAGGCAGGCCGATTTATTGATAGTTTCAGGTACTGTAACTAAAAAGATGGAACCTGTTCTGTTAGAAATTTACAATCAAATGCCTTCTCCTAAATATGTAATAGCTATGGGTATATGCGCAATAAGTGGAGGTTTATTCAGCGAATATGATTCAGTTGTTAATGGTGTCGACTCCATTATTCCTGTAGATGTTTATGTTCCTGGTTGTCCACCATCTCCAGAGGCATTACTAGATGCAATATTTAAAATAAGAAGTAATATTCAAAATAAGAAAAATGAACGAGCTTTCAAATATAATTGATATAATGAACTCTTCTTTGGGTAAAAAAGTTAAGAATGCTATTTTAGCTATAGAGAATCGTATTTTAATAGATAAATCGGTCTTGTTGCGTTGTTTAATAGTTCTTAAGCACAAACTTGGATTTTCGCAATTACTAGATCTGACTGCTGTTGATAACTCCAATTTAGAATATATCAATTCTAATATACATAGATTTTCGCTATTTTATGTGTTGAGAAATTATAAAGAAAATAGCACTTTGGTTATAGAAAGTAGAGTTACTCAAAATGAAAAAGCTAATTCAATCATGGAAGTTTATAGCAATGCTGATTGGTATGAGCGCGAAGTGTATGAAATGTTCGGAATTGCATTTAAGAAACATTCAAGCTTAAGACCGTTACTAAGACATGATGTTTTCGATGTATTTCCTTTTAAAAAACATAGGTAAATGTTTCAATGCAATTTGTCCTGATAGACACAGAAGATAAGTTAGTAGAAGTTTGTTCTAGTATAAATACTGGAATAATTGCTATTGATACTGAATTTGTTCGTACAAAAAATAATGAGCCTATTCTATGTTTAGTGCAAATCGCATTTGAGGAGCGTAAGTATATTATCGATACTTTAGCTATCGAAAATATCTCAAGCCTTTCTAGCGTATTGTCAGATAAAAATGTAAAAAAAATTTTCCACGCATGTCAGCAGGATATAGAAGTTTTAGCTAGTTATGATATTTTTATCGAAAATATATTTGATACACAGGTTGCTGAAATGTTTATCTCTTGCGAGAAACCTGCAAGTTACGATAATTTAGTCCAGAAGTATACAAAGATAAAATTGCCTAAGTTATACACGACTAGTGATTGGCAAAGGAGACCTCTTTCAGAGGGGCAGTTGAATTATGCGATCAATGATGTAAATTATCTGTATAACATATACGAAAAACAGGTAGAAAAGTTAAAAGAATTGCGTCGTGAAAATTGGCTTGATGAAGAGCATGCAAATATTTTAAACTTATGTATCTCACACAATCGAGACATTTTTTTTGATACCACTAATTTTACTGAAGCTGGAATTAGCCTTTTAAACGAAATGATTGCTTGGAGGGATGATAAAGCTTATAAATTAAATATATCTCCAACTAAAATAATAAAAAATGATATTTTTATTTCAATAGTAAAAAACGGGAAATTTCGCTTATCGCAAATGAGGAAATCTAGACTTTACGAAGCTAAAATATATAAAGAATTTATAAAGTTTGTTGAGCATTCTGAATTTATAAGAAAAAGCTTATATATTCACAAAAAGCAAACTATCTCAACTAATATATTGCAATTTTTAAAGGTAGCGATAAATATAATAGCTCAAGAAAAAAATATCAATAGTGATTTACTAGCTACTAAAGAAATATTGGAAGACTTTTTAATCGCTAAAGAAAATTCCATAGTTTTGAAAACATGGAGAAAACATGTTTGCGGAGACATTTTGCTTGATGTTTGTTCTGGGAAAACCTTTATAAAATTAGAAAATGAAAATTTAAGGATATGCTATGAGTAATATTTTGGCAGTGAAAGGTGAATTAAAGTCTAGTGAGTTTTCTATTAATAAAAATGGCTACATTGTTACCAAAAAATATGAGAATGATACATCTAGTTTGTTAGTTCAAAATATGTGTAATTTTCTTGCATCTGAAAATTTAACATTGAATGATTTGGCTCAGATAATAGTTAGTTCTGGGCCAGGGTCGTTTACTGCAATTCGTGCGATCATGAGTATGGCTAAATGTTTTGATTCTGTATTCAATATTCCTGTAAAAGTTGTTTCTATTTTTGATTTATTTGAAAAAAAATATGAAAATGAAATACAAAATAAAAATATTTGCATAATTGTTAATGGGAATCTACCAGACGAAGTATTTATGAAGAAAATATATACTAACGGTTGTTTCTTCTATAGTGTAATAAGTATAGATGATGTATTAGTTAATATCTCAGATGTAGATTATGTATTTTCTAGTGTGTGTATTCAGGAGAAATTTGAATATATCTTTGATATAGAAATTTTAGATACTTCAAGCTTGTTGGCTTTTTCTGATTGTTTAATGCTAAATAAATGCTTGAAAACAGAAAAAATTGAACCTTTTTATTTTAAAGATATTTATGAAGATAAAGCAAAGACAATCTCAAAACATCGAAATTATTGACGCAAATATTGATTGTATTGATAGACTAATGGAGATGTATTTCGCATGTTTTAAGCATACCTATAGTTGTTCTTTTTTTAAAGATGTACTTGACGGAGGTTGTGGTTTCTGTTATATATTAAGATGTTCCCACAATGATTGTGGGTTTATTTGTGGTTGTTTTGTTTATGATGAGATTCATATTTTAAATATATGTATATTAGAGAAGTATAGAGGGCGTGGATTTGCATCTTTTCTTTTAGGAAAGGTGTTCGGTTTGGCTGTTAATAAAGGCGTTAGATCTGTGATTCTAGAAGTGTCAGTCGAGAATCATTCTGCTATACGTTTGTATGAAAAGAATGGTTTTAAACGGATAGGACTGAGGCGCGGTTATTATAGGAATGGAGAGAAAACAATAGATGCATATGTTTATGAAATGAGTATATTGTAAGTTTTGTTTTGGTGTTGTCGTATTATGAAAGATATTCAGAATAGTTTGAGAAGTCGTATAGTAAATAGCTCTGGCGTTTTCGACGATTTTACTGGTGGTGATATTATGGGGTATACAGTGGAAATTGTTACGTCTTATTTAACTAGGAATAAAGTGGAAGCAGATGAAATAATTAAGATTATAGAGGATGTGTATAATTCTGTTTCAGACATCGAAGATAGTTTGAGACAGAAGGCTGTAAAAGTAAAGCCAGCAGTTGCTGTCCAAGAGTCGGTATTTGATGATTATATTATTTGTTTAGAAGATGGTAGAAGATTAAAAACATTGAAAAAACACCTAAAGGCGGTATACAATATGACGCCAGAAGAGTATAGACAAAAGTGGGGATTGCCGTCAAATTATCCGATGGTTGCTCCTGCGTACGCTCATGTGCGTAGCACATTAGCTAAAGCTAGCGGGTTAGGTAAAGGTAGAAAAAAATAAGTTATGTATCCTGAGTTTAAGGTATTTATTAAGAATTATGGCTGTCAGATGAATGTGTACGATTCATCTAGGATGTTAGATTTTTTTATTGAAAAAGGAGGATGTCTAGTTTCTAGTTATTCTGAAGCAAATGTAGTTATACTAAATACGTGCGAAATTCGAGAAAAAGCAGAAGAAAAACTGTTTTCAGATTTAGGCAGAATTAAAGAGTACAAGGATAAAGCGATAGAGCGTAGCTTAGATTATATAATAGTAGTTGCAGGGTGTGTAGCTCAACTTAGAAAGGAACAGATAGCTAAGAGGAACAAATGTGTAGACATTATTTTGGGACCTCAAATGGTTCAGCATGTATATGATAGCGTTTGTCGTGTCCACTCAACCCAAATTGATAAACGAACTCCTATTGTTCTTACCAATTTTAATAGTATAGAAAAATTTGAAAAATTCCCACAGATTGCATCAAATACACAATCAGCTTTTGTAACGATTCAGGAAGGATGTGATAATTTTTGCTCGTATTGTGTCGTACCTCATACTAGAGGGCGTGAGTGCTCTAGGCCATTCAATGACATAATTAGTGAAATAGATACGTTAACTAGCCGCGGAGTAAAAGAAATTACGTTGCTAGGACAGAACGTAAATTCATACAATGATATCGATAATAATGTTACTTTCAGTACACTTATCAAAAAAATATACGATAAGTGTAATTTAAAAATGTTGAGATTTGCTACATCTAACCCTCATGATATGAGCGATGAAATAGTCGATCTTTTTCGTGATATCCCAATCTTAATGCCATTTTTACATCTACCAGTGCAATCCGGTTCCAACAAAATTTTGGAATTAATGGATAGAAAGTATTCTATAGAACAATACAAAGAAATAATTGAAAAAATTAAAAACAGACGGCCAGACATAGCGTTTTCTTCTGATTTTATTGTCGGTTTTCCAGGGGAAACTGATAATGATTTCCAAAAAACTTTAGATATAGTAAATTATGTTTCTTATGCTCAGGCTTATTCGTTTAAATACAGCCCTAGACCGAATACTAAGGCTGCATATATGGATAATCAAATAGATGAAACAATCAAAGAAGAAAGGCTTGCGATATTACAAGACTTAATTAACAGGAAACAAAACGAATTTAATCAAAATAGCGTTGGGAATGTTGTCGATGTTTTGCTGTTAAAAAACGGCAGGCACAATGGGCAGTTAGTAGGAAGGACTCCTCATTATCAGGCGATAGCTATAGATTGCTGTGAAACTAATAGTATAGGCGATATAGTAAAAGTAAAAATTGAGTCTGTCGCTGCGCATAGTTTAATTGGTAGGTTAGTAAATGACTAATTTCACTGTTTTATGTGACTCAAACATAGAAAATTTTGATATTGATACTCAAGATAGCTTTGCATTTAAAAATGAAATAAAAATTCAAGAATTAGAGCAATTAGTAAATACTGCGATTTCTTCTGCGATAGAGTTTGTTAAACTCGACAAGAGCAAAAAAGAGGTTAGTGTATTGTTTACAGATAGTGCATTCATAAGAGATTTGAATAAAACTTACAGGTCTGTAGATAAAGCGACAAATGTATTATCTTTTCCTAGCCCAAAAGTTGAAAAAACCCTTGGTGATATAATTTTGTGCTTAGAGGTAATTTTTAATGAGGCTGTGGAACAACAAAAAACATTTCAAGATCACTTTATGCATTTAGTAGTTCATGGTTTCTTGCATCTTGTCGGATACGATCACGTTAATGATGAAGATGCAGAAATAATGGAGCAATTGGAAATAGATATATTGAATAGAGTAGGAATCAATAATCCATATTTATAATATAGAGGAGTTTAAATTGAAGTTCTTGAATATTTTCGAAAAAAATCACAAAAACAATACTGAAGAATTGCGAGATAAAATTGAGGATTTAATAGAGGAATCGGAAGAAGCAGATAACATAGACGCAGAAGATAAGCTTGATATAGGAGAACTTTCTCTAGTATCGAATGTATTAAAATTAAGAGATTTAACTGTAAAAGATATTATGATACCTAGAGCTGAGATTGTTTCTGCTACAGAAGATGCAACTTTAGCTGATTTTATAGAAATATTTTCTAAGAGCGGATATTCTCAAATTCCAGTATATTCTGACACTTTAGATAATGTCATTGGTGTAGTTCGAATAAGGGATTTTATTCCATATACAACGAATTCGAAGGTTTTTGAATTAAAAGATATACTGCACGAAGTTTCTTTTATTGTTCCTAGCTTACAGCTACTTGAGCTATTGATAGAGATGAGGACCTCCAAGATGCATATGGCTCTTGTAGTTGATGAATTCGGTGGGGTAGATGGGTTAGTTACACTAGAAGATGTCGTTAGCAAAATTGTTGGAGAAATTAACAGCCATCAAATACTACCAAAGTTTGAATATAGGTCCGATGGATCATTTTTAATTGATGCTAGGTATTCATTATCATCTTGTTCTGAAAAATTGGACATTGATTTACTAGCACCATTTGTTGAAAATGAAGATGAATCGTTAGATATAGATACTGTAGGTGGCTTAGTAGTTTATATAGCAGGAAGGGTCCCTAAAAATGGTGAGATTGTAGAGCATCCATCGAATATTGAGTTTGAGATAGCTGACTCAGATCCAAGAAAAATAAAACAGTTAATACTTAGGTATAAATAGTAAGCGCTATGAAAGTAATATTTATAAGCAAATCTGGAGAAAAACGCGAGGTTGAATTTTCGCCTGGACAAACGATTCTATCTGTCGCAGAAAAAAATGGCATTAGAATAAATAGTATGTGCGAAGGGAATGGAGTTTGCGGCGGATGTCATGTAATTATAAAAGACGCTTCAAAAATATCCGGAAGATCAAATAAAGAGGAAGATGGTTTAGATATGGCAAGAAATATAACCCCATATTCTCGGCTTGCATGTCAGGTGATTCTTTCTGAAGAATCTAATGGCCTCGAGGTTTTTCTGATATAAATAATATAACAATATAGATATATAGAAACAGAGAAACTTAGCTACTTAGTGTTCAAAAGTGCTAAGTTTCTTTGTTGCTGATTTGTTGTGTTTATTGTATATGCCATCAGTTAGTTTGATTTTGCAATAGCATAATGCGTTATTTTAACATTCTTAATATATAAACAAATTTAATTTATATACTATCGTAATCATTAATTCTCTCTGATACTTTTACAGAATTCTTTAATTTGCAAATTTAGTTTTTCATCTGATTCAGTAAAGTTAATTAGGGCTCTAATATTGTCTGTGCTAACGTTGTCCATAGCCATATATTGTCTATCTAAATGAATATTAAACCTATAGTAATTTATCTTTTTATCAATTGAATTAGATTGGACTAACTGATCTATTATGTATTGTGTTATGTAATTTGGGGAACTAACAGCTATATCAGCGACTGTGCTAGCCCATGCTAATAAATTGTCACTTGCATAATCATTTTCATAAACTATATTAATTTGTTCACTGTATCCTGTTCCAATTGATACTAAATTAATTACATCTGCATCTTTGTAAGTTTTTATGCTTTCAGCGAGTGCACATAATGACGGATTATTTGCTACAAGCCCTCCATCTGCAACAAATATGCCTCCTTTGGCCTCGTATATATCTCTATAAGATTGCATATAATATGGTTCGAAATATGTAGGTGCAGCTGTAGTCGCCATACATACATCAGAGATAAAATAATCATCAGCTTCGCTTAGTTTGGCTTTTCTTGATTTGAAAAAAATTGGTTTTTGATTATTTAAATTTAATCCTGTGCATATTAGGTCTTTATTAGTTTCGGATAATCTTTTTTCAGCAAAAAGCGTATTAAATAGATCTCTTCGCCCATTCGAGTAATATTTTGGCGTTTTTAATCCGCACGTTAAATAGTTAGACCACGTTTGTTTAAACATGTTTGCACCATCTGTAATAAATATGTTTTGCATGTCTGCAGATGACAGCCCATCATCAAAGCTGTAGCTTGATGCAAGTACTCCTCCAATTGATGTACCTGCAAACATATTCCCAGTCTCTTTTACAGTCGTAAAATTTGCTAGTTCTCCATCTATTGTTTTACATATAGTAGCAGGAATAACTCCTCGTATTCCTCCTCCATCGAATGAAAATATAGTTTTAGAATTATCTCTTGGAGATGGAAATGGTGCAGACGGTTGCGTAAGATCTTTTATTAATGATCTGTCTATGCCTATATTTTTCTTATAAATTCGCTTAACTTTATGAGCATCTTGCACATGCTCTTGAATAAATGGAGTCGTTGAATTACAGGTTCTTTGAACTTCTCTTGGGCTCATCGTTACTTCTGGAAGCAATCTCATAGATACCGAATGTTGTAGTTTAAATCTCTCTTGCATACATTCAGCTGATGTATAGCATAGAACGAACAGCATACATATATTTTTTTCTGTAGATGATATAACGTTATGTAATGCCATAATAAAATCCTCCTAGTTTAAACTTGTATTATAGCGACAAAGTGTTAAGATTTTGTTAAGGACACAGCGTCTTCGTATTGAATATATGTTATATTTTTCATAAAATTTTATTGTATTTTCTAGTGTTCTTATTTAAAATAAAGTTGTTTTTTGGGTGGGTTTGTTATGAGTTTTTTCAGGTTATTAACATATTTGATACTGTTCTTATTTTGTGCAGATACATTTTGTGCACGTGTAACAAGCAGATCGTTAACAAAAGAACAAATAACAGAGTATCGCAAACAAATAATAACTGGACAATTTACGTATGGCGATGTTACAGAGCAGGGTATTTTCACTGATGTTGTTAAAGGTGCCGATAGTGTAGGGAAATTTATTCAATATGTTACTGACTCAATAGAAGCCAAAAAAGCATTTGTAGTATATCGGCATGCTCAAACGCCAAAAAGTAACTATATAAACCCTTCTCATTCTACTACAGAGATTACACAAGAAGGGCGTATTTATTCGCAGTTGTTCGGAATAGTCTTTTCGCTAGTAGCGCAAGAGAATAGTAGCGTTTTTTTTCTTACTGGTGACACAAAGAGAAATGTTCTGACTCAAAGCAATGTCGTCACTGGATTTACTGAAGGAAAGAATAATATTCAACAACTAATACATAGTGGTATAAATGAATTAAAATTAGGAAAATATGAAAGAATGGACAAAAAGGAGGTACTTAATGACGGAGAATTTCTTGAGACTGTCTCATCTCTAGGTTTATTACCTGGGGCTGAAAAAAGTATATCTCAATCATTTGTGGAATTTTGTTCGACTATATCTCAATCATTTGTGGAATTTTGTTCGACTATATCTAAGTGTGCACCTAATGAAAACAGCGAGAAGTTTATTCAATGTGTATGTTCTAATTCTGCATTAATGGCTGCTATGGAAAGATTCGCAAGTGGCTCTGACGCAATTAATATTCCAGATAATTTAGCTTTTTTTGTGTTAGTCCCTGATTATGAAAAAAATATAATTTATATGTGCTCACCTAAGTTAGCTGCAAAGATTTTGCCTGACTTAAAACCTGAGGTTGACGATGGCTTCGCTAATATGTTTCAAGAACGTGTATCTAATTTGCTACGTATAAAAAAAGATGCTGAACTAGTCAAAAAAATATATGAAGAAATGTTTACTCAAAATGATGGAAAAATATTCAATCTTGATGGTAATTATATAACTTTTGGGAAAAAATTATCAGAAGATACATTGATTGGAATTCAAGGCATAATGGATTCTATTGCGCAAAATCAGTAAAGAAATTGGAGTTTATTGAACACCAAAGAACAAAATTAAATCATTGACGTCAACGTTCAACTGTATGTAAATTTGTAACCTTCAGTAGTTGAGTTTGATTTTTCTGTCTTCTCAAAATTTCAATCTTGAAACTGTATAATACATATACTTCTCCTACATTTGGAATTTTCCTAGCTTCGTTCATAACAAGGCCTGCAATTGTTGTGACGTTCTTTTCAGGCAAACTCCAGCCAAGTTGGCGATTTATATCTCTTATTGGAGTTTTTCCATCTATTACAAAACTTCCATCTGATTGAGAAACAATGCCATTTTGCGCTATGTCATATTCATCGATAATTTCGCCGACAATCTCTTCTAGAATATCTTCAAGAGTTACAGCTCCCATTAACGCGCCATACTCATCAACTACTAAAGCAAAGTGTTCTCTACGCTTTCTGAATTCTTGTAATTGTTCAGATAAATCAGTAGTTTCTGGTACAAACCATGGAGCTGATACCGAATCTTTTATATTCATTCGATCTATCTCTGCTTTTGTAAATTTTTGGGCCTCAGACAAAAATGTTCTAGTTTTTAAAATACCAACTATATTTTCCTGATTATCTTGCCATACTGGAATTCTTGAATAAGGTAGGTTCAAAATTTCTTGCATTATTTTAGACGCTGGTAAATCAATATTTAATGTTACTAAATTTTGTCTATGCACCATTACACTATTTACAGATGTTTCGCCTAGATCGAGTATGCTTTTTAGCATAAACTTCTTTTCTGCACTTTCTTGTGTAGATGAGTTGCCATGTAGTTCTATCACCCCTCTTAGCTCTTCGTCAGATGCTGATAAATTATTAGCATCGTTTGCATCTATCCCAATTGCCCTCAAACTGTATCTCGCTATAGTTTCAAATATCGCTACAAATGGTTTAAGTACCTTAATTAAATAAGACACAAATCCAACTACAGCCATTGCAAATTTGCTCATATTACAAATTGCTAACATTTTAGGAAAAATTTCTACATAAATTGATGTTATAACAGGTAATAAAATTGTAAAAATTGCGGCGCATTTTGCATCCATGTAAGCACTTGCGAACCAGACAGAAATACTTGGAATAACATAGTTTACAAAGTTGATAGCGACAAGTATTGTGCTTACTGATTTACTTAAATTCTCTTGCAATGCATAAACTTTTTCTGCTTTCTTATTTCCCTTTTTTGCTAATTGAAATATTTGAGCTTTGGACGCTCCGGTAAATGCTGTTTCTGCTCCAGATAATATACCGGAAACTATAAGTAAGATAAAAAGAATAGAAAAAAATGCAAAATATAACATATAAAGCCTACTTAACTGATACTGTCCAAGAACTGATTTCCCAGAATTTAATGTTTTGCTCACGCGAAGCAAACATGAAAAAACTTATAAAACTAAAATAAGAAATCAATGATATTATTCCAAATACGCACGTACAAATCCACTTATGATAACTTTCCCCAAATATCGGATTCCAAAATGTATTGCAAATATAAGTCATTTCAAAAAACAATATTACGCCAGAAGTTACTTGTATGAAAAACCTTTTCCAAAAAACTAAATTTAAGTTGAATTTATAACGTTTAAACAAAATAACCCCAAGAGATATTACGTTAACCCAAGCTGATAACGCTGTACTCAATGGCACGCAGAATATTCTGCCAAGCGGAACAAAGGCTATTAAAAATAAAATATTAGCGAATACAGATAGTGTTGCACATTTTATTGGAGTAACTGTGTCTCTATTAGCAAAAAAGGCTGAAGAGAAAATTTTAGCTAAAATATATGCAGGTAGACCTATAACAAATCCGCGTAAAGTGTCTCCTACTATTATAACATGTTCACTTGAAAACTTTATTCGTTCGTATGCGCATGAAACAATCGGGTGAGCTAAGGCGAATAGAACGACGAATGCAGGAATTGCAAATAGCATTGCAAATAGAATTCCAGTTTGTAGATCGCTGTTTGCTGATCTCATATCTTTTTTGCTAATAGAAGATGACAACACAGGGAGAAGCGCTGTTCCAATGGCTGTGCCAATTGTTGCTAGCGGGAATTGATTAAGTTTGTCAGCGAAGTTTATACATGAAATTGTTCCAGCTGGAAGATAGGAGCAAACTTGCATATCTATTAGCATGTTGATTTGCCATACTCCTGCACCTATGATTCCAGGAATCATATTTTTTAATATGCTATTTACATCTTTTGAAAAAAAATTCGTTGTAAATTTTATTTTGTATCCAAGATGTACAACATAATAATACATTACCACAACCTGGAATATTCCGGATGCTAATACTCCGATAGAAATGTAAAAAATGTTTTCTTCCACAGAATATCCACAAAAGTGGCATATTACTACAGTTACTATTGAAAACACATTTACGGCTGAGAATATGATTGCTGGTAAAGCAAACTTTTTTGACGCATTTGCGACCCCGCAAAATAATGCAGTTAATGATACAAATAGTAAGAATGGAAAAGTAATCCGGCCTAAGGTTACAGCCATATCAAATTGTTCTTTTGAAGATTTAAACCCAGATGCGATGATGTATAAAAAGTTTGGATATAATATTATTATCAAAATGCAAAATATTGACACAAAAACAAGCATTAGTGAAAAAACTTTCGATAAAAGTGTATTAGCCTCTTCAATACTTTTTGTTTCTAATACACTAGAAAATCTAGGCAAGAATGATGCGTTAAACGCGCCTTCAGCAAAAATTTTACGGCATGTGTTTGCAAGTCTAACTGCTACTAAAAAACAGTCTAAAGCAGCGCTAACTCCTAGAAATGCTGTAAATAAGCATTCCCTGATAAAACCTAAAATTCTGCTTAAAAACGTAAAAACACTAACAGTTATTGCTGACTTAATGACGCTCATTTCATCGCTACCGATATAACAAATTGCTCTTCAGATGTCGTTGTAAATACATTTGTGTTTTGTGTATTTGCGTTCTTTAGTAAGTTAGCTTCGCCAATTTTAATGAGAGCCTCTTTTCTTGTCCAATGTTCGTAAAATTTTTGCATTTTTTGTTGTTCATTTTTTTCATCTATAATATTTTTAGCATCTTCATTACAAAATGAGAATCTTGCTAATTTATCGAAATTTCTTATTTTTTTAAATTCTGCATCGATTCCTATTTCTTTCTTTGATATCGCAAAAAACACATTTCCTGCTGAATGAGAAATGCTAAAGAAAAGTGGATTTTTGTGTAAAATAGGTTTCCCTGTACTGGTGTATTCTATTTTAATAAATTCAGGGTGAGTATTTAATAAAGCTGACAGTTTTGTTCTTAGTTCTCCATGAGCAACTAAAAAAAGCTTTTTCCTTACTGCGTGCGAGATTCTAAAAAATCTTTCAAATTCTTCATATGAAAGACGTGACTTATATAAGTCTAAAAGTTTCGGGTCATACTTGTCATCGTTTATATTAGAAGAAAAAAGAGAGTACATATACTATCCCAATAACCTTCTTATTGATTCATCCTTCCCAAATGCACACATCATTTCAAAAACACCAGGCGAAACTTTTGAATTTGATAAAACTAGTCTAGCAAGACCTGCAAATTTTCCAAATTTTTCATTTTCAGCTTCTGCTAAATCTCTCAATGATTTCTCTAAAGATTCGGCTTTCCACTCAGCTTTAGAAATTGTCTGGATTATTTTTGATAATATAATTTTTTCTTCATCTGATGCTGCATATAACTCTCTGTCATCTAGGAATATCTTGCTAGACTCACATATATCTGTAAGTAATTTAGCTCTTTTCTGCATTTCAGGCATAATACATAAAATTCTAGAAGTTTCTTCGTTAGATAACTTTTTCCCTATATCACGTTCTAGCATTGGCTTGACTTCTTCAAAAATTCTCTTAGGATCTGCTTCTTTTATATAATGAGAATTCATATTGGTTAGCTTTACTAAATCTAATCTAGAAGGTGATTTACCTAACTTTTCTGAATTAAACCATTCTATAGCTTGCTCTCTGGAAATAATTTCATCATCCCCATGCGACCAACCTAAACGCAATAAATAATTGCACATAGACTCAGGAAGAAATCCCATATCTTTATAGTTTTCAACGCCTAGTGCTCCATGTCTTTTTGACAATTTAGCTCCATCGCTCCCGTGAATAAGAGGAATGTGCCCGAAGACAGGTGTTTGCCAGCCGCAAGCCTTATATATTTGCATCTGTCTAAACGTATTTGTTAAATGATCGTCTCCACGAATCACGTGCGTTATGCCCATATCATGATCGTCGACAACAACTGAAAGCATATATGTAGGAGTCCCATCGCTGCGCAGTAGGACGAAATCGTCTAATTCCTTATTTTCTATTTCAACTTTGCCTTGGACTATGTCGTTCAATAACGATGTTCCATTCTGATCAGATTTTAGTCTGATAACTGGTTTTATTCCTGCTGGCGCATCTTTCGTATCTTTGTTTCTCCACATTCCGTTATATTTTGGAGATTTACCTTCTGCTAACGCTGATTGCCTCATTTCTTCTAATTCTTCAGGAGTGCAATAACAGAAATAAGCTTTTCCTGCTGCAACCAAATCTAGCGCAACTTTAGTATGAATAGGTGCTCTTGCGAATTGAAAAACCGCCTCATCGTCCCAATTTAGACCAAGCCATCTTAGGCTTTCAAAAATCTTATCTACGGCATCCTGAGTCGACCTTTCTCTGTCAGTATCTTCAATTCTAAGAAGAAATTTTCCACCATGATGTCTAGCGTATAGCCAATTATATAAAGCTGTACGCGCTCCCCCAATGTGTAAATAACCAGTAGGTGACGGAGCAAAACGAGTAACAACCATTTAAACTCATAAAAAATATAGTGCATTATAGCATTTTTCTAGAGGCAATAACATATAGCTAATGCTTAAATAATATTTGTTTGTATTGTATAGCATAGCTACTTAAGCATTATGCAAGAAAATTGCCTTCCGCATATGCCATTCGTTTCTATATTAGCCTTTCTGAAACTAAAAAAATCACGATCTATGTGTGTGTCTATATCTAGCACTTCTACTGATATTACACCTAATTTCGTCAGTTTGTGTTTTACATACATAGGTAAATCGAATCTATATTCTCCTAAATTTTCTTCAAAAAACATTGAGTCGTTATCAGTAAAATTCGAGATAAAATCTTGTTGTACTATGTAACTTTCTTTATGTATGCATGGGCCTATTGCTGCAATTAATTGCATTTCTTTCGTTGCTATTTTACTTATTGCTCTAATTGTGTTTTCTATTGCACCATATCGCGCACTTTTCCAGCCACAATGAATGGCTCCAATAATTTCATTATTTGTGTCATATATAAGGACTGGTGCGCAGTCAGCTGTGAGTATTGCAATACAAATGTTCTTCATATTAGTTACTATTGCGTCTCCTTCGATTTGCTGATTACATAAATTGAAATCGAAATACTCATCTACCACAACAACATTGTCGCCATGAATTTGTTTTAGCGAGATGATTTCTTTAGCTTCAAAATCGGCTTTTATTAAATCTATGTTTTTTAAAACAAGCTGCTCCGAATCCCCAACATTTAAACTGCAGTTTAACGATTCGTAAACTCCAGAACTATATCCACCTATTTTTGTACAAAACGCATGTTTTATATTTGTGGAATTAGCAAAAATTTTAGCTTGTTCATATTTCATTATCTACCTCACTTTTTAATAAAAATAGCACAACTATTATCCCTGGGATAAATAATAATGATGAAGTTACGAAAAATACATGCCACCCAACGATGTCAGAGTACCAGCCAGAAAATGTCCTAAATAAAATACCAAAAGATTCATGGAAGGCCCATAAAACAGCAAATTGAGTGCTTCTTGATCCGGTTTTGCATAAACTGTAAATAAAAGCTAAGAAGCACGAAGACATAGCTCCGCCAGTCGAAACTTCTGCGAACACTATACTATATAAGGCTATGTAACTCTTGCCTGTATATGTAAGTAATATAAGTGATAACCCTATTAATGAGTGTATAATAGCGGCCCATAACATGCATTTTTTTAGGTTATTGCTCCTTATTAATAATCCTCCAATTATTCCACCGATGAAAGACGATAACGTTCCAAACACTTGCACAGCATTCGCGATATCTAACGTGCTAAACCCGATTTCCATGTAGAAGATTTTTGCCATTTTTATAATCATGATATCGCCTACTTTGTAAAGCATAATGATTAGTATGTATAATTTCCAATATTTCTTTCTTAAGAATAATTTTGCAGGACAAATTAAACATTCAAAAAATACAATCTTAATTTGTTGAATAACCCCGTGCTTTTTGATTATATTTTTTAGAAAAAATGTCATTCTTCTAATTTTTTTATCATCAGGAGATTTTTCATATTCAGGTTCATTAGCAAGTAAGACAAAGATAATTCCGAATAAAAGAGAGCCAGCAATGGTAAAATAAGCTGCTTGCCAACTAATATAATGAGCGATATAAAGTACAGAACTTTTTGATATGAACATTCCTATTTTAAAACCAAAATTCATCATCGTTGCAATTAATCCTAAATCTTCTGTCTTAGGGTTTTTAAGTAAGAATGAATATAAAGTCATATCTTGACAACCGTTTGCTAATGCGCACAAAAAAACAAAAATCATTAAATGATTTAAGTTGTTTGGAGAATAATAAGCAATACCAGCTAGACAGATGATTAGACATGATTGACTTAAAACAGCCCAGCTTTTATGTTGACCTAATTTTTTAGATAAGTAAGGTATAGGAATTTTTTCAAGTAATGGCCCCCATAAAAATTTCAATGTATACGGACAATGTAATAGAGCAAATAATCCAATAACAGTATTCGACACTCCTTCTTCTTTTAGCCAAATGTCTAATATACTTGTTGTTAGGAGAAATGGTAAGCCACAGAATAAACCTATAAATAGGACTTCTGATATGTCTTTTCGTAAATATGTCGCTAGTAGCCGTGTTACTATATTTAGCAAGATAACCACACAAAAATACAGTATATTATATTACATTTTATGCAAGCAAAATATACAATTAGTGATTTTTTATTGAATATACAACCGCATAAATATAGAATGTTTGTGTATAGTGGCAATGATTGTAGTAATTTAGGTGAGCTTTTTATGAAACGGTTTTTGTTTGCCCTCGCATTTTGTTGTTTGTATATCGAAACATTATTTGCAGAAGAAACGGTGAATAGTTTAGTCGATGCTATTTATGTAATTAATTTAGATCGCAATCCAGAACGGTTTGATTATGTGAAAAAACAATTTGACGAAATAGGTTTAAAAATACAAAGATTTTCTGCTGTAGATGGAAAGAAACTTACACTTGTAGACAAAAAGACAGGAGATTGTTTTACTAACAAAGATGCTGCTGATGCGGATTTTTATATAAAAAATGAAAACAAAGAATTTCAAGTTGTATGCGAGAGTAGAAAAGAAGAATTAGTAGATGCTGAGTTTACGTACTTTTCAGATAATAGACAAAATTTCGGTGAATTAGGTTGTTTCATGAGCCATAGAGCAATCTATGCAGATATGCTTAAAAAGGGATATAGTAAGGTTATCATATTGGAGGATGATGTTAAAATTTTTAAAAATTTCAAAGAAGACGTATGCAATGTTTTGAGGAATATTCCAACAAACGCAGATCTAGTTTTTTTGGATTTACACATAAAGAAGCTTTCTATGAAATATTGGCTTGATAGGTTTTTTAGCTTTAATATACCTTATTTATTTAAAATTCGATATTCTACAAATATATGCGGAACTCATGCATATGTAGTAACAAATAAAGGAGCTAAAAAATTGCTAGAACGGACTAGCTTTACAAATATACCGATAGATTTTTGTGTATGTTTTGATAGAACAGTATATTTTTATGTAGCTAAAAGCAAACTCTGCACAGCTGGCGAAATCGGATCTATAATTGGTGAGTACGGATGTAGAGTGCAGGGATATTAATTGCTAGCATCAGTTTCTCTGCTTAGTTTCATTAACCGGTCTGATATTTTTTTGTCTATTTCTGCTAACTTATGTCGATCTGAAAAAAGTTCGTGTTCTAGCAATTTTGCATTTGTTAGGAGTTTAACTAAGTCTATTTTTTCTGCAGGATTAAAGTCTTCTTTAGAGGTGTGTTTATAATTTTCTAAAACTGCAGAACAGTACGGTGTGTAGTGTTTGCTACATTGCGAGTGGTAATAGCAAACTGCCATTTTCCATGAATTTAACTGGTTCTTTAATTTGGCTAAATATTTAGCTGCGTACTCTATGTTTTTTTTAGGCGTAAAAGCTTCATCTAAACTCTTAAATGCATCTTTGTGGTAATGCAAGTTAACCTGCATGCAACCTACATCTATAAATCTTGCTCCATTATTTTTTAGATGTACTACTTTTTTTATTGCTTCATTTTTTGAATTAAGAAAATATGATTTTCCATCTGCATTTATTGTCCATGGCCAAACAGATAACTTATTTGATTTTGTGCTAATTTTTCTTCCAGATTCTCTCAATGCAATTGCTTTCAGTAGCCCTTTTGGAATTCCATATTTTATTTCCGCTTCTCGAATTAATGACTCACATGTAACTTTTGTATAGCTTTTATTTGCGTTTGGTAACGAATATACGTATTTGTTATTAATTATAATATTCTCTAATGAGGCATCGCAGCCGCAATGCAATAAAATATATATAAGTAAGCTAATATATCTAATAATCATTTATTAAATGTACAATTTACAAAATAATTATTTCAAAGATAAATTAAATAAAAAATAAAATTATTAAATTCCTTCATATATTGGCGTTAACTGTTTTTTAACTGTAGTTAATAGAAAATTAAATACTATGTCCATATTGTCGTAGGAGAAAAGTAATGAAATTTAGACGCCTTAAGCTATTAATATATATTTCAATTGTTTTGTGTACTCAATCTTACGGATATGATGCATTTGAAGAT
The DNA here is from genome assembly GCA_964412505.1 of uncultured Alphaproteobacteria bacterium. Classification (GTDB taxonomy): domain Bacteria; phylum Pseudomonadota; class Alphaproteobacteria; order UBA3830; family CAYLKK01; genus CAYLKK01. The sequence goes on from CAYPOM010000009.1 coordinate 28,454, forward strand.
GAATGCGATGAATCTTTGCTATATTCCGATGGATCTTGTGAGTATCATTCTTTTGTTCCAGAGGAATTAATTGGCGAAGATTATGAACCTGATCCATTCCAAAAGAAAAATCTAATATCATTTTTTTCTGGATATTTGCCATCTCAGCATACAAGTCAACAAATAGGTAATTTTGGGATAGAGCTAATCAATTTAGGAAATTATGCTATAGATAAGATAGGGTCTGAACATAATATATGGCAGTTTGTTACAGGACTCGGATTCGGCTATTTATACTACATATTTGGGTTATCTCACCATGAATTAGGACATGGATTAAGGTGTCGTGCTTTCAATATGAAATATGATTTTGTAGCAGAAAAAGAAAAAGCTGATCTGAAAAAAAATCGAGAAAATTTCTGGCCATACTATTTCAAAAATATAACTCATTTTTGTCGTAGTGGGTCAACTGCATTTTCTAGCAACCCTCCTTTATCAAAGTATGAGGATTTAATTGTTAGTGCGGCTGGTATGAATAATGAAATGTACATGGCAGAACGAATATTTGATTCTTTGCATAATGGTGATTTAAGTGATGGATATTTATCTAAAGCTGCGTATTTATACTGTAAGGCTAGCCCGATGATATATTCTTCATCGACAGATAAAAGCTCTGATGCGCATTATATAGAGGAAAACTATAAGTATCTTGGCATCGATGTAAAAAAGTCAGATATAAAAACAGCCTATAGTATATCACTATTTGGTGGAATGCTTATATCCTCAGTAGCTGATTATTTTATAGGTCAATATGAAGATGACGAAAAATCTTTTATAAGAAATATAAAATCTCCTGATTTATATTCATATATTACATCTTACGGTGTAAGCTATAAACTTGTAGGTGGATATAGGTTAAATAAAAATATAATATTAAAAATCGGATTTGAGCATGTGACATACGGAAACGCAAAAAGTGAATTTTCTGTCGGTGCAGTTGCTAGGTTTAACGGCAAATTTAAACCAGAGGTTGCTGGAATGGTTTATTTTGGATGCTCAGGAATTAATATTGAGTGTTCAGCTTCAGCCTTTGTTACAAAACGGCTAAAGCTTAGCGCAGGAATAGGATCATATTCTACTAGATCTCTTCATGGTGAACGACATGCAAAAAAAATGTACAATTATTTAGACAGTGATAATCGTTCAATAAAAAAGGAAGAAGATATGCCGAAAAAACTTTCAGATTTTGAAAAGAAAAATCGAAAGTCTAATGCCATTTGGGTAGGAATGTCTTATGTATATTAGGGCTAAAAATTATGCTTAGAGTCGATAGGTTTTCAGATGATAATTTAGAGAATATTAGCAAGTATTTTACTTTGGCTGGAAAGCCAGATCACAACTGTAAAACTACATCTGTTTTTGGTGATAAATTAATAGTATGTTCTTTCTCTGGCATTGAAGAAATATCTACACTATATACATTCAATATAAATTTTTTTTCATTAGACAACTCTTTATCTCCAGAAAAAGCAATTGGTACAAACATTACAATTGAAATTTTAAAAGAATCTCCAAAATTTATAAATGGCATTATATCTAAGTTTACAAAAGGAATCTCATTTGAATATAGAAACGAAATTTTTACACACTACATAGCAGAAGTTCGCCCTCATCTTTGGACGCTTTCATTAAATAATGAATGCAAAATTTTTCAAGAAAAATCCGCTTTAGATATTATAAAAGATGTCTTATCAAAAGGAGGGATAAAAGACGTAAAGTATAGTGTTAATAAAATGGGGAAGGTAAAAAGAGAATTTTGTGTTCAATATAATGAAAGCGATTTTCACTTTATATCTCGTTTAATGGAAGAAGAGGGAATTTTTTATTATTTTGAACATACAAAAGATAAAAATACATTGGTTTTATCAGACTCATCATCTGGATATGCAAGCGATAAAAACTTATCTAGTTTGCAATTTTTTAGACAACCACCAAAAGCAAATTTAGGTGCACATATTTTTTCATTTAAATCTACCTCATTTCTTGGGACTGATTGCTATGCCGCTACAGATTATAACTTCGAAATATCGACTACTAATTTACTGAATAAAGCGAGCGGAAAAACAAAGAAATATGAATTTTTCGAATATCCAGGGTTATATTCTAAAAAAGCTGACGGGCAAAAATTAGCAGATATGGTAGCTCAAGGTTTGGAATGCGACACTATTGTATCTAATGGCGAATCAACAGTTCCTCATTTTTGTCCTGGATACAAAATGAAAATGGAAAATCATCCTGATAAAAATTTTAATTCTGAGTATTTGGTTTGTAAGGTTATTCATCAATTTGATGCATTGTCAGATGGAGAAGTATATCAAAACATCTTTTGGAATATATCCGCAAAAGCTGAATTTAAACCTATAAGAAGCACAGAAAAGCCTAGGATATATGGGACACAAACTGCTGTTGTCACAGGTCCATCTGGAGAAGAAATTTATAGAGATAAATTCGGGCGTATAAAGGTTCATTTTTATTGGGATCGATATAATAAATTAGATGAAAATAGCTCATGTTGGATAAGAGTAGCACAAATATGGGCCGGCAATAATTGGGGCGCTTTATATACACCTAGAATAGGACAAGAAGTAGTAATAAACTTTGAGAATGGAAATCCAGATAGACCAATTGTCGTTGGGTGTGTATACAATGATAAATTTATGCCTCCATATCCTGAAAAAGAGCCAACAAAAAGTACAATAAAAAGTGCTTCGTCAAAAGGGGAAGAAGGATTTAATGAAATAAGATTTGAAGATTTAAAAGACAAAGAAGAGATATATATTCATGCCCAAAAAGATATGAATACTCATATAATCAATCAACGTACGACATTGATTCAAGAATCAAATGATTTGCTTACTTTATCAAAAGGGTCTAGGTCTATTCAAATTAACGCAGAGGGAGATAATCCTGGGAATTTGAGTACCACCCTTCAAAAAGGCGACATTAGTACAAAAATAGTCGAAGGGAATTCATTCGATGAACTTACTAAAGGTAATGCTACAACAACTTTAACAGAAGGAAATATGACGACAACTTTAAAAAAAGGTAATGCTAGTTTAACGTTGTCTGACGGAAATTTATCTACTTTGTTAGAAAAAGGTAATTATGATGAGACTCTAAAAAACGGAGATAAAAAAGTAAATATTAAAGGTAATAAATCTGTTTCAATTAATGGGAATTACTCTATATCTGTGAAAGGAAATTTAACAATAGAAGTTACAGGAAATATTAAACTCGTTGCAAAACAGAATATTAATTTAGAAGGGATGAATGTAACCGAAAAAGCAAAAACAAATATGACATTAGAAGCTGGCATTGCATTTTCTGCAAAAGGAACGACTGTAGCTGCTGAGGCAAAAGCTGCCGCATCGCTAAAGGGAACTGCTACAGCCGTAGAGGGTAAAGCTGCATGTAATGTAAAAGCACCTATGATTACTGTAGGTGGTGGAATGGTTCAATTAGGGTAGTTGTGGCATGAAAATTGTTGAAACATTGGATGTTCTAAATATAACAGAAAAAAATGAGGAAATTTCTAATGTAGAAACTGTAATTAAAGAAGAACTAGAACCTGAGCCAATTCCTGATGTAGCTGATGAGAAATTAGAACCAATCTTTAACGCAGTAGACATAGACGAAAATATTGTAGAATTTTGGACGAATATAGACGGAGCGATCGAAGGCGATTTATCTATAAAAAACAAAGATCAAGAATTAATAGCAACACTTCCATTTTCGAGTGGATTATTAAATGGCAAAGCTAAATTTTATTCAGACGGCATGATAATTAGGGAAGAAGAATATAAAAATGGAATGAAAAATGGTGAATTAAAATCATTCCATGGAAACGGAGTAATATCTTCTATTGAAAATTATCAAGAAGGAAAATTAAGTGGAGTTAGTACGAAATTTTATGATAATGGGCAAATATTCGAGGATACTACATATGCAAATGGTAAAATAAATGGACAGTTTGCTCGATACTTTCCGGATGGAAATTTAATGGAAGAATGCAGTTATGCAAATGGTAAGAAACAAGGGATTTGCATAACATACAATCATGATGGTTCAATTAAGTCAACAGAAGATTTTTCTTAGATTATTCTACTTTATCTCGTAATCTCCGACTGTAACTATTGAGATATTGGATTTTGTTAAATCATTTGCATATTCTTCGATCATGTCTATTGAAATTGAGTCTATTTTGTCTAGTACTGAACTCATTTCTAGAGGTTTACCAAACAATATAGTTTGGCTTGCATTTTGTTCACAAATAGATGCAGTGACTTCTCTAGACATTAACATATTTGCTTTGTACTGCATTTTAGTCCTTTCGAATTCTTCCTTTTTAATTGATGTTTTCATCTTATTAATTTCATCGCAAACTACACTTAACAACTCATCGACTTTTTCTGGACTGGTCGCTGCATAAACTCCAAATAATCCAGTTTCTCTATAATTTGAGTTAAAAGAATATATCGAATATACAAGACCTCGCTTCTCTCTAATTTCTTGGAATAAACGAGATGACATACCTCCTCCTAAAATTGAAGAAAATAATGAGGCTATGTATATTTTATCATTTGTACTTTCTATGCCTTTATATCCCAAAACAACATGTGTTTGTTCTAGCTCTTGCCTCTTGTCTGAAAATTTTCCACCGACATAATTTGTCAATATTACAGGTTTAACTGGATTGTGTGTAGGAATATTTTGTGTGTATCTCTCGACCATTTCTAGAGCTTGATCATGAGAACAATTCCCTGCGACAGAAAATACAATCGATGGTGATGTATAGAATTTTTTCATATAACAATCTAAGTCGTTTGCAGTGATTTTAGATACAATTTCTTCTGTCCCAAGAATTGGCATACCGATTGTTTGGTTCGGAAAAGCTACATGCTGGAAATGATCGAAAATTATGTCACTAGGATCGTCATTAGTTTGGCTAATTTCTTGTAAAACTACATTTCTTTCCCTTTCTAATTCTTCGTTAGGAAATGTAGAATTAATTATCATATCAGAAAGTACATCAGCGGCTAAATCGACATTTTCTTTTAAAACTTTTGCATGATAAGCCGTCACATTTCTAGATGTATAAGCGTTCATATAGCCGCCGACATTTTCTATTTCTTCAGCTATCTGTTTTGCAGATCGATTTTTTGTTCCTTTAAATAGCATATGTTCAAGAAAATGCGAAATTCCGTACGAGTTTTCGGCCTCTGTTGTATTTCCTGCATTTATCCAAAACCCTAAAGTGGCGCTTGACACAGTGTTTATTTCTTGAGAAACAACTGTGATTCCTTTGCTAGTTTTTGATATTTTTGCTTTCATTTTTGCCTCTTCTTTTTATTTATTTTTATTACTGATTTATTTCTTTTAACAGTTTTTATTTTCTTTCTCCTATCGCGTTTTTTTTTAGGTTTGCATGTAGAACTTTTTAATTTATTATTTACTCGTTTTTCTGCTGCACTGTAATACTCACTTATATTTGGGCGATTGGGAGTAGTCTTCGAGAAAGCACAGCTTATTATGTATTTCATGCGCTCATCTCGCCACTTCGCTGTTGGCCCGCCCAATATAACCGCTACGACCCTTTTCCCATAAGTATTTGTTGCGGATGCCGATAAATTATATCCAGAAGCAGCCACGTATCCTGTTTTTACGCCATCTACATGAAATAAAAAATCATTATGACTACCTAGTAAATTATTATGGTTTTTATGTTTCTTCCCATCATAACAGAAAACTTTTGTTTTAAACAATTTATAATAATTTCTATGATTTCTAATCATTGCAGTTGTTAATATTGCACAATCTCTTGCTGTAGTAAGTTGCTTTTTGTTCTTCCAACCTGATGCATTTTGAAATACTGTATACTTCAAGCCTAGATTCTGTGCATATGCATTCATTAGTTTCACAAACTCTTCTTCTGAACCAGAAATTTTTTCTGCAAGAGCGACTGCTACATCATTTGCCGATTTAGTTATAAGTGCTTTTATTGCGTCTCTAACAGTCATGCAATCTCCATTTGTAATGTCAAGCTTACATGGCTTTTGGCTTGTTGCGTGTCTAGTAAAAAAAACAGTGTCACGCATTCTTAATTCACCTGACCTTAGCTTAGCAAAAACAATGTACAATGTCATTATTTTCGTCAATGAAGCTGGCTGAGTTTGCTCATCTGGGTTATATTCGTGCATAACTACGCCACTTTCTAAATCCAAAATTATTTCAGAATAAACTGGCTTGTAGCTTGCATGACTTGTTCCAGGAAACAAGATTAATATTAAAAACAAAAATATATTTTTCATAGAATAAGTATACTTATTTTTAATTACTTACAATCCGTATTTTTAACAATACGAGATGTTACATATTAAATTATAACTTCTCATGGCTATTTTATACAAGCCGTTTGTAAATTTATGGCATTATTTTATAGCATAGTGTATATCGCGTTTATATGCCATGTTAAATGTTAGTCTGTTTTTAAGATATTCTATGTAATTATTACTCATTAATTATTGGAGATATATAATGAAAATTTTAAAGAGCCTGCTGGCTGTTTGTATAAGTTTATTGATTTGTGATACGCATGCATCGAAACATCATAAAAAATCACATAAGACAGAGAAGGTTGAGCATAAAAAAGATAGAAGTGGTCATCATAAATCGCATAAATCAAGGGTGCACGATGAAAATTCCCAAGAGACAGAGGACGTTTATCAGAAAGAATATAGAAGTAGGCACCATAAATCGCATGAAGAGGGAGTAAATGATGAAAATTTCAAAAGCGATGCAAGTGGTTTATTCGGAGCTTACAATAAACAATTAGAAGAGAAAGCTGTTGAACAAGCTGAGAGTACAGATGGAGATTACACAGAATAAGTCTCAATGTTAAACATGTATTTATATATACTGAATCATTTTTTAAATGGCGATTCTGATTATATTTTAACTCGGATATTCAAATTTCGTTTTTTTACATTGATCATAGCAATTACTTTTACTACAAATTCATTAGCAATGGATAAATCTGTTCATCAATCATCAGCATGGTATGAGTGGCAGAGTTTTTGGAGACAGAGAGAGAAAGTTTATAATGTGCAATCATGCATAAAAAAAGAATATGTGATATTACAGGATACGGCGAATCAAGATCAGTTTCGTTCTCCTGTAATAAAAGAATTCGATTCAGATAGTGACGATTATACGGATAATTGATGGTTTCTAAGGTTGAAAAATTCAATAGGCTTAGGCTTTTTCGAAGTCAATCTATCGGTCCAGCAACATTCTGGAGTATTTTGTCTCTTTATGAAACTGCAGAAAATGCAATCAAAATGCTTCCAGAATTAACTGGTGAAAATTGCAATAAATTTCAGATTTGTTCTGAGGATGCGGCTAATAAAGAAATAGAAAATTTGAAAAAGCATAACATTCGGCTTGTGTTTTTTGAAGATGATTTATATCCACCACTACTTCGAGAAATTCCATCTCCACCTCCAATCCTGAGTTTTATCGGAAACAAAGAAAAATGCTTGGAATTGTATAAAAAGAAATTTTTAGCGATTGTAGGGACAAGAAATGCGTCGCTTAACGGTATGAAGTTAGCGCATGAATTATCTAGTGATTTATCGAAAGATATGTGCATAGTATCAGGTATGGCACGTGGGATAGATACTAGTGCTCATACTGGTAGCATAGAAAACGGCACAATAGCAATTCTTGCCGGAGGAGTAAATGTAATTTACCCGAGAGAAAACGAAGACTTATTTTATAAAATATCAGAAAATGGAGGTGTGTTTTCTGATGCTCCGTATAATACGCAACCTTCCACGATTCTATTTCCAAAAAGGAATTCTATTATTGCAGGGATGTCTCATGGAACGCTTGTCGTAGAGGCCTCTATAAAATCTGGTTCTTTGATTACAGCTAGTATGGCAAAATCTTACAAGCGGCATATTTTTGCTATTCCAAACTCCCCTATGGATTCAAGAAGTCAAGGGTGTAATAAATTGATCAAAGAAGGAGCTCAAATAGTTACTAACAAATACGATATCTATAACAAGATTTTTCATGAAGACCTGCAAAATCAGCAGGAAGATTTATTCACGAGAACTATCGATATTCAAACTAAAATCGATGTTAAATCTATACGAGATATAAAAGAAAAAATTTTGCAGTTAGTGGGAGCATACGAAATAAGAGTCCATGATCTGCTGCAAGTTATTAACGCTCAGCCAAACAAAATTTTACGAGCAATAATTGAGCTTGAATTGTCAGAAAAAATTGTTAGAGATGGATGCAATAAAATTGCAATTTTGTGCAAATAAAAACAAAGCCTAGAATTATCTAGACTCTGCTTATATGAAAAGAATTCTATTCTTTAAATGAGGTTAAAGTTAAGTAATTAGAACTTCCAGCTTAAACCAGCGTTGAAAGAATACTTGTCTTTCATTTTTGTATTGTTCTTCTTTGTGTCGAACTTGTACTTAGCCAAAGCATAAACGGAAAGATTGCCGTTGATAGCATAAGAAGCCTTCAAACCAACAAATGGAGCAACTTTTCTGTTTTTAACAAATTTATTCAAATGATTTGTTACCTTCTTGTCAGCAGCAATCTGATCGATTTTTTCTGTATATTTCCAACCAGAGTGAGAAAGACCTAACAAAAATTCAGGCAAGAAACGGCCTTCGCAGAAAACTTTACCAGCAGAAACATATAACTCAGGAGTTACACTATAACGCTTTGCTTTGTGCTCTGTTGCGATTATATCATTCTCAGCGGCGACAATTTCTTTCCCGTTAAGATCATATGCCGCATTACCGGCTTTCAACTTTGCTTGATTAGCTTTGACTTCTGCATCATTTTCGACAAGAGTCAACTCTTTCTTGAATGTTTTTTTCTTGCTTGCAAATTCTACGTCAGCTCCAAGACCTAACAACCAGTCGTTTCCGATGTTGTGTCTGTAGTTGGCACCAATTTCACCAGCAAAAGAATTCAACTTTGTTTTTTTAGACTTGTCTTCTTTATTTTGTAACTTCAAGTTAGAAAAACCGATACCAGCAGAAACGCTAACACCTTCAAAATTGCTCTCAGCACATTCTGTGCTTTCTTCTTGAACTTCGTTCTCAGCAGCAACTACACCATAAACTAAAGCGCCGCACAATACTAAAATCTTACGCACTGTAATATCACCTAATAAAAACTGCGCCAATGATGCTACAAAAAACACAAAAAGGCAACATAAAATAACTAACAATCAATTAATGGGATTTTTTTGTTGCAAAAAGTACACACCTAACATGTTTTTGATTTTATACAAAGTATTGGTTAGCTTATTTAAGCAGGAGAGTATTTTTCCGTATTTTTGATTTTTTTAGGTTAATATAGTAGTATGGGTATTACCAATTATATTGGAGGCTTGGGATGATAGATCTATTACCTTTAACAAGTGATTTTACATTTAAGAACGTATTTGGGCAAGAAAAAGGCAAGGTGTGTTTAATATCACTTTTGAATGCGATTTTAGAAGATAAGCCGCACATTTTTGATGTGACTTTGAAGAATGTAGAGTTGATAAAGCAAGCTAAAGATTCTCCAAATATGAGGCTAGATATTAAAGCTGATATTGGTAACGACATGTTCGTTGATATTGAAATGCAGTACAAAAATACTGGTGAAATTTACGATAGAGCGATTCACTATGCAGCTGGAATGCTTATGGAAAATTTCAAAAAAGCAGAGGACAAAGGTAGAATAGATTACAGAAAACCAAAGGTGATAAGCATTTGGATCCTTGGGGAAGTATTGGATACAGAAAGGGAATTCCCGGTAAATCAGGCGTATATTACTTTGCAAGAGACCAAAAAAGACGGTTACAAAGTCATGAGCGATAAGATGCGCTTTGTGTTTATAGAGCTTCCTAAGTTCAGCTTTGAGAAGAAAGAGTTGAATGATAAATTGAACGAATGGATAGAATTTATAAAAAATCCAAATAGGGAGGATTTACACAAAACCCAGGAAATAGAACAAGCATACGAGATTTTGGAAGAAATGAGCACAGACAACGAAGCCAGGCAGGTATATCAAGCGAGAAGAGAGGCAGAAGAAGCGAAATATAGCGAACTTAATGTAAAAACTGAACTAGCAAGAGAAGAAGGAATAGCTCAAGGAAGAGAAGAAGGAATGGCGAAAGGAGCAAAAGAAGAAAAGATTGCTATGGCTAAGAAAATGATCTCCGACAATGTTCCAAGCGATTTAATTATTAAATATACTGGCCTATCTAAAGAAGAGATAGAAAAAATAAAATGAGTACAGACGACGAGGCTAGGCAGGTATATCAAGCGAGAAGAGAGGCAGAAGAGGCAAAATATAGTGAACTGGAACTGAGCCCAGAATGTCGGACAATTTATGAGTTATTTTGTATTTAAAAAACTTAGATAATTTAAAAAATAAGACAAGAATTCTTCGTATTTTTCATTTGCTTCAATAAAAATAACATTTTTATCTTTTCCTAATGCGTATCCTATTATTTCAGCTCCTTTGTAAAGTACGCACCTAATAGCATCTTCGTTTATTTTTAAGTTATTTTTTTCAGCTACTTGCTTTTCATAATTAAAATCCAAGTAATGAGCAACTTTTCTCATACAAATTTTATCGAATCCAGATCTTTTTATAATACCTCTAATTACCTCATCTTTCGATAATGTATATTTATTAAATATAGAATTTTCTGTTTTTTCTCTAAATAAATGTTTATTATTCTGCTTTACATCTGCATATATTTTACATTCATCTTTATGTGAATTTAAATAATCTCTAAAAGAAATAAAGTTATCTAATTCATGATTCCCTTCAAGCATTACATGTAAATTAATCTGTGGTTCATTTTTCGAGAAAAAAAAGCGGAATGGGATGTTAAATTCACCTTTAAATATATATCCATATTCCTGTAATATTTTGGCACCTTTAAGATTATGCACTTCCACTGCAATATCGATCTGTGGTTTGGCACATATATCTCGAATTGCAGTAGAACCAATATGATGAACGCTTATCAAGTTTTTACCAAGAACGTTTTCTAAGTATTTTCGTTCTTTCTGAAAACTTTCATTCCACTGTTCTGTATATTCTTGCAACATCTGCAGATCACGCTCTCATAGGCATCACTACGAACATACAATCTTCCTTTCCATCTTGAGGGACTACAAGTATTGAAGACAACCTATCTTTTACATATATTTTCAGTTTTTCACATGATAAAGCGCTTGCTATATCAAGCAAATATCTGGCATTGAAACTAGCTTCCCATTCACTGTTTAATACGCTATTTATAAATATTTCATCTTGTCCAACCCCCCCTGTTACAATATTAGATGATGATATATGCAACAAATCATTATTTGTACGTAATTTTATAGACCTTGTTTTGTCTTCAGATATTACAGCGACTCTGTCTATTACGTTTAAAAAGTCCAATCTGTTAATTTCAAAGAAACTGCTCTCATCCTTTGACGGTACGACGGCTTCGTAATTAGGAAACTCTGCATCTACAATTCTTGCCGTGAGTGTCACATTACTCAAACAAAATTGCACCTGCCCTTCATTTCTAACAATTCTCACATTTTCATCACGTGTTCCATCTAACAGTTTTTTCAATTCTAACACTGTTTTCTTAGACAAAATACCGATTGGACTGTATCCCTCTATCGTATCTATTTTGCAAATGGCCAACCTATGCCTATCAGTGGAAGCAGCTACGATTTTATTTGATTTATCCATACTAAATAGAATGCCGTTTAAGTTATAATGTGTCTCTTCTTGAGCCATTGCGAACTTTGTTCGTTCTATCATTGTTTTAAGGTCTGCAATCGGAATAGAAAATTCACTGCTATCTTTAATTGAATCGAACTGAGGAAAATCTTCCGCTTGAAGTGTATTAATTTCAAACTTAGCTTTTTCTGCTCTTATCTGTATTCTGTTTCCTTTATCGGTCAAAGATAATTCAACTATTGCATCATCTTTTATCTTTCTTACTACATCGTGCAATGTTTGAGCATGTACAGCAACACGGCCGAATGTGTCAACTTCAGCTATCGCAGTTTCAATCAAAGAATGCTCTAGATCTGTAGCTTTAAATGTAATTGTATTCTCAGAAAACTCTAATAAAACATATGACAAAATTGGAATAGCTGGCTTTCTGTCGACAATATTTACGCTATGATTAAGTGCAGAAAACAGATCATTTCTTGATATTTTAGCACGCATACAAAACACCGTATAAATAATTCTATATTTTGAATTGTACCATCCAATCATAATCGAAGCAAATGGCTTTCTTAAAATACACACAAACAAGAAGCTCGAATATGTGCATTTCTGGTTCACTTAGACCACTGATAGCGCAATTTAATTACAGAAATTTTAATTTATAGGCCAGAAAAGTTTTCTAAAAAATGTATATCGAAGCTTGCATCTTTCACAGCCTGGCAATCGCACAATTTTTTATGCAATGGAATCAACGTATCTACACCTGTAATCACATACTCAGATAAAGCTCTCCTAAGCCTAGATAGACAATGATCACGATTATCTCCGTGCACAATTAATTTAGCTATCAAACTATCATAATACGGAGGAATCTTATAGCCGCTATATATTGCGCTATCAATTCGAACGCCAGGCCCACCAGGGCAATGATAATCTTTTACAGTCCCTGCTGATGGAGTAAAATCTACAGGATTTTCGGCATTTATCCTGCACTCTATGGCATGTCCTTTGAATTTTACATCTCTTTGTTTTATTGTTAATTCATTCCCATCAGCTACTAAAATTTGTTCTTTTATTAAATCGATACCGGTAACCATTTCAGTCACAGGATGTTCTACTTGAATACGTGTATTCATTTCTATGAAATATAGAGAGCCATTCTCATACAAAAATTCAAGCGTTCCTACGCCAGAGTATCCTATTTTGGCGACCATATTTGCGACATTATTGCCAAACGCATCTCTCTCTTCAGGAGATAACACGCAGCTTAACGCTTCTTCCCAAATTTTCTGATTTCTCCTCTGCAAGGAGCAATCTCTCTCTCCAAGATGGATCGCATTACCTTTCCCATCTGACAAAATTTGGAATTCTATATGTTTTGGTTTTGCTAAATATTTTTCAATATATACTTGATCGTTTCCAAAAGCAGCCCCAGCTTCGCGTCGCGCTGTCTCATATGCGATTTCTATTTCTTCATCTGAGTAAGCGACTTTCATTCCTCGCCCACCTCCTCCACCGGCGGCCTTTACAAGCACAGGATATCCAATCTCTTGCGCTATTTTTTTTGCCTTTTCGCTAGAAGAAACGGAGCCATCAGACCCAGGAACTGTCGGAATGCCGTACTTCGACACAGTTTTTTTTGCTGTAATTTTATCGCCCATCATAGCAATATGATCTGCGCTAGGGCCGATAAATTTCAAGCCATGTTCATAAACCATATATGAAAATGTTGCATTTTCACTTAAAAAGCCAAAGCCGGGATGTATTGCATCTGCGTTAGTGATACACGCAGCTGAAACAATAGCAGCTGGATTCAAGTAACTTTCTCTTGGGTTTGATGGCCCTATGCACACACTCTCATCAGCCAACCTGACGTGCATTGCATCAACGTCTGCTGTTGAATGCACAGCGACAGTCTGAATCCCCAAATCCTTACATGCGCGAATAATCCTTAAGGCAATTTCTCCGCGATTTGCAATAAGTATCTTTTTCATATTTTTTATAACAAATTAGCTAATTATCATTATAGGCTCATCATACTCAACAGGCTGAGCATCATTTACTAAAATTTCTTTTACGACGCCAGCTTTATGCGCTTTGATCATATTCATTACTTTCATAGCTTCTATGATGAATAATGTTTGCCCTTCTTGTACAGAATCTCCAACTTTCACAAAAGGGGCTGCGCCTGGTCCAGGAGCCAAATAAACAGTTCCTACCATTTTTGCTTTTATTGCGTTCGGATCTTTTGCATGATCAGTTACAGCGACCGTAGAAGTTTCTGTATTTTGTATGTTAACTTTTTCAACAGTGCTGCTAGACACCGGAATGACAGCAGTCTGCATAGATCGAACAACTTTAATACGCAAAGAATCTACTTGATACTCGATTTCAGATAAATCTGTTTCTCTAAGCAATTCAGCTAGAGCCCTTACAGATTCAGGGCATATTTTTAACTGTGAGGCCAACTCTCAAATCCTTACAAAAAAACATAAAAAACGGACAAACGACACAGAATAACTTAATGCAGCATTTCCAAATGGCATGCAAGCAAAAAGTATATAAGCGTGGTCGAATCCTACAACAAATACTGCGTACTCTACCAAAAAAAATAGAAAGACTCAAGGATTTATAAAAATGATATTCTTTTTATTGATTTTATGATAACATTGGAATATGCATTAAATGGTATAGTATGGCTTTTTGTATCAATAAAGTAATTTTGGTTGGGAATGTTGGGAAAGATCCTTATGTACGTCATTCTCAAGACGGGTTAAAGGTTGTTAGTTTTTCAGTAGCGACAACAGAGTCTTGGAAAGATAAAAACACGGGAGAAAAGAAGGATAAAACAGAATGGCATAGAGTCGTTGTTTTTAATCAAGGTCTTGCAGAAATTGCCGAAAAGATCGTCAGGAAAGGCTGTAAGGTATACGTTGAAGGGCAGTTGCAAAGCAGAAAATGGGTTGACCAAGACAACAATGAGAGATTTATTACAGAGGTAGTTGTTACACGAGTTTCTGGGGAACTGGTTGTTATGAGCTCTGATAGGGGTGACTTCCCGTCTGTTTCTTACGATAATTTTGGTGTTAATGTAGACGAACACATTAGCGATGATATACCGTTTTAGTTTCACAATTTGGAATTGCGAATCATATCGGTCTTGAGTTAAATTTATTGACGAGCAGTGGCGCGGAGAGTCTGAGCATTTCAACTGATTTTGACAGGATTTTTGCTGCTGGCCTAAAACCAACTCCTTCAAGATACAACGATAATGCCGCTTTCTTGTCTGCTTCCGTGTACTTTTCTCTACTATCTACTGCTCCTTGATATTTCCCACATTCCTTACATCTCCACTTCTGAACTCCATTTTTAAACACAATCTTTATTAACCTCTCGTTGCCTCCATGCTTACAAGCTTTTATTAATTCATAACTCCAAATAATCATCATATCATTACATGCAATGAGCTAATTCGCAATCCATAGGCATTTGATTTTATGGTTCACATATGGTATAAAATTCTGTATTTATGTTTAATTAAGCATGGGAGTTTTGTGTGGCTTTAAGAATGCACTTAGCTAGAGGTGGCTCAAAGAAACGTCCTTTTTATAGGATCGTTGTAGCTGACTCTAGATGCCCTAGAGATGGGCGTTTTATTGAAAAAATCGGAACATATAATCCGTTGTTGAGCAATGATGACCCTAAAAGAGTTTACATCAATGAAGAAAGAGCTCGTTATTGGCTTTCAGTAGGAGCAAAACCTTCGGAGAGGATAGAATTATTCTTCGCAAATGCTGGGTTATGCAAGAAGAAGGAGATTACAGCTACTCCAAAAAAATCTGCGCCAAAGAAAAAGGCTCAAGAGAAAATGCGTTTAGCAGCTGAAGCTGCGGCTAATGCATAGTAAAAGCAAAAGCGCTTTCGTACCTGTAATAAAGGTAATATGTGCGCATGGCATCCGCGGTGCTATGCGTGTTTTTTGTTTTGATGAATTTGACAAAGAAGAACAGCTTTTTTCTGAATCTCACGAAGTTGTTAACATAATATCGTTTCAGGAAAAAAATTCTAATCAAGCAGTAATCTTACTAGATGTGATTAACGATAGAAATTGCGCAGAAAGAAACAAAGGGAAATTATTTTACCAGTATATCCAGCTGCAAAACGACGAGTTCCTTATAAACGATTTAATTGGCAAACAAGTTATAGTCAATGATTTGGGTACAGCTTATATAAAAGAAATAAGAAACTATGGAGCAGGCGATTTACTCGAGTTAAATTATGAAGATCAAGTTGTTTTAATTCCGTTTTTAAAAAAGTTTTTCAAAAATCACGCCTCAGATTCAAGTATATTTTCAATAGAAAAAGATATATTTTTGTCATTTATAGATTAGAAGAAACATTTCAGATACAATAACTAAATTGTCAAGCTTGAGTTACTTAGTATAATTTTCCAAATACTCTTTCTATCTCAGCTAAATCAGTTATTCTATCTTTTAATAATTTTTTTATTGATCGTTCAAATGTAGCATCTAGATTAATCATTGCATAATCGCTCAATACCTGCTGGCGAACAGCTTCGCTAAATTTCACATACTCACAAATCGGAATCCGCCCACTATATATATTACCTATTTTCTTACGAACTAATCTCTGTGTAAATATGCCAAGAATTTGGCTAGAAATTTCAGAAATATCGACATTCAAATCTAACAAGCGCCTTATTGCATCTATCGGCGTAGGCGCGTGTAAAGTCGCAAGAACTAAACGTCCTGTTAAAGATGCACGTATCACTGATGCAGCAGTATTTTCATCTCTGATTTCTCCTACTAAGAGCACATCAGGGTCTTGCCTCAGTATCGATTTAATTCCATCTGCAAATGATATAAAATTTTCATCATCTAAATTAAGCTGCTGTATACCATTTATCTGATATTCGATAGGATCTTCTAGAGTCATTATATTTAATTGATCTTTAGCGAGTTCATTTAATAGAGAATACAAAGTCGTAGTTTTCCCTGCACCTGTTGGTCCAACTACTAAAAAAATCCCTGTAGTATTACGAATTATATCTGTTAAAAACGACTCATCTTCTTTTAAAAATCCTAAATCTGATATCTGTTTTTTGCTATTTTTTTCATCTAAAATTCTTATTGCTATGCATTCGCCAAAATTACTTGGATGCGTAGAAACCCTTAAATCTAGCTTGTGACCGTTAACTATTAAATTTGCATGTCCACTTTGAGGTAGCCTAGATTCTGTAATATTCAAATCAGCTAATACTTTAATTCTTGATGAAATCGATTGCCAATTTTTATAATTAATAGAATCTACATGTTCTAGAACTCCATCTACTCTAATCCTAACATTAATATTGTTTTCTTTAGGATATAGATGAACGTCGCTCGCATTTTTTTCTATAGCTAAATGAATCAGATTATTGAAGAAGCTTACTGCATCTAACTCATCGAAATGCTGTCTGCTATATATTGAAATTAATCTCTCTATTTGCTCTTTTTCTGCTATATAAAAATGCGTCTTTTTGCTGTGGAATTTAAATGCAAGCTCATCTAATATTTTAAGGTTGGAAGGATCATTTATAGCTATTTTAATATTTGATTGATCGCTATAAAAAACAACAACTGTATTTTCTTTGCTGTATGAGTATTCAAGTAAATTTGCGTTTTCTTTATAAATTATAACTGACAATAAATCTACAATATCTAAATGAAAAATTTCGCTTAAAATAATAATTAATTCTCTTTCTGTTATCAAACCTAAAGATATAGCTATTTGCCCGAATGGAATGATATTTCCATGCTCATACAGCATATTTTGAGATAATAATATTGTGTTTATTTTTTCTTCGTTTAGAAATCCATGTTTTAGAAAATATTCTCCTATTAAAAGTTTTTTTTCTAATAAAATACTCAAACACATTTTTTAAAACTGCATTTACTGAAATACAAATTTAACAAAATGTACTTAAAAAGTATTAAACAAACAAAAATTTCTTATGATTAAAGTGGCGGGAGTGACGAGGCTCGAACTCGCGACCTTCGGCGTGACAGGCCGACGCTCTAACCAAACTGAGCTACACCCCCAACTCATTTAGATAGTAGCATGAAATTAAATGGCATGTCAACTGGACCTAATTGCTATTTTATGAAAATTTATAAAACGCAATAAAATCCCGATAATTAGAATAAAATTTCTTACTATATGTAATCGTTATCATGCAAAAACAATATTATTATTGAAATCACAAATAGCACCATAGTAGAATCTTATAACATAATTTTTTAGTAGGTTTTTCATGGCAGGTCATTCACAGTTTAAAAATATAATGTATAGGAAAGGCGCACAAGACGCAAAAAAGGCTAAAATATTCTCAAAAATATCTAGAGAAATTACTGTAGCCGTCAAGTCTGGTGGAGCAGTTGTTGAAAGCAATGCGAAGCTAAAAGCCATACTCATAAATGCCCGTGCTGAAAATATGCCAAAAGATAATATCGATCGTGCAATCAAAAAGGCACTTGGAAGTGGAGATGGTAACGATTATGCAGAAGTTCGCTATGAAGGATATGGGCCAGGCGGCGTTGCTATAATAGTAGAAGCTCTAACTGATAATAAAAATCGAACAGCTCCAGAAATTAGATCAATATTTAACAAACATGGTGGGACATTAGGCGAAACAGGTAGTGTCAGTTTCCAATTCCAACATATTGGATTTATAGAATACAAAAATACTGTTGATGAATTCGAAAAATTTTGGGAATTTGCGGTAGAATCTGGCGCGACAGACGTAATTGATAACGAAGAAACTTACGATGTTTTATGCGAAATATCTGATTTATCTTCTGTAAGAGATATATTGATAGAAAAGTACGGTGATCCATCATCGTGCAAGGTTATATGGAAACCAATAAATACAATTGCTGTAGATGATAATACTGCTACGACAATATTTAAGTTAATTGATACTCTAGAAGATAATGACGATGTACAATCCGTAACAGCAAACTATGAAGTTTCTGATAGTTTTCTAGAACAACTAAAGTAAATGAGGATAATTGGCATAGATCCTGGACTAGTTCATACTGGGATAGGAATAATAGATTATGACGGATTTAAGCTAAAAAAAGTTTTTTGTTCTGTCATAAATACAAATACAAAAGTTTCTATCTCAGAAAGGCTCGTAATATTGTATAAAGATATTTTACACATTATGCAAACATACAATCCTAATGTGTGTTCTATTGAAAAAGTTTTTGTAAATATGAATCCAGAATCTTCCCTAAAATTAGGACTAGCAAGAGGTGTCGCATTATGTGTTCCAGCTATTTATGGAATAGAGGTATTTGAATACACCCCTAACAAGGTAAAAAAAACAGTGGTAGGGAATGGACATGCTACTAAAGACCAAATCGGGAAAATGGTCCAAGTTCTGTTAGGTGGTGTTTTAGAAAAAAAAGACGCTGCGGATGCATTGGCAATAGCAATATGCCACGCTAATCATACAAATGCTGTACGATTAGTATAAATACTTTAAATATACATCAATAATCATTTAGCATAATTTCTATTTTATTTCTAATTAATGAAGCCCTATTTTCTGCTTCTTCAAAAGATATATTATTCATAGGTTTTCCCCAAATTGTTTCTGGCCATAAAGGATCTTTTTCAGATCTGCATATGATATGTACGTGTAACTGCGGAGTTTTATTACCTATTGCAGCTACATTTAACCGATCACACTCAAATAATTCTTCCATAACACATGAACAAAGATTTATTTCTCTAGTTAGCTGCAATTGATCTTCTATAGATAAATGATTAATCTGCTTTGCATTCTCAATCCTAGGAATTAGCAGGATCCAAGGAAATTCTTTGTTTTCCAAAATAACTGTGCTTAACGTTAAATCACAAACCTTTATTTTCTTTTTAAAAGTATCCAAAAGCTGAAAAGACATTCTATGACCTCAAAACTTATGAAAAATGACATATAGAACTATCTACATATAATAGATCTATATGTTAAATATAAATCACACAAACCTAGTAAGATTTTCCGCCTATAAATTTGTATATGACATTCTCTTTAAAATTGATAAACACAACGTATAAAGCTGGTAATATCATCAAAGTAAATAACGTACCGAAAGACATACCTCCTATAATTGAATATCCTATCTGTCTTCTTGCTCCTGCTCCCGCTCCATAAGCTAATGCCAACGGGATAGCTCCGAATACCATAGCAAATGTTGTCATTAAAATAGGTCTAAGTCTTAACTTAGATGCTTGTTTAACAGCTTCTATAGTATCAATGCCAGTTTCCTTTAATTTATTTGCAAAGTCTATAATTAAAATACCATGTTTTGTAATTAACCCAACAAGAGTGACCAAACCTATTTTTGAATAAATATTTAATGAGCCAGATGGAATAATTTCTAATAAGAATAACGCACCAGTAATAGCTAACGGGACGCTAAGCATAATAATAAGCGGATCCCAGAAGCTTTCAAATTGAGCTGCAAGGACCAAAAACACAAAAACAATAGCAAGTAGAAACACAAAAAGCATTTGTCTTCCATCCTCTATGTATGTTTTTGTTGAACCGACAAAAGATAACAAAATCGTATCTGGAAGATTTTTAGCCTTAAGCTCTTGTAAATCGCTAACTACCTTTCCTAATGGATACCCTGGAGCTAATTGAGCTGTAAAGCTTGCTGCGAGCATCTTATTATTATGATATAGCCCTGTCGGAGACATACGAGTTTTTACATTAATTAAATCCACTACAGGAATCATATTAATGTCATTTTGGTCTCGTCTTGTTTCTGTAATTTGTCCCCTTACGTATATATCTTTTAGAATATCTATCGTTTCTCTATTACTAGGCTCTAGCTGTACAAACAACTCATCTCTGTATGACTCACGTTGGACGTTACCAGCTTTCGTACCTTTTATTGATGTTTCTATTGCGGACAATATATCATACGCAGTTACACCTACAGCTGATGCTTTCTCTCTGTCTACTTCGACTATATATTCTTGCTGAGGAGGCAGTAATGTGCTTCTAACCCCGCTTGTAACTCCTGGATAACTCTGAGACAGCACCCCAGCAAAATGGCGTCCATATCTTTCTAAGTACTCATAACCCTGATTCGTTTGTAAAACAAACTGCACGCTATTATCAGAGCCTGATCCAGAAAAAGTATAAGCAGAAGCCAACACTCCAGATATCTTCCTTAGTTCAGTATGCAACATATCTGCTATTTCTTGTGCTGTATGAGACCTTTTACTCCAATGATTTAAAGTAATAAATCCAGATATTTCATTTGTATTTGCATCCACGTAACGTAATGCCACGTCTGGCATCTTTTTCATACATTCATCTATTTTTATAGAATTACTTTCTACCCAACTATATGTAGCTCCAATCGGAGTTTCGCCTCTTATGTTAACATATCCACGATCTTCTCTAGGTAAATCTTCTGACGGCAATATATGTAATAATATGCAACCTATTGCAAGAATACCTCCAGCAACTCCTAAAACAATTGAGCGAAAATTCAGTGTTTTTTCTAGCATATTGCTGTACCATGAATCTATTCGGCTTAAGCACATTTCTTGAATCGCTCTTAATTTTACAAGAAGTTGAGAGCTGTATTCTCTTGTGTTATCTGAATCTTGTATAAATTTTGAACACATCATCGGAGATAACGTTAAAGCTACAAAGCCAGAAATTAAAACAGCTCCTGACAATGTAACGGCAAATTCTCTAAGCATTCGACCAAAACGCCCTGGAGTAAAAGCAAGAGGTATATAAGCAGTAGCCAAAGTCAAAGTCATTGCTATAACAGCGAAAGTAATTTCTTTAGACGCATCAATTGATGCTTGTAACCTTGATTTCCCTTTTTCCATGTGCCTATATACGTTTTCTAAGACGACTATTGCATCATCGACAACCAATCCGACTGCAAGAACCATTGCCAATAATGTCATTATATTCACAGAGAATCCACACATATGAAGTAATGCAAAAGTACCTATTAAGGAAACAGGTATTGTAACAATAGGAATGATTGTAGCTTTTGGTGACCACAGGAAAAACAAAACGACCAAGACGACCAAAACAATAGCCTCAAAAATAGCACCAAATACGTTATTCATGGATTCATTAATCGCATCAGCCTCGTCCATAGCTATAATGACATCTACATCCCTTGGAAGCATTTCCCTAATTTCCGGCAACATCTTCTTAACACTTTGACTTAATGTGATTGGATTAGCTTTTGACTGTTTAGTTATAGATATAGACACCCCCTCTTTGCCATTGAAAAATAACCCTTTTCTCTTCTCTTCGCTAACGAATTCAGTATGACCAATATCTCTAATTTTTACAACCTGAGAACTTCCTGTCTTTGAATTAATAGTTATTTCATCAAACTGCTTTGGATTGCTTAGCTCACATTTACCTATAATCATGTATTCTCTGTCTTTTCCGACAACACGCCCCAAAGGACGTTCAACGTGTTGGTTGCCAAGCGCCTCAACGACATCTGCAGGTGTATGTCCTAAAGATGCCAATTTATGTGGATCGATAAAAACCCTCATTGTTTTTACATCGCCACCACCAACATGAACTTGAGCCGTGCCGTTAATCATTTCGAATTTTGGTTTTATGTACCTCTCTACATAGTCGTACAAATTCCCAGTATCCATCTTATCGCTGGAAAAAACTAAGAACAAGCCAGCCGTAGCCGAGTTGTCGGCTTTTCTTATAACTGGATCGTGAATACTTTGAGGGAGTTGTGCTTTTACAAGAGATATCCTGTCTCTAACATCTGATGCTGCGCCATCAATATCTCTTTCAGGAGAAAACTCAACCGTGATTTCACTTTTTTCAGTTGTACTATTCGATGTAATAGTCTCAACACCGGGGATTGTCGCAAATTGGCCTTCTAAAATCTTAGAAATCTGATTTTCCATGACCTGTGGACTTGCACCTGGATATTCACTTTCAATCGTTATTACAGGGCTCTCGACATTAGGATATTCGCAAACAGGCAATCTAGAATAGAAGACTACACCTAATAACATAACAACAATAGTAAGTACTGTTGCAAATACTGGGCGATGTATGCAAACCTCTGTGATACTCTTTCTTGAATCCATACGACACCTCACACTATTTTTTCGAATTCACCTTATTATTTATAACAGACATAATGTCGATATTTTTTTCAATCATGACTTCACGCCCGTCTACTACCCTCTGTTGCCCTTCGGTGACGACGGTATCGCCATCAAGGAGCCCACTCATTATCTCAACTAGTCCCCCGCTTCTATAGCCTGACACGACGGGCGTTCTGACAGCTTTATTTTCTTTTGTTATACGCACAACGTATTCACTGTCACCATATCGTTCAAGAGCAGATTCTGGGATTGTAATACCTTGTTTGCAACTATCAAGTGGGATATTAACTCTAATATACATACCGGGCTTTAATTGTTGGTCGCTATGCCCAGTAACTACAGCCCTTACATTAAATCCATGGGTCATTTTATCGCTTTCTGGATCTATTGCAGTTATTTCTGCTCTATATACATTGCTATTACCATCAGCATTCACCTCAATCACTTGCCCCTGATAAACATCAGCAATATTTATATCTAAAACCTTAAAATCAGCCAGAAGCTTTTTTGTGTCCACAACTTTTGTTATTGTAGTTCCGTTATTAACGTACTGCCCCTCGCTTATATTTCGTAATCCAACTTTCCCTGCAAAAGGAGCGTAAATTTTATACTTCGACAAATTGACTCGCCTTGTTTCTATTGTAGCAGACAACGAATCCATTTCCGCCTTCAGTTGTCCAACTTTTACATCACTTACAACCTTACTTGTAGCAAGTTTGCTAGACGGCAAATACTCTGCACGAACTTTTGCATATTGCGCCTCTGCTTCTTTTAACTCTGCTTCTGCTCGTGCGCTATCGAACTCAACAAGTAAATCACCCTGCTTAACATCATTTCCTTCGACGAAATGTATTCTTGAGACTTTAGCATCGACTTCCGCTTTTATTTCAACAGAATCACTAGCTTTAAGACTTCCATTAGTTTTTACAAAGCGGCAAATTGGGGTTAATTTTGCAACCTCAACTTTTACAGCTGGAGGAGTCCAGTCAAACTCACCTTTATCATCTTTGCTAAACAAAACCTTATAAATCAAAAAGACTGCAACTAAAGCGATAAATACACTTAATGTTAATAAGATGACCTTTTTTTGCTCTGCTTTACACACGACCGACATAAAAATCCCTCAAAATAAAATTTTGCAAAAAGTTCCGTACAGAATACCATATAGTCAATGAAAATTGCAATAAAAGAGAAAAAGTGTAGCTTGAAAACAAGCTAAGAACTATTAATACAAAAAACGCCTCCATTGATGAAGGCGTAATTTAGGTTTACATAGATTTAATTATTTTTTAGGTGGCAGACTGAGGCTTCTTAATTTTCTCATTTTTTCCATAATTTGATCTGTTGGATCTTCGCCAGCAGTAATATTAAATGTCTTTGTCTCTCCATTTAACATATCTATATGGAATGTGGTTAATGATTCACAATTAGAAAAACAGAAGGTTCCAAGCTTAGTAACTCCGTTAGGAATAGTTATAGATGTTAATGATTCACAGCAAAAAAAACAGCAGTATCCAATCTTAGTAATTCCGTTAGGAATAGTTATAGATGTTAATGAATTACATCCACTAAAACAGAGGATTCCAAGCTTAGTAACTCCGTTAGGAATAGTTATAGATGTTAATGATTCACAGTAGTATAATGCATACTTAGGCATTTCTTTTATATTATCTGGAATGACAACAGACTTAAGCCCCCTAGGATCTGTAAATGCTTGTTCTTTATAGTCTTTTAATTTTTCTGGAAACTTGGTGTATATTTTATCGCACCTATATAATGCACCAGGCCATATCATTTCAATGTTATCTAAATTTATTTCGTCTAAGTTAGAACATTCATAAAAACAATCATTATTTAACGCTGTACAACCTTGTGGCAGGTCAACCTTTTTTAATGATTGACATCTCTCAAAACAGAACGCTCCAATAGATTTTAAAGTACTAGGAAGACCTATTTCTTCTAATGAACTACAGTTACTAAAACAACAAAATTCAAGACTAGTAATACCTTCAGGAATTATAATTTCTTTTAATGAATTACATCCACTAAAACAGTGGGATTCAATCTTAGTAACTTCGTTAGGAATAGTTATAGATGTTAATGATTTACAACACCCAAAACAGCCCGTTCCAAGCTTAGTAACACCTTCAGGAATTTTAATTTCTTTTAATAAGTTACAATTCCTAAAACATTCATCTCCAAGCTTGTTAATTTTCACGCTATACGTTGTTTCAAATTTTTTAAGATCTACGCTCTTAATATTCTCTTTTATATATCCAGCATTCACATCTGCTAATGTGATAATGTCTTTGTTGACTAACTCCTTACCTTCTGTTTCTAATAAATAGTTGAAATCATTGTAATCAAAATTAACGTTCTTGAATTCAATCTGTTTTTCTGGC
>CAYPOM010000010.1:0-39468 GCA_964412505.1 uncultured Alphaproteobacteria bacterium
CTTTCGGGCAAAATTAAAGAAAAAATTGCGATATATTATGCATCAATTTGAAACCTTCCAAAACGCTATACTAACAGCTTTTTCATAGGGAAATAACTATATCACATAACAAACGATCGCTAACCGTTGTTTTAAAGCCGTGGCTCAGTATACTGAAACATGTTTTGTTGAGTCATACAATTCTGTCCTAAGAACAGGCCTAGCCCGGTTGCATCAAAGAACTAAATTCTATTCGAACTCAGCTGAAATGCTCAGACTCTATGTCCTGTCCCTCATCAATAAATTTAATTTAAGACTGATATGAGTTGCAATTCCTAAGGAAATAACTATAGAATTGCCATAATGTCCTGTAGCATACTGGTAACAGATTTAACTCTAACTTGTTTTGTCTTCCCATCAGACTCAATTACATTAACAAATTGTAATTTTGTACATCCATGAAAACAGCTATTTCCCATTTTCTTTAAATTACTAGAAAGTGTTATATTTGTTAATGATCTGCACCCAGAAAAACATTCTGCTCCAATCTCAGTAACACTTTCTGGAGTTATGATTTCTTCTAATGCTGTACATCCAATAAAGCATCTACATGTAATCTTAGTAATATTTGGGCAATACTCTTTTTCAATTGTTTTCAGGTTTATACTCTTAATATTTTCTTTTACATATCCAGCAGCATCATTAACTAATGTGATAATCCCTTTGCCGACTAGTTTTTTACCTTTTTGTTTTCAACAAACGGCTGAAAACATCGTTATTAAATTTACCATCCTTGAGGGTAATCTTTCCATCACGTGATTCATCTATTGCTCTCCTAATTTCATGCGCTATATGTGCGGCATTTTCAACATTAACTGGCTCAGGACTACTCACATCAGGCTTAATTATCTTCAACAACTTGCTCAAACTCCTCATCTGTTATTTCAGTATCAATAAGCTTCTCCGACAAATCTTGAAAGCTTTTTCGAATACGTTCTTGATCTTCATTAACATGCAGATTTGTGGCCTACGCTAGAAAACATTCCTAAAGCAACTATACTAGTTGCCAATAATCTATTTTTTGTCATTTTCTCCTATGCAATGAAAACCTGTTAAGATTACATTAATTTATATAGATTATCAATGAAAAAAAATGTCAAGAAAAAGTAGAAAAAATTATAAAAAACGTGTAAATTATAAAAAACTACTTAAGTTTAATATGTTTCGAAATTCACTTTTAAAACAGTTAATGAATTATCATGCTTATGATCAGAAAGAAGAAGCTGATAGGTTAGGTTTAATAGATTTTGTAAAAAATGATGCTGCTTGTTTCGAGCGGCTAGATGGGAAGTGTCACATAACAGCGTCTGCTTGGATAGAAAATAATGAAGGAACAGCATTCGTTTTGCTTTTGCATAAAAAACTGAACATATGGTTACATCCAGGCGGACATGCAGAAGGTGATAGCAACCTTTACTCTGTAGCAAGAAAAGAAGCCTTAGAAGAAACAGGTTTATTAGATATCTCATCTGTGAGTAAAGGAATTTTTGATATCGACTCACATGTGATATCATGCTCAAAAAATAAAAGACCTGTTTTACACTATGATGTTAGGTTTTTATTTAAATGTGGAAGTTTTGAAAGGTTTAATGATTGCGAAGAACGAATTGATATTCGTTGGTTTACTGAATTACCTCCAAATTGCAGTCACATACAAAGATTATACGAAAAATGGTTATTAAATAATTTACGGAGAATATCATGACAGATAAACTGTTAAGTTTAATGAAAAAAGGAAATGAACTATTGGGTTGTGATTATGCAATAATTGGTGGAGCCATGACATGGGTCTCTGACTCTAATCTTGTTTCTGCGATTTCAAATGCAGGAGCTTTCGGCGTTTTAGCATGTGGAGCAATGTCGTCAGAAATGCTTTCAAAAGAGATAGAAGAAACTAAGAAAAAAACTAGTAGAAATTTTGGAGTAAACTTAATATTGGCTCACCCAGATTTACAAAATCTAATAGATGTATGTGGCGAACATAAAGTTTCCCACTTATTTTTTGCTGGTGGAATTGTAGATAAACAATCAATAGAAAAAGCTCATAGTTACGGAATGAAATGTTTTGGCTTTGCTCCGACATTAATATTAGCAAAAAGGATGTTCAAAAATGGTGTAGATGGGCTAATTATCGAGGGAAGCGAAGCTGGCGGCCATATAGGCCCAGTGTCTACATTAGTTTTAGTTCAGGAAATATTGTTAGAATTGCAAGGGTATCCTATTTTTGTGGCTGGAGGAATTGCCCGAGGAGAAATATACGCAAGCATGCTTAATTTGGGAGCATATGGATGCCAATTAGGAAGTATATTCGCTTGTTGCAAAGACGCCACTGTCCATAATGATTTCAAAAAAGCGTTTATTTCTGCTAAAAGCAGGGACGCCGTTTCGTCTGTTCAATTAGATAAAAATTTCCCTGTAACAGCTGTACGAGCTTTAGAGAATGATGCATCAAAAGAATTCTTGGTAAGGCAAAAAGAAGCTTTGTTTAAATTTGAATCCGGAGAATGGTCGCTAGAAGAAGCACGATTAACACTTGAAAAATTCTGGGCCGGAGCATTGAGGAGAGCTGCCATTGAAGGCGATGTAAAAACTGGGTCAATGATGGCAGGACAATCTGTTGGATTGATAAATGAAGAATTATCAGTAAATGAGATTATCTCAAAATTAGTCAACGAAGCTGATGCGTTTTTAAACAGGATATAAATAATGCAAGATATTTTTTATTTTAGTATCGCATACTTTTTGGGATCTATTCCATTCGGTCTAATTTTGTCTAATTTGTTTGGCAACAAGAGGCTCAGAGAAAGAGGCTCTGGCAACATTGGAGCTACTAATGTGTTTCGTACACAAGGTAAAATTCTTGGTGGATTAACATTCATATTAGACTCATCAAAAGGGGCAATTCCAGTATTGTTATGCACAAACGAAGATCTGAAAATATTAGTAATGTGTATTGTAACCTTCGCACATATGTATCCAGTTTGGTTAAAGTTCAATGGTGGCAAGGGAATTGCTACGTTTTTAGGGGCGTTGGTGGCGTTCAATCCTATTTATGGCCTTATTGCAATTTTCACTTGGGGAATCATATTCTTTGCAATTAAAATATCTGCAGTAGCTGGATTATCTTCATGCTTAGTTGGGACGTTATTATGTATACTAAATATAAATAATGTATCGAGTGAATTTTCGGCTAGAAATATTATATCTATTCTGTTTGTTTACTTGCTAATAATATGTAGGCACAAAACTAATATTCGCAATATTTTTAAAAAATAGCTACTCTAAAACAGATAAATCATTAATTAAGGCTTTTATAAGCCTTTTTTTGTTTTGCTCTTTCATCGAAGATTTGCTCTTTTTAGTATTTGATTCTTTTGTTATGTCGTGTTCTTCTGAAACTGATTTATCGTCTTCTCCAGTTATAAATTTTAAAAAATCTCTCTGTTTCCCACGCATCTTTTCGAGAAGAGGCTTATCCTCATCATGTCGAGTTTTTCCATTTTTTTTATATACGGTTTCCGAAATTGATGGGTTAGCTAAAAATAGAGCTTCCTCTTCTTTTGATTTCTCTGACTGAATAACTGGCATTTTTCCAAATAGGTCCTCAAAAAATAACTGAAGATCGTTTTTATTTTCTTTTATATATTTTAATGTGTCGAATGATATATCTTTAAAAATCGAAGAAATCTTAGCATTATGCATAACTTTAAAGGTCTCATTTTTATCAAATACAATGAGCATAAAAAATGCTATACATAAAATAATCGCTGCTTTCAAAAAACCAAAAATTCCACCAAGAGGTTTATTAACTGATTTAAATTTACTTTCCGCTACTTTTTCCGAAATAATTGATGTTAAAAGCAAAAAAAATGTTATAGATAAAACGAATGGGAGTAAGACTGATAGGAATTTACGAACAATTGGTTGCGATACATATGGAGTTAAAATATCATTCGCATAGCTATATAAAAGATATGTAATAAAAAAACTAACGCCCCATGACACAAGACTAAGGATTTCTTTTACAAGGCCTCTTATGTATCCGAAAAACATGAAAGCGCAAGTTATTAACAGAGCAAATATATCAAAGCAATTAAAATACTGGATTTCAGGCGGGATCATTTGATTATCATTGGGAAAGTTCGTTTGTTTTCTATGATAGGACGAGGACCTGTACAAATTGGTAACGGCATATTATTTTCGTTTAATTTTGAACGAACAACTCTATAAAAAGCAGATGCAAAACCAGAATTAACCTCAGGTTTAGCGTATCCGACTACTATAAATCGACTCCCAAAATCATCGAACCCACATAGCCCATAATTTAAAAAGCCAGGATCAACTAACCTACACTTTATATAATCTGTTTCAGCTGCCTCTTTCATAGAATCATTTAAAATCTCGTTTATTTTATCAATATTTGCTGAAGCCGGAAAGTACATTTCCATCCAGTGTAAAAAATAATTTCTTGATCTGTTCGATACTATTTGGACATTAGAATATGGAATAGAATGTAAAACCCCATTAATTTCTCTGACTTTCATAGTCCTAATTCCTATTTCTTCAATTACGCCTTGAAAACCACAAACAGTTACTTCATCTCCAACCGCTATATCTTTTTCCATAAGCATTATCACTCCATGAATTAACGATTTTAATGCCTCTTGACATGCTAATCCGAAAGCTAACCCTACGCTAGCTAAAGCACCTAAAATTGCACTGATGCTAAACCCATAATTTACTAATAGCATTAATGTACATATAATTAATGTTGAGACTTCAGCACATTTTGCAAGTAACTGCAATACTGTTTTTAAACGCCCTGAATTTTCGTTTTTTTCTATTGTCAAAAGTTCTGTTTTGTATGCAAGATATAAGTGTAGAGATTTATACAAGAAAATAATTGCATAAATTTGCACAAAAAGCCTAACGCTAGGTAAAATATCATGAACAAATCTACCAATGGAAGTGAATGTTATAGCAAATATATTGATAAAAAACGCAAATGAAACCGTATAAAAACCAAAAATTATAACTGCTGCATTTGCATAAACATGTGATTGAAATTCTTTCAGTAGTCTTTGTGGTAGTTTTTCTATTTTAGAATTTTTAGCACATTGAGTTGCAGCTCTAGCTACGAATAAATTCAAAACCTGAACCCCAAAAAACATTAAGTATATAGCTCCTGAATTTAATATAAAGCTCATTAGATCTATATTTCTATATCTTATAGTGAATATTAAAAGCAAACAAATGGCACCTATATTAAATTTCCACCAATTCTTATCCATATATTTTAAAATCGTATATACTATCCCAGCGCTTGCATACTCTTTTTCTTCGCTAATTATAGCGATTGAATGTCGTCCTATATATAACTCCAATGCATAACAAAATGTAAGTACACTCACAATAGTTGTATTCACAACAGTCTTTACACCGCATAGCGACCTGAAACTAATATCAATGAAAAATGCCAATATTGACCAGAAAAAAGTTATACTGAATATTCTGAATATTTTCTTTGCTGCATTATGCGGAATTAAAAACAAATTATTTCTATCTAAATTTTTTACTATAAATGCAGGTTTTATTACGCTAAGGAATAAAGCACATACATATACCAAAATAGCATATTCTCGGAACAAGTGGATATCTTTGCCTTTCAATAAAAAGTTACATAAAAACACACTACAACAGAATGCAGATACAGTAAGGAAAAGAGATGAATTAATACAAGAAACTGTAAACTTTAAAAAAACTTCTTTTGTTTTTAGTGCAGTATCTAAGAAATTACATATCAATCTATAACATACGTACACAACAGAAGAATATAACAACATGCTTGCAATCAAGCTGCTACCAAATAAATTGTTTATGAGGCCGTTTGCAGTTGATAAGCCTATACAGTGAACATTATCAATTAAAAAAAACACGCAAATAATAAAAAGTGAGCAGATCATAAGCAGCCTCATACGTAACATTTCACTAAATGTTATTCAACTTTAATTAAAGAATCACTTAAAGTCAATGTAATTGGAGAATATATTTTCTCTTTACAGACCTTATCTTCTTGTTCTAGAGAACTGGGACCATTACTCACGTAAGGAGACAATAATTGAATCACATTATTCCAATAATCATACTCAAGAATTGCCATCCATTGATTTTCGAATTCGTCACAATCTTCTCCTGGAATTATTTCTGCACGTAAAAAACACATTATAATTGGGGATATTGAACAACTTAATTGTTTTGCCAACGAACTCTCAGTTTCTTTATTTAGTAACAACGTGTAAATTATATTAAAGAACATCATATCTCCTGATTTATATGCCCCTCCGTCTACATCATATCTTTTTGAGTTTTCATTTATCCAATCAGAAAAAAACTTAACTAGCTTCTCGTCGATAATTTTATTAGTAATATGTTCTTTTTCTTCTGCGTTAAAGCTGTCATTCATAAAAACAAAATTTTCTGTCTTTTTCGACCTGTCTTCATCTGGACATTCTAAGTAAATTGACATATTTAAATCATTGTATTCAGCTACACCATGCTCTATGGAGTCATCTTCACTTTTATGTGTACCTTCAGCCTTATCTGATTCGAGGATATTATCTTGAATATTATAAAGTCTCTGCTGATCTATTCTTTTTAGTAAACCCTCTAAATAAAATACAAAATCTGTCATAGATGGAGCGTCTTGTATAGTTGATTTTATATATTCAGAAAATATATCCAATGAATTCTGTGAACTAAATGTAAGGCATACACCTCCCGACATTCTGCCAGCTTCTATTTTTTCTAAAAATGGAAATAGACATCCAGAATAATCGCCAGAATAGTCTCTAACAAGTTCTAACTCATTTATTATAAGATTGCTTAGCTTGTCGAACTTATAGATTTCTTTTTTCAATTTATCTTTACCTTCAGCTGCTTTTGTAGAAATAGTTCTTCCATTAACCTTCTTAGATTTTTGTTTGCCTATTTTTACAATTTCAGAGTTTTTATGTGAAACGTATATATCCTTGTAATTTTCTATGCAATCAATCGCTTTGCTAATAATTGTTTCTTGCCTTAAATATACTCCATTGACTTCATTTGTATTTATATGCATTTGCTGTTGATTTGGCGTATATTGTTTGTGTGTCTGCTCAGTTGTAAATGAAGGCAGTTTTGTACAATCTACATTGGGAAGCAGAGTAGCTAAGAATAAGAATGTGAATAATTTGCTGAATTTTATCATATGAAGTTTCTCAAATTAAATAATAAACAAATGCTATGATTGTAATATTAAGAAACTATTAAGTGAACTATAAATGTTTTTTTTGATATCAATAATATTTTATCTATTAACTCTCCTAGCAATTATTCCGTTCGACTTCTGTTTTTAATCTGCGCAATGTACTTGAGTTTATACTCATCCTTGACTTCTAAAGTATTATCATATAACCTGATTTCAGTTATTTCTGGGGTACATCATGGGATTTAATTGTGGAATTGTTGGGCTTCCGAACGTTGGAAAATCTACGCTTTTTAATGCTTTAACGCAAACAGCTGCTGCAGAAGCTGCGAATTATCCTTTCTGTACAATTGAGCCAAATATCGGACGTGTTGGTGTCCCTGATGAAAGATTAAACAGCTTAGCTAAAATAGCAAAAAGCGAAAGAATCATTCCTACACAATTAGATGTAGTAGATATTGCAGGCTTAGTGAAAGGAGCAAGCAAAGGAGAAGGTTTAGGAAACCAATTTCTTGGGAATATAAGAAATACTGATGCAATATTGCACGTAGTACGATGTTTTAAAAACGATGATGTTGTACATGTAAATGGCAGTGTAGATCCGGTAAGAGACATAGATACTATAGACATGGAATTAATGTTATCTGATATAGATACTCTAGAAAGACGACTTTCAACAATTAATAAGAAAAAAAGTGCAGATATAGAAAAAGAAAAAAATATAATAAACTTAATAAAGAAAACACTGGAAGATGGAAATCTCGCATCTTCTTTAAAATTTTCAGATTCAGAAGAAAGTATAGTAAATGGATTAAATTTATTAACAAGAAAACCAGTCTTGTACATTTGCAATGTCAATGAAGATGATGTTTCTCAAGGGAATGAGTTCACAGAACAAGTAGATGTTCTTGCAAAAAAACGCAACTCAAATATAGTCATAGTATCTGCTGCAATAGAGTCAGAAATAGCAATCATTGATTCACAAGAAGAAAAGGATGAATTTATACAATCTCTAGGCCTTTCTGAGTCTGGGTTATCAAAAATAATAAAAGGTGGGTATAGTTTGCTAGACCTTATTACATTTTTTACGATAGGCCCAAAAGAAGCACATGCTTGGACGACAAGATCCGACGCGACAGCACCAATCGCTGCTGGTGTAATTCATACAGATTTTGAACGTGGTTTTATTTGTGCAGAAACAATTAGTTTCGAAGACTATATAAAATATTGCGGAGAATCTGGCGCTAAAGCTGCTGGGAAAATGCGTCTAGAAGGGAAAGGATACAAAGTTCAAGATGGAGATGTTTTTCATTTTAGATTTAATGTGTAAATTTCTGTGAGGTACATATGAATGTTTTAATTTTAGGAGCAGGTGGTTTTATAGGTAGTAATCTAATAGAAGAAATCGTACAAAACCATAAGGATTGGCATACTACAGGTGTAGATATTTCAGATAAAAAAATAACTCATTTGCTTGGTTCTAAAAATTTTAATTTCATTAAATTAAACGTTTTAGAAGAGTCTAAAAAAATAGAAGAATTAGTAGTAGATCATGACGTAATATTGCCTCTAGTGGCAATAGCAAATCCTAGCATATATGTAACAGACCCACTTCGCGTATTTGAACTAGACTTTGAGTCAAATCTATACGTTGTAAAATTGTGTGCTAAATATCACAAAAGAATTATATTTCCGTCAACTTCTGAAGTTTACGGAATGTGCGAAGACCAAGATGGCTTTAAAGAACATGAGTCAAATTGTGTCACAGGGCCAATTTGCAAACAAAGATGGATATATTCATGCTCAAAACAGATGCTAGACAGGGTAATATACGCATACGGCGAAAGAGATGACCTAAATTATACATTATTCCGTCCATTTAATTGGGTAGGACCACGCCTTGACGATATAGGAAACAAAAATAAAGGATCATCTAGGGTCCTAACGCAATTTTTAAGCAATATATCGTGTGGAGAAAATATTAATATCGTCGGAGATGGAATGCAAATGCGCAGTTTTACTTATATATCTGACGGGATCTCTGCTCTTATCAAGATTATAGAAAATGCAAATGAATGCGCAAGAAAAGAAATTTTCAACATAGGAAATCCTGACAATTTAGTTACTATAAAACATATGGCAGAGACTGTTGTAAATTTGTGTAAAGAGAATGAAATTCTTGCTGATAAAGCGAATAAGATTAAGATTAATTATATTAATGCAGATGAATATTTTGGGAAATCTTATCAAGATGTACAAAGGCGATTCCCATCAATACAAAATGCAAAAGATAAATTGCAGTGGACACCATACGTAAATTTCACTGAAACAATCCGGAAAACGATCGATTTTTACTTTTGAGTTTAGTATAAAAATATATTGAGAAAAGACTTATTACACTTTAGCTGTTTTGTTTGAACTACATTAGCGGCTATTCATTATATTTTCAGCTTGACTTCATGTGCCGCTCATGCTGTTAGCTATACCACTCATACCATTTTGCATACCACTCATGCCGTTTTGCATGCCGTTCATGTTATTGACCATATTGCTCATACCATTTTGCATACCACTCATACCGTTTCGTTGCATGCTATTCATGCTATTTGCCATATTGCTCATACCATTTTGTGTGCTGCTCATATTGTTAGCTCTCATATTTCTTGAACTGGAGCTTGCCGCTCGCCTACTTTTATTGTTCAAGCGCTGCCCATTCAAAACAAGTGTATCTTTTTCTACAGACACTCTTAATTTACTCACAGCATATGAAATAGCATATCTATTTGGGCTTCGTTTATCGCTCATATCAGCAAAAAGCAGGATTCGTTTAATCTTTGATTTAGCTTTTTGTACATATTTTCGCACATTAGCAACTTTTATTGAGTTTTTAGCCATTACTTCCCATTTTAAAATCGCCAACTTACCTTGATGGTCATTCTTCAAGTTATCTAACATCGAAACAAATTGTTCAGCTGTCCTTTGTGATAAATCTTCTGCTAACGTTTCATCGTAAATTATAGCGACATAAATATTCAGTGCAGTTCCATCATTCGAATCTTCAGATGTATGAAATGAAAGCTGTTCTAACATCCAGTCCAAAGATTGGCTTTTGTCATGAGAGAAAATACCTTTTATAAAATCACCTGCTCCAGAAACAATGCTACCTAACATGCAATCAGAATGCAATATTGTGAACAAACAGCAAATTAATACATATACGATTCTTAACATTAATACTTAATTATTCCACCTAAGATGATAAACCTCCTGTTGTCCATATCCCTTTGCTAAAGGGATTACACCTACATATTCTGTAGCAAATTTTTCATAATATTTAAATCCGCTAAGATCTGCCTCATTTTTTTCTAAATTAACTTCTTTATGTAAAATTGAAATAAACTGCTGAGTTGCATATACCTGACCAACTGTAGTTACTGGCTCTAGACGTGCAGCTCTGTTTATGTGACCTCCATAAAAATTCATTTTATTGATGAATGGGTCATTTGCCACAAAAACTGGTCCTGAATGCAAAGAAATTCGAGCACGTATTGGGAATGGGAAACGAGAATAACTCTGTCCCAAATCTTCTATAATATCGCAATATTTCAATCCAAACTCTGCAATTTTTATCGCACTATCAGCGACAGCAAAAACAGCATCACCCCATGTATTGATAGCTTCTATAGAAACTCCTATTTTTTCTATAACTTCATGTAATTTATTCAAAAAATCTAAGAATGCAGGAACATGCTCATCTTGCAATTTACTATATCCACTGAGGTCAGAAAACATCATAGACTTAATAGTTCTTTCAGGAACTTCTTTAATAAATGGATCAAATTGCATAAAGCCTGGAATATTCTTTTGGATATTTGCAACGTCAATATCATCTAATTCGCCATTGGTAATTTCATCTAAA
This sequence comes from uncultured Alphaproteobacteria bacterium, assembly GCA_964412505.1. Lineage (GTDB taxonomy): Bacteria > Pseudomonadota > Alphaproteobacteria > UBA3830 > CAYLKK01 > CAYLKK01. The sequence goes on from CAYPOM010000010.1 coordinate 11,202, forward strand.
TCGATCAAATGAAGCGTAGATATATCATTCCAACTATCTATAAAATCTGAAGGACCTCCAGGCATTGGCGCAACTTTTGAGTGCCATACAGCCATAAGGTGCGGTTTCGTTGTAAGAAATTCACTCCGCATTACAGCTGCCCCATGCATTACGTTGTTTGAGAATCTGTACAACATATCATGACCTAAGTATCTATCTTCAGCTGCAAAACTTACTGATTTTGCCTTTTTAAGGGCCATTTCAAATCGTTTTTCCCATCGAGGGCCTGCATGTCTTATATTTGTTTCTAAAAAATCGGCAATAGAAAAAGGTAAGACTATATTAACTTCAGCGTTTCTTTCTAACATAGCCTCAATAAATAATATGTCTGCCCCACATGACGCAGAGCTATAGCCAACTTTTGCATCTATTTCATCTAGTTTTTCTTTAATAGAGCTCTTTACTATACTTTCCAGCTCTTGAGGGAACAATGACGATTTGAAACTCGGGTGGTCGATAGAATATCCAGAAAAAACTACTACGGTAGGCGGAGTAAGAGATTGAAGTGTAGCTTCAGGAACTTTAAATCCAGCCTTTCTTAAAAAATATAAATGCTGTCGTTCATTTACAATATTTATGTAGTTATCAGAAACATCATTTTTTACCGCTTCTTCATATAACCTGCATGCATCTTCTTCTCTGCCGAGTAGAAGCTGAGCTTGTGCTAAAGTTATTAAATCAAAAAAATCTTTAGACAGGCCGAGAGGGGGCAATAGTTTCAAAACTTCTTCTGCCAAATCGTATGAGACCTTATCTATACCAGTTAACCAAAATAACCAAGCTGCTTGCATTCCATGCTTAGGATTCTTCGTTTTTTGAAAACCAGATAAATAAAATTCTTTTGCTACGTCTAGATCATTACAACTTTTTGAGTAATGCCACGCTTCTTTAAAAATATGTCCGAAATCTGCTAGAACATTTCCATCTGTCTTTTGGAAAAAATCCGTTTCGCGTATTGCAGACACATCAATAGTTGTTATCTCGTCGTTAGAATTGTTATTGTTGATACATAATAGTGGATATATCAATTTTCTAGACTCTTCAAATGCACCTGTTTTTAGCAAAACCAATGCATAAACTTGGCGTAATCTTACATTATCTGGATTTTTTTCGAATGCATTTTTAGCTAATTCATGAGCCTTAAACATATGCCCACTGAATATTAACTTTTTTATCTCTTCTTCTGCTATGTCTATATCTCCATCATAGATTGCAGCCATGCCGTCTTCGAACTCTTTCGTTACTTCCTCTTGCTCTAGCTGTTCTACAGCTTCTATATCCAAATTTCCTTCTTTTTTCTCAGCTTCATCTACTATTTTTTCGATTTCATTTTCAACATTAGATTTATCTAAGCCTTTTTTCTTCATCTATGCCTCCTTAATCAAATAGATATTAAATTACGCTGCTGGAGGCGGAGGCAACATAGCCACGAGTCTAATCGATGCCGTTAAACCTTCCAACTGGAAGTGAGGCCTTAAAAATATAGTAGCTTTATAATAACCAGGTTTCCCAGGAACATCAAATACATCAATTCTGGCTTCCCTAAGTGGCATTCTTGCTTTTAGATCTTGAGATGCATCATCATTCAAAAGTACATACCCTGCTATCCAATTATTTAGATATTTCGATACATTACCTTTTGTCATAAAGGCGCCAACTTTGTCTCGCATAATAGCTTTAATGTAATGAGCAAACCTAGAAGCTGCCAAAATATAAGGTAATTTTGCACTTAATGCTGCATTAGCATTAGCCGCATCTGTGTTGTATACTTTAGGTCTTTGTGTAGTTTGTCCACCGAAAAATGCAGCGAAATCTGTACCTTTGCTATGGCATAAACAAATAAATCCCATATCAGTAAGCTCTTTTTCTCTTCTATCCGTAATAGCTATTTCTGTAGGGCACTTTAGAGCTATATCCCCGTCTGTAGTCTTGAATGTATAACACGGAAGATTTTCTACTAAGCCACCTCCCTCAACGCCTCTAATAGCAGCTGGCCAACTTGATAGAGCTACTGCATGTGTAATCCTTTGAGCTAACACGAAAGCAGCATTTCCCCAACAAAATTTCGAATTATCTGGACCGTGAATTTCTTCTTTAAAGTTTAAACCGTCAACAGGTAATGTATCTGGCCCATATGGAAGCCTCATTAGTACATGAGGAAGTACCAACGCTACATATCTAGAATCCTCCTGATCTCTAAATGAGTTCCATTTTATCATTTCAGTGCTTTCAAAAATTTTAGCCAAATCACGAGGCTCACCTAAGTGAATGAAAGAGTCAAAATCGAACAACCTAGGATGTGCTGCCGCTATAAACGGAGCGTGAGCAGCTGCTGCGATATTTGATAATTTACTAAGTAATTCTATATCTTGAGGATGTCTAGAGAATTCGTATCCACCAATTAAACATGAATATGGATGTCCACCAAAAGTACCGTATTCTTCTTCATATATTTTTTTGAATAATGCGCTTTGATCGAATTCAACAGCTTTTTCTACATCATCAAGCAATTCTTTTTTTGTAGCATTTAGCAGTCTCAATTTTAGCATAGTGCTTGTTTCAGTATTCATGACAAGCATATGCAATCCGCGCCACGTTCCCTCTAATTCTTGAAATTTAGGATCATGTAAAATTTCATTTACTTGCATGCATAATTCATTCTCAATATTCTCAACTAAATTCGCTGCGAAAGCCAAAACCAAGTCAGCCTTAGTTTTCTCTGTCGCTTTTTCTGTTTGTACAAGCAATTCCTTCAATATTTCACAAGCGTAATCTTCAGCTTCTGCTGTTCTTGCTAATTTTCCTTCTTTGAAAATTTTTTGCAAAATATCATCTGGTTTTACCTCTATAGGAGTACCATCATTCTTTGCATTATCATGATCTGTCATCTGCTGTTTTAATTGAGTTTGTAAATCAGCTGAATCGACTAATTCTTTTAGAAGTTCTTGTAATACATCATTACCTTCAAGTTTTGCGACTAAATCGCACATTTTTGTGCGAGATTCGTACAATGCATCCAACACAGGGATTTGTTTAATAACCTGAACTGGACCGAAATCATCTATCGTTTTAAAAGACAACTCAACACCTAAAGTTTCTTTTGATGTATCAATCTGATTTTTAACTTCAAGAGCTAAACGTGGTGAAATAGAAGCCATTATATCGTTGAAATTATCTCTGTCGATTTCAGCAAACTTTCTGACTTTTAACTTTGGTAGAGGATCTTGAGGCATTCCAGATAAATCCGCCATAATTCCTACGACAAAAGGTAGTTCTTTTTTTTGTATGGCATCTCCGATCTCAACATCATAAGTAATATGAACTCTAGGAGACCTAATTCTATCTAAAATGTGTTGCGTACTTTCCATTTTAACTCTCTACAAAAAAATTATGATACATAAACGACAGCGTATCTTGTAAATAATACAAATTTTTTGTTTATAATCAGTTAATTAGAAAGGTTTTAGTAAAAACTTTACAAGAATGATTCAGTAATAATCCTTTATAAATTACAATTTATTTATAGTATATGTATGAAGGTTATACTATTTAATTGTAACTTTACGTTTGGCCATTATACTTCACATGCAATGTATGATATAACAAACATTATTTGACGTAATTTTTCTATATCTGGACATATACATTGATCAAAAATAGGTTTTATGATAATCTCACCTCGGAAAGGTGGCAGAGTGGTCGATTGTGGCTGTCTCGAAAACAGTTGTGTGCGTTAGCATACCATGGGTTCGAATCCCATCCTTTCCGCCATTGAAATATTTTCTTGAGCATAATGAGTAAGCGTAAATCTAAAAACAAACCGCCTAAAAACAGTACTATAAATTTTATTATTCACTTCATCATATCTTGTAAAAAATATATAAATGTTGTAATTGGTCCATGCTTATTATTTTTTTTCATATACTTCATGTATTGTATGTTGGAATACAAGCCTAATGCTTGTTCAATTAACTTGGCAAATGGAGAAGCACTAACATATATTGATAATATTAGCAATTCATTGGCTGATACATCATGTCAATTTCTAGGATTAGTGGGATCTTGGTATTTAGTTATACTTGGAGTTAAATCAAGCATCGATATATCTTTGAAAAGATGTTCTTCATTAGGACGCATAAGTTTGTTAACAATAAGTACTTTTTTACTTTGCTTTATTTTAAGATTTACTTCTAATAATCATTTTTTCTATAGCGTAATAGGGCAGATTTTACAAAATGAACTAGAATTATTTGTACGAGCAGAAGGCTTATCTCAATTTGTTTTAAAATCGATTTTAGTTTTCTCATGCATTATTGTACTAATATGCACATCGCATATGCTAAATATTAGATTTACTAAATTATTAGAACATTTAACTTGTTTTGTGAATCATCTTACAGCAATTACAAAACGACTTTACGAAAAAATCAATTCCAACAACATTGACAACGAATCATTATTCTGTGAATTCTCTAATTTAGAAGGGAAAAGACAAAACAAAAATACTGATCATTTACAAATCCAAGAATTAGTCGAACATAATACTAAAAATCGAAAAAATCATACACAGCTTAAGACTTACAATAAATTTATATTACCTTCAACGTCATTTCTGAAAAAAGAAGAAAATATAAAAAATAACATTACAAAAGATGACTTAGAAAAATCAGCTAAAAACTTAATATCTGTTTTGAGTGATTTTGGAATAGATGGAGAAATTGCAGCTGTAAGCCCTGGACCAGTCGTTACATTATATGAATTGAAACCCGCAGCTGGTATAAAATCAGCTAGAGTAATAGGATTAGCTGGAGACATAGCAAGGTATATGAGTGCAATTTCAGCTAGAGTTTCTGTCGTACCTGGTAAAAATGCTCTTGGTATAGAATTGCCAAATAAAAATAGAAATGTCGTATATCTACGCTCTATTTTAGAATCAGATGCTTACAAAAATTCAAATCATGCTTTACCTATAATTTTAGGAAAAAATATAGGCGGAAAACCTATCGTCGTAGACTTGGCAAAAACTCCGCATCTTCTAATAGCTGGAACAACAGGTTCAGGAAAGTCTGTCGGGATCAATGCAATGATTTTATCATTACTATATAAACTTCCCCCAGAAAAATGCAAATTTATTATGGTCGATCCGAAGATGCTAGAATTGTCTGTTTATGATGAAATTCCACATCTTTTAACGCCAGTAGTAACTGACCCTAAAAAAGCAGTTTTTGCATTAAAATGGGCTGTAAAAGAAATGGAAAATAGATACATTTCAATGTCAAGACTTGGTGTGCGTAATATTGAAGGATATAACGCTAAAATTCGTGAAATCTTAAAAAATGGAGATACGCCGACAAGGAAAGTTCAAACTGGATTTGACCCAGAAACTGGATTACCAATATATGAAGAACAAGCATTAAATTCAGAAGAATTACCATATATTGTTGTTGTAGTCGATGAAATGGCTGACTTAATGCTTGTTGCAGGCAAAGAGATTGAAACTCTTGTACAAAGATTAGCACAAATGGCTAGAGCCGCTGGAATTCATTTAATTATGGCTACACAAAGGCCTTCTGTAGACGTTATCACTGGAACAATAAAAGCAAACTTCCCAACGAGAGTAAGTTTCCAAGTAAGCTCAAAAATTGATAGTAGGACAATATTAGGAGAACAAGGAGCAGAGCAACTTTTAGGTCAAGGTGATATGTTATACCTAGCAACAGGAGGAAGATTGCTTCGTGTACATGGACCATTTGTGAGTGATCAAGAAGTAGAAACTGTAGTTTGCCATCTAAAAGAACAAGGCGCTCCAATGTACGTTGAAGAAATATTAGCATGCGATGATTCTGCTTTTGATAGCGGTTCTTCAAATTCTGATGACAGTAGCGATCCAATGTACAAAGAGGCTGTTGATTTAATTATGAGAGAAGGAAAAGTTTCAACTAGTTTCCTTCAAAGGCATTTACAAATAGGATATAATAGAGCCGCAAGGATTGTAGATATTATGGAGAAAAATGGAATAGTTTCTCCAGCGAATCACGTAGGAAAAAGGGAGATATTAAGATGAAAAAAGTTTTTGTATGTGTGTTGGCTAGTTTAATATTTGTAAATTGTTATAGTAGTCATACTGAACCACAAATCAGTGCTGCACAAACAAGCTGCAGTGAATATATACGCCATCCAGTAACATCTAAAAAGGATCGTGAAGATATTCTAAAAATGATAGGGAAATATATTAATTCTATAGAAAATTATATCGCATTATTTGAACAATTTGATAGCAAAGATTTATCAACAAAAGTGGGTCGTGTCGAAATAAAAAGAAAAGATTCCTGTAATATAATTAAATTGAAATATCACAAACCATATACAGCAGAGTACAGTATCAAAAATAAAGATAACAAAAGTATTATTCTTTATGATGAAATACTTAAAGAAGCCACAGAATTATCCAAAAAAACTTTGCCATTTAGTGTATTTCTTGAGTCTAAAATAGATTTCAAAAAACTTGATGTAAAATCTATTTCAGTCGACCATAACCATATTTATATAAATACTAGATTTCATGGGCTAGACGATTGCGAACTAGAATTTGCGTTTTCTGAAATGCCAATAAAATTATCAAAATGGAATATTCATAGTAAAGAATACGGAAATATTAGTGTTATAATAAAAGAAGAGATTGAAGTTACTAAAAAAGAAGGAACATCAAAAAAGAGCAGCAAAACTAAGAAAAAAGAGCTGTAAAGGTTTAGCAAAATATTAAGTAATGTCATTGACTTATAAGATGAAAAGTATATTTATAATCGCAGGTGAAGCTTCTGGGGACTATTTAGGCGCAAATCTATTAAAAGATTTAACTTTATTGTCGCATGGTAAAATTAAAGCAACAGGTATAGGGGGACAGCTTATGTCTCAATACATGAATGTGTTCTTTGATATGTCTGAAATTAATCTAATTGGAATAGCTGAAATTTTTACTAAAATTTTTAAAATGAAAAAATTAATAAAAAAAACAGCGGCTAAAATACTAGAAGAAAAACCTGCCGTCTTGATAACGATAGATTCATCTGGATTTACACATAGGGTAGCAAAATTAGTTCGCTCAAAAAATAAAAATATCAAAATTGTGCATTACGTAGCTCCTCCAGCCTGGGCTTGGCGGCCATGGCGCGCAAAAAAAATGCATAAATTCATAGATCTTCTAATGACTTTATTTCCATTCGAACCTAAATTTTTTGAAAAGTATAAGTTGAAAAGTGTTTTTGTAGGCCATCCAATAGCAAATGACGATTGTATTGTTACACCGACAAAAATACAAAAAAATGAATTTTTCAAAAAATATAATCTTTCATCTACTGATACTATCTTATGTTTTCTTCCAGGCAGCAGAAACTCTGAAATTTCTAGGCATGTTCCAATTTTTATAGAAACATTAAAAAAACTAAAAAAGTCATATAAAAATATAAAAGTGCTAATTCCTACAGTCTTATTTCATACAAAAAAATTAGAAGATATGTTTATGAATATAGACGATGTTTTTATCATTGCTGATTTTTCAGAAAAATATACAGCGATGGCTAGTTCTAATGTAGCAATAGCTGCATCTGGAACAGTAACATTGGAATTAGCAAAATTAGGAATCCCGACTATAGTTATATATAAAACATCAAAAATCACTGCATTTTTAGTAAAACTGCTCATTAAAATAAAGCATGTAAGTTTAGTAAATATTTTATGCAAAAGAACAGTCGTACCAGAGTTGTTGCAGAATGAATGTACTGCTGACAGAATATTTGAAGAATTTTCAAAAATGTTGAGTTCAAATGATTGTTTAATACAAAAGAAAGCATTTGCAGAAGTTATCGAAATGATAAAATGCCCTCAAGAAATGACCGCAGCTAAAGAAATCCTAAAAATCCTATAGCAGTTTATATTCTTGAGATAGCTTGTTTTACATATTAAGCTATAACAAAACTAATAATTGCAAATGCTCGTAAAAACTGCGCATTTATGCGAAATAATTTAATATGTTTTCTATTACGTATTCCTGTTTTTCATCACTTAAAGATGGGTACAAAGGAATACATAGAATTCTACTTCCAATTGATTCTGCAATTGGCAAATCTCCTACTTTATATCCATATTTTCTCGAATAATATGAGAATAAATGGACAGGATAGTAATATGGAGTAGTACCTATACTTTGTTCTTTTAAAAATGCAGCTAATTTATCTCTAGTTGCAGAATTATCTAATAATATAGGAAATAAGTGTCCAGAATGTACATGATCGTATGCTGGAATTCCCTGCATTTCTATATGTTCACAAATTGCAAGTTTATCTCTATAATTGCTAGCCAGCTGCCTCCTCTTCTCATTCATTTCTTCTACTTCTTTAAGCTGATGTAGACCAATTGTAGCCTGTATGTCAGACATATTAAATTTAAAACCAGGGATAGCTATATCATAATTTTGTGATTTGCTTTCCTTAGAGAATCTATCCCAAATAGATCTATCAATTCCATGGAATCTGAATAATTCTATGAATCTTATAAACTCTGTCTCATTTGGATTTACAGTGATACATCCACCTTCTCCTGTTGTCATATTTTTTATAGGATGGAAGCTAAAAACCTGAATATCACCGAAACTTCCAATTTTCCTGCCTTTGTAATAGCTCCCCATTGCGTGCGCTGCATCTTCTATAATTTTCCATCCTCGTTTTTTAGCTAAATTAATCAATGGATCCATATCAACAGACAATCCAGCATAATGCACAGGGATTACAGCCTTTACATTTTTGTTAGAAATTTCTTCAATTTTTGCGACATCTATGTTAAATGTTTTTGCATCAACATCTACAAAAATCGGAGTCGCCCCAGTTAGTTCTATTGCATTAACTGTCGCAACAAATGTAAGAGAGGTCGTGATTACAGCATCGCCAGCTCCAACACCTAATGCTTTTAATGCAGAATACAAACCGACTGTATTTGATGTCATTGATAATGCCCTGTTACCGTCAAAATACTCTGACAAACATTTTTCGAATTCTTGCGTTTTAGGGCCTGTAGCTATCCATCCAGACTTTATTACTTTAATCAATTCATTAATTGTATCCTCACTTATTTCAGGTTTAGATACAGGTAAAAAATCACTAACTTTTTGCAATGCAACACACTCCTATAAAAATAATAGCAATTCCGATGAGGCGTAATAACGTAATATTTTCCCCAAAGAAATACCACCCTCCAATCGCGGCTAAGACATAAGATAAGCTACCGAATGGATACAAAAAACTCAACTCGCATTTGGAAAGAAGATACAACCAAATAGCCATTGAAAATACAAATATCGAAACTCCACAAAAAATATTAAAATTAGTTACAATACTCCAACACAAATTTAAAACATCTTGCTCAAATGAGATTTGGTTAACTCCTTTTTTGAGCAAAATCTGTGCTCCAGTATTAATAACAACTTGAAATAAAATTATAAGCAAAATCCACATAATTACCTATTCATAATTACAACAAAATTTTTAGAAACATAGAATATTGTATGCGGAATATCTACTTCTTTAATAAACTGATCGTATCTATATCTGAACATAACAACAAAAATCCTATTCTTAGCTTCTGCAAGATATTTTATGAAATCTTTCTTAGGTGGAAAGTTTTTTTTATCATCCAACGAATTTATCCCAAATTCTAATTCCCCTTTATGTTCAACTAGTCCAACAGTCCTTCCAAGATAAACAGGCAAATCTTGAAAATAATCATCGTAACAAAAGACTTCTACGCCATCTGTTAAATTATATTTTATATTTTTAGCGACACCTAAAACTGATGGTTTCTTTATATCCTGATAATAAGGAATTATTCTATTTGTAATAAGCATTATATTTGCTGAAAAGACAATAAACAAGATAACTAATGGAAGTTTTCCTATCTTATTTTTATACAAATAATATGACACAAATTCCCAAGCAAAAATTGCAACAACACAAGTCACACATAAAGCTATGTATAATGTCTTTAAATTTTCATTACTAGAAAAGCATCGTAAAGACGTATCCCTCAACGCAAATACACTTATTAGTGCACACAATAAAATAAACGTAGAAATGTAGAAAGAATAACTTAAATAACATTTCCTGCTTTGCAAATACGTATATGAACTTGCTACATTTTTTTCTTCGTTAATGTAATTGCCAATAAATTCGCCTATCATACATGCTAAAGGGAAAAACACAGGTAAAACATATGGTATTAATTTAGACTGAGATATACTAAAAAACAAGACTATAACAACAATCCAAATAGTAAGAAATTTTAGATTTTCATCTACTCTAATCCTTTTGAAATTTCCAATTTTTCCAAATAGAAATCCTGTCCAAGGAGTTAAGCCAACTAAAACTATTGGTATAAAATACCAGAACGGCTGAAATCTTTGATGCGAATCTGTTAAATATCTCGTAAAATGTTCATATATAAAATAAAACTCAAAAAAATCATTATTTTTAATTCCACATATTACATGCCATGGTAAAAAAATGACTAGAAATAGCGCTATACCGATTGGATCAAACGATTTCTTTATCTTGTTTATTTTTTCACGGAAACTATAAGATGAACAAAACACCCAAGTAATAATAATTATTCCAGGTAATACACATCCAATTAATCCTTTTGTTAAACATGCTAATGCAGAAAATACATAAAACAATCTAATAAAAAGCTTTTCTCGATAATTTTTTATAACCGCAAGCATATATGAAAACAAAGAACACGCTAAGCACACAGATAAGAGCAAATCTAAGTTTATGAATCTAGATTGTATAAAAAAAAGAAGCGAAGTGCTCAACGCAGACGCAGATATATAGGCAGTCTGCGACCCATAAATTTTTAGCATTGAACAAAACATTGCTAATAAACCAAAAATAGCTATAGCAACTTGAGTCGCTCTTTGAGCTGAGAAATCTATGCCGAAATGTTTTATATTAACAGCCTCTATCCAATAAAAAAGAGGAGGTTTTTCGAAATACTTTACACCATTTAGTTTTGGCGTAACAAAATCGCCTGTTTCTGCAATTTCTCTAGAAATTTCAACATATCTAGCTTCGTCTGGCACTGCGAACGGCCTATTCCCTATTTCATACGACAGAAACAGCGACAACAAAACAAAAAAAGCAAATACACTCTTCAAAAAAAAATTTTGATCAGATTGTTCTAAAGAAATATTCATATTTTTGGCTCAAAAGAGATGGAGCGGGTGATGGGAATCGGACCCACGTCTCAAGCTTGGGAAGCTTATGCTCTACCATTGAGCTACACCCGCATCTCTTCAAAATATACTAGATATTCTAATATATTTCAAGAGGTACGCAGATTAAATAGATTGTTCAGCAGACCCTAATGGAGCAAAAACAAAGGCTATATTGAAAATACTCACATTTGTCTTAGTTCAGAAAAAGTGGAGACTGAGAGGCTACGATGAAGATTATATATTTACCTAAGAAGATTTACAAATTATACAATTATGCAAGGAGGCATAACGTTTGGCATGAGTATCGAGAGAAGTGCTGAAAGATTGTTGAAAAATATAATAAATATAGACCTCACGCAGAATTGAACTGGCTCACTCCTTTGATATATATTAACACATATCATGCGGCTAACACACACAGTCTAAATATACTTGAACTCACGCACATGTTGTCTAGTATATTTGTAGCAATCTATATCTTATTTGAGTATTAAATTTACTATATATTTCACAGGAGCTTCAATGAATACATAAAACAAACTGTAATTTGTGTCAAAAATTTTTGCTATCTGCAGACTAATTAATTGTATAGCAAAAATCAAAAAAATTCCGAAAATTTCTAGTCTTTCCCAGATTACGGCTAATTTCTTCGGTAATATATTGATTACTACTCTACTTCCATCTAAAGGTGGAATTGGAATTAGATTAAAGAAAGCTAGCCCAAGATTTATGATAACAAAGTGCAAACATATTTTACTGAAAATAGTTACTTCTATAGCTTCTTTTTGTTGAGATAACAACAATAAAGCGAAAATTCCAGCCAATATAAAATTTACGATAGGACCAGCTAGACCAACTAAAGCTAGATCTATCAAAGGATCTTCAAATTTTTTTGGGTTTACTCGCACAGGTTTTGCATAGCCTATTACAAAAGGTGATCCAAATATAAATAACGAAACTGGAAGAATTAACGACCCAAATAAATCAAAATGTGTATGTAAATAAAATCTTTTTTGTTTTTTCGCTGTGTCATCACCTAAAATGTAGGCAACAAACGCGTGCCCTATTTCATGCAATGCTATTGATATAAATAGGACGAATCCACACAGAAGAAATTGCTCTACCATATTAATTGTACGCCTCTTTCAATCATTGCGTTTGCAACGCTATCTGCTGTTTCAATGTCACTAAAAGGTCCTATTAGAATCTTATATCTGACAATATTATACGCTTTTGAGTTATCTTTGTACTCACTTTTAGTAGCTTTCTCTGAATTTATGTTTGAGCCTGTGTTTGCGCTTTGAATGTTTCCAAGTTTATCAACCGATCTACTTGATAGTTTTATAATCTTATACCCATATTGCTTAACAAAAGGGCAAACACGTGATATGTAGTCATAATATTTATATGCATCTAACTCTGCATTAAAAAACAATGAAGGGATAAATACTCCGCCATTGATATTTTTGTTCTCAGGATCTTTCGACTTTCTCTTAAAAAAATGCTTTAAGGATTTTTTTGGTTTTATTTTTAAATTACTTGTATCTTCTGCGTATTCGTAGTTGTTATCTATATGTCCATGATCCAGTTTATTATCAACAGAGTCATTGTCAATAATCGAACTTACCATTTCTTGTCTCAATCTACGTCTATTCGCAGCATTAGAATCTTGATTATACAAAGGAGTATGATCTATCGTTCCTCGTGCTTTTTGTGAATTATTAACTACAAAAGTATCTTCGTCTGTTGTCCCGGCTAGTGACACTTTATCTTCAGTTTTTTCGTTTGTTATATAACTGTAAACCTTTTGAGAACTTGTTTTCCTTTGGTTGATGTCCTTTTTTCCCTTAAATTGAACGCTTTCCGCTTTAATTACCGGCAAATCGTCGCTGTTTTCATCTTGCATATTATAAATTAAAAATACGATTGCAATAGAAAAAACAAAAATAAATGCTAGTAAGGAAACAATGTATTTTTTTTGAAGAAACTGCCTAATATTTATAGATTGAGTTTCGTTTTTTCTATCGATATCATGTTCATCGAGAAAAAACTTTTTGGATGACAAAAAATCTACATCGATATCAGCTACATCTAGTTCTTGGAATTTAGACGATGAATTTATTTTATCGCGTATACCAAAAATTACAGATTTCTCTGAACCTGATGAATTACTTATACATTCGTTTGTGTTGTCCTCCACCTTCATCTCCTTATTCGCTTCATTATAATTCTCTTACTGGCGTGACTCCTACAACCGACAACCCAGTTTCTATCGTTTTTTGCGTTGCAATCACTAATGCTAACTTTGCTAAGCTAGACTCATAATCATTCTCATTTACAAACCTTAACCTATGTTCAGACTTCCCAGAATTCCATAAGGAATGGAACGCTGATGCGACAGAATACAGGTAGAAAGATATCCTGTGAGGTTCTCTTAACTTAGCTGCTATTGCTGCTTGATTATTCCAATCAGCCAATTCTTTAATTAGATTAAATTCTTGTTCTGAATCGATTAATTTCAGATTAGCTGCGTTAATATCTGGATATTCTGTTAAGCTGAATGTTTCGATGAATTGATTAAGGACAGAGTAAGTCCTTGCTAATGCATATTGAACGTAAAAAACTGGATTTTCTTTGCTTTGTTCAACTACCTTATCAAAGTCGAAGTCTAAATATGCGTCGTCTTTACGTGTAAGCATTATAAATCTTATTACATCTTTTCCAACTTTTTCAATGATGTCCCTTACCGTAATAAATGTGCCGGCACGTTTAGACATCTTCACTTCTTTGTCTCCATCCATGAATTTAACAAGTTGGCATATCTTTACAGAAAAGACGTCATTTCTACCAGTGAGAGCTTCAATGGCAGAGCTCATTCGTTTTATATAGCCACCATGATCCGCTCCCCAAAAATCTACTAATTCATCGAATCCTCTTTCTATCTTATTTCTGTGGTAAGCTATATCGGTTGCAAAATATGTCCATGTGCCATCAGATTTTTGTAGTGGACGATCTACATCGTCGCCAAATTTAGATGAACGAAATAACAATTGCTCCCGCTCTTCCCAATCATCTAATAATTTCCCTTTTGGCTTTTGCAATTTCCCATAGTATACCAAATCTTTTGATTTTAGAAAATCTATACACTCTTCTACAGCTCCTTTATTCACTATATCTTTTTCTGATGTGAATACGTCATGTTTTATATCGAGTGAGAGTAAATCTTGCTTTATAATTTCCATTTGCTTGTTTACGGCATAATCAGAGAAAAATGGCAACCATTCATTTTCAGGTTTTTGGTAGAATTTGTCTCCGTATTCATTGTTTAGATTAATTGCCATATCAATTATATAATCGCCTGGATACATATCATCTGGCAATTCTGCTGGAACTGTAGAGTTGCCAAGTTTTTTATCTAGAATTTGAGCATATCTATAGTACAGACTTTTAGCTAAATTGACTATTTGATTACCAGCATCATTTATATAATACTCTTTTGTTACATTATATCCGATATAATCTAAAATTCTTGCCAAAGCATCCCCTACAACAGCTCCTCTCGCATGCCCTGCATGCAAAGGCCCAGTAGGGTTTGCTGACACATACTCTATATTTATCGTTTTTCCATTGCGAGTTTTTTTATTATGAAATTCGTCTGATAAAACAAAAGATAATTGCTTTCGTAAAATATCATCGCTAACGAGCCAATTGATGAAGCCTGGACCTGCTGTATTTAAAGATTTAAATGAATTATCATTATTCAGAGTGTCAACAATTTCTTCTGCTAATTGTCTTGGCGCCATGTTTAGCCTCTTACACAATACCATTGCTATATTTGTGCTAAAGTCGCCAAAACTCTTTTCCTTAGGTTTTTCTATGGTTACATTGAAATCATCAATTTCATATTTAGTCTGCACCGCAGAGAATATCTTTTTAGCGAAAAAAGAGCTTAAATCTTGCATTTAATAATGTCCATAATTCTACATATTACACAGATTATATCAGACAAATAGTGCTTGCAAAAGCTTTTTAACATAAGTCGCTCGTGTTATAATTTCTTATGTCTTGTATTAAATCTGGGTATCTATGAAAAATATTTATATAACGACTCCAATTTACTATTTAAATGGTTTGCCTCATATAGGGCATGCATACACAAGCATCGCTGCAGATATTTTGGCTAGATTCCATCGTTTAAACGGTGCGAATGTCATATTTCTAACTGGGACTGATGAGCACGGTATGAAGGTTGCTCAGTCAGCTGAGAAAAATAATATGACTCCTCAAGAATTTTGCGACAAAGTAAGCGAAAAGTTTAGAGACATGGGGCGCATGTTAAATCTTACAAATGACGACTTCATACGTACAACTGAGGATAGGCATAAGCGTGGGGCATGCGCTCTTTGGGTGGCCATAAAGGACGATATATATTTAGATACATATGAAGGTTGGTACAGCGTCAAAGATGAAGCTTTCGTTCAAGATTCAGATGTGAAAGATGGAAAAGACTTAAACGGAGATCCTGTTGTTTGGATGAAAGAAGAGAGTTTTTTCTTTAAGTTATCTGCATATCAACAAAAATTACTTGATTTGTATACAAGCAACAAGAGTTTCATCGCACCAGAAAGCAAAAGAAATGAAATTATTAGTTTCGTTAAATCAGGTTTAAAAGATTTATGTATTTCTCGAACACGCTTCTCATGGGGAATTCCTGTACCTAACAATGAAAATCATGTAATGTATGTATGGATAGACGCTTTGACAAACTACATATCTGCACTTGGGTATCCAGAAAATGTGGATAAAGTAGGGAAATATATGCCAAATTGTATCCATTTAGTTGGTAAGGAAATATTGAGATTTCATGCCGTTTATTGGCCTGCATTTTTGATGGCTGCTGGTTTGCCTTTGCCTAACAGAATTTTTGCACATGGCTGGTGGACTAGCGAAGGGAAGAAAATGTCAAAGTCTTATGGCAATGTCGTTGATCCAGTGGATATAAAAAATAGATTTGGGTTAGATGTTTTGAGGTACTTCTTGTTTAAAGAGGTGCGATTTGGAGAGGATGGTGATTTCTCTGAAAAAAACTTGATTAATAGAATTAATTACGACCTTGCAAACGACTTAGGAAATTTGGTTCAAAGGGTTTTAACATTCCCGCAAAAATTAGGAAGATTTTCTCCTAATTATTCGTTTGACAAGCATCAAGAAAAATTACTTCAAGATGCAAATATGTTACGAACAACAGTCGAAGAATTACTTGAAAAACAGGATATAAGTGGTGGATTGGAGGCAATTTGGAAATTTATATCTGAGTGTAACAAATATGTGGATTTATCAAAACCGTGGGCTTTGATGAAAGAAGGTAACATTGAAGAATTAAATGCATGTCTAACCGCTTTAATTGAAGCAATAAAATATATAGCTGCATTTTTGGCACCATACATGCCTGATACGAGTGAAAAGATTTTCAAAATGATTAAGTTCGAGTTTTCAAGTTTTTCTGATTTATCTAAAAATCTTGAGGATAATATTTTTGAAAAGCCTACGCCATTGTTTACTAAAATAGATGTCGTTTGATTGGTCAAATGTATGCTGGTATGAGGGGCTGCAAAGCTTATAGGAGTAACGCATTTTTGCAGTTACACATTGTTTGAGATACGGCTTAACCCATTATACACGATGGCTTAAGCCATATCATCATATGCAAGATGACTTGTATTGCGATCGCGGTTTTTCATAGTGGAACGACTATAAAAAAATCTGCGTATGCTAAATGCATCGTTGAGATTGCTTTTTTCTCTATCTTTTGATAATTCAATGATGTTAGGTATGATTTCTAATTCAAGCTATATTTACTATGAATTTAAAAAATATGGATTTAAAATATCTTCGGTTTTTATGTCTTTAGAATGTTTTGTATTGATTTCTACGTTTAACATTTTTTCTAAAATATTATTGACTTTATAGTCATCTTTAAGTCCAATTAATGTTTTAATTTTGCTTAAATTCTGATCAATTAAATAAGATGCGACTAAGAATCTTGCTAAAGGAATTGGTTCCATATGCATGAAAAATAGTTCGTTTTCATCTCTAAAAGTATCAATATCTAGTTGCGTGTTTGAACCGGATTTTAGTAATGCAATTTTGCTAATAAGGTGGAATATATTTTCACTGGTTTGTTCACAAATTTCAGAGAGATAATTGCACTCATATTTACTTAAATTAAGTACAGTTTTTTTTAATATAGCCGCAAAAGTCGCTTTGTTTTTAAAAACTGGCAAAGCGAGTATAGTTTTACTAGATACAGCTTCGTCTGTCGCTTTTCTCGTTTGGCGAAAATCTCCTGCTATAAAAAAATAAATTGAGGATGAATCTAGAGATGATTTTGAAAATACATCAACGCAATTTGTATCAGTGACATTTGTTACTATATTTACATTAATGTAGTCAGCAAACAAGTCTTCTTGATGCAAATTTTGCTTTAAAAATTCAGCAACAGTATATGTGTTTCTCTTATATGTGGTTTGGCCCCAGTTTTTAGCCGATTTCCAATCTCCGATATCTGTATTATAATTTTCTATAAAAAAATATGGGAATGAATCGATAAAATTTGAGTAATTCCCATAAAAGAATACATAACGATACTTTTTAATTATTTCAAAGTCAAATTTATTTATATCTATCTTCATAAAGAAAAAGCCAAACAAAAAATCTAGCTCTATTGCCAAATTTTTTTTAAACAAGAAACTATAATTATATTTTTGGGAAATGGTAGCTGGAGAGGGACTTGAACCCCCGACCATCAGATTATGATTCTGCCGCTCTGACCAACTGAGCTACCCAGCCAAAATACACGCCATTATATACCATTTATAGATTCTTAGTCAATCAATCCTGCTGATTAAATTCCATACAAATTAAACATCAAACAATATATTGCAGTACTTTATTTAATAGGCAATATAGTAGCGTCATCTAATCTTTCATAAATTACATACATGGCTTGCTGTGCTAATTTTGATGATGCGTCTTTGATAGAATAATTTCTGTCTACATAGCTATCACTTATATATTCAAAAGAGGCTAAATTGCGTTTTACAGTTGTCCAATGCCCTCCTTGCATGTTACCACTTTTGCAGCCGGCTGATCTAAATATATATTTGTATCGTTTGTTTGTTGGAACACTTAAACTTAACACGTAATTTACGATTCTCTTTTCTGCGAGTGCTTCCGAAGTTAAATTAGATAGCTCCTTCATACCATAACAGTCGTACATTTTTCTTTCTTTCGCTGTTAATATCGCCATTTCGAAGGCTGTATCTATAAGTAGGTATTTTGGTGGAACTGCATCAGATATATTTGTGTTGTTCCATCCCTCGTATATTTCATCGCAGTTAGCTTGGGTCCCAGCTTGGACATTATAAATACGGTCTGTCGATGATGGAGATCTTTCGTTTGTTTTGAATAGACAGATGTATCTTTCATACCTACTTTGCAATGATCCCATTATTATATGGTTTTCTGTTTGAAAATGAAAAAGCTTTACAAACGTATCGGTGTAATTTGGACAAACTTCTTTTGAATACACTAAGGTGTACTCCAATATACTATGTAATAAAAATTTGCTACAATCTTGCCCAGAGTCAGCCATAGTACAGTAGCCATCTAGAGATTGTACATTTTCTAAAATATTTCTTGAAAGAGATCCTTGTGTATTGCTATTTGCTGTAATATGTGAGCCTTCTTTTTGTCCCATATATTTCTCTATCATGCAATACTCTGCTTTTATTAACGATTGATAACGACTAATATCTTTATATTCATTATCTGTGAGGCTTGTTTCTGGAAACAAGTTCCACAAAATAGGGCGTACACGACTCAAGTACATTTTTCGACATGCTTCATCTGAAAAATACTTATGCAACTTATTGCTTATTTGTTCTACCCAAGGAAAATTCTGTTTAATTTCTTGTAGTTCTTCTTGCTTTTCGGGTGATGTGTTAGACAATTGCGATGAGTTCAAACAATAATATACGGCCTTATCAAGTTTGGAGCGTGAGTCGATATTAACACAGTTTACTAAAGCGTAAAATATTTCTTTTGTTTTTTCATTAGATATTGCTGCATTATAATATGAGACGAGATGTTTAGGTACATTTGGAAAATTTTCTAGTTGTTGGTTTTTTCGTATATGTTCTATTATGCGCTTTGGCCGCGTTTCCATTTCTTGTTTATCTAATGCGGCATTTTTCTTTGCTATGTCTTTTATGATCGAGTGCAATTCTGGTAGACACATGAAATTTTGTTGTGCAGTATTGTTAAAACACTCACGACCACTTCCGTTACTAATCCCGACAGTATGAGTCTTCTTATCTCCGAACAAATAATCTAGGCAATGTACTTCCCATGAATCAAATGCAATATCTAAGTTACGTTTTATTCTTGTTTTTAAATGTGTTTGAGAGCTATTCCAAATCTTGATAAATATTTCGTCAATGACCTTGTGGCGATCCTGTTGTGAAAAAGTTTTTTTGTTCACTCTTGCATTAGTAGCGCAAGCAAAGCCAAAAAATGTGTTTAATTTGTTTTTCCCACTTTCTTCATTTGTATTCCAATTTTTTATCGTTTTACTGCCAATAATATTAATTAAATCATCTATGCTATTTGCATTAATTAGTTGTGAATATTTTTGTAAGTTTAGCCCGTTTGTCCCGCTCTTCGTCTCATTGATCTGAAGCGAATCTAATGAACTGTTGGAGGGTAAGCCATGCTTTGTTAAAGCTATTAACCTTGAAATTTGCAAACTTTTTCCATTTTGTAATTCATTTGTGTATTTTGTTTTGATCGTTTCATCTGACATGCATCTCATTTTTTGTTCAATGGAAGTTTTATGAAGTATAATTGATTTATTAATATTATCTATAGTTATATTATGCGCTTCAGTTAACACAAAACAACACGATACAGTTAGTAAAAATTTGTTCATAAATTTGCTTCAAATCTTAACGGAATCTATTGTAAGCGTTTGTCTTGTATTTTGCAAGAAGTATTATTCGATAGCTTTACGTATGCATTGCGACATGCAATTGAAGATGACTATAGCCAAAAGGCGAAAATAACATTTTTAATGCCTTAATATCAAAGTGTATAATGATTGGCGGTATGCAAAAATGTTATTTCCCAATTAAATTTAAAAGCGTTATTACAATCAATGGGGAAATACTTAATATTCCGATTGAGCAAGAAAGAACTGACGTAAGATAATTTTTCGTGCTTATAGATTTTTCGTAAATTGTACTTCTCCATATAATTTTCACGCATTTTGCGATGTATATGCTTGATAAAAACATAGACATGATCGTCGAGATGAATAGTATATAATTCATTGAATCTAGCATTGAAAGTAATATATGAAATTTGCCGTAAAATCCAAGAAATGGGGGAAATGTAGAGAATGCTATGCATATACACAATAAAAGTATTTTGTGTATGTCGCATGTGAGGCTTTTATCGAATTTTTGATCTTTGTCTATTAAAAATAATAGACTGCATAGAGCTATACATTCAGCAAATATAAAACAAACAGTACCAAGAAATGCAGAATTGTTACATCCATGCCATCCAGCGATTATTGTAGCTGAATGTTCAAGGATAATATATTGAAAAATTTTGGTAATATCTGTTTGCCTTGCAGCTAATACAGCGAATATTATAATAGAAATGCCAACAAACAATTCAGAAAAAAAACTAATATTTTCTATTGGTAAAACGTCATTAAATATTTTAAGTCCTACATATGCTAATGCTGGCTTGTAAATTATATTTATAATAGATATTGATGAAATTAGTTTTAAGTCGAATATATTTGTAAACCATTTTTGGAAAGGGAATATACCGAATTTTATACATAGTGCAAGGAATAGAAATGATGAACCTATTCTTAAAATCCCAGCGTTTTCTTTTGATGAGAGTAAGTTTATATAGAAAAAATCGAATGTTCCAGTCGCTGAGTATATCAAACTAATTCCAAAAATGCATGTCGCACTAGCTATTATTCCATAACAAAAGTACGTGAAGTTTTTTCTAGATTCATTCTCGACGTGAGTTATGATATATGTCGGTAAAACAGCTAATTCAGCTCCTAAGAGAAAATCTAAAAAATTTGAAGAAGAAACCATATGCAAACATCCGATCAATGTTAAAGCGCTTGGAATAGAAATATCGTGAATACATTTTTTTGATAAAAATAAATCATAAAATACATATATCCAGAGAATTAAACATTGAACTAACTGGTCTGTTTTGAATATGTAATTTGTATGCTCATACACACATTCTATTCCGATTGAGCAAATAGCGAATATAATGTACCAATGGAAACATGAATTTATTCTTTTCGAATAGAATTTACGAAAGATTAGATTTAGTATTCCAATTGATAAAATAATTTCTGGAGCTAAATTTTTAAACATTTATATCACCGTGAAGATATGACTTAAATCATCTTTAATATATGAAAAAATAGCATTTGGGAACACTCCTAAGTAAACTATGATAGACACTGTAAGCAATAGTAAAAATACATGGGAATTCGAAATCTTGATTCTTATACGCGAATCATTAACCGTTTTCCCATAGAACAAGTTTGTATATAACCTAAATGTAATAAAAAACGAAAGAATACAGCATAAGAGTATTCCACATACTAGTAGTGTGTCCTTTGCGGCAATTCCACTGATAATTGAAAATTCTCCTACGAAATTGCATGTTAATGGAAACGATATATTTGCTAAAAATAACGGTAAACAGATTAAGTCTAAAATACTTTTAGGAGCTCTATTTCCTGCACGATTATATTCTGTTAGTTGAAAGTATTTTTTTAAACAGAATGCTAGTATGAATAATCCAGTAGAAACTAGGCTATGACTAATACATGAGAACATGCTTCCACATATTGAAATATTGCTGCAATTTAAAATACCTAACATGATTATATTCATATGTATAATTGAGAAATACGCGATTATTCGCTTTAAGTTGACTTCTATGTAAACTGCATAAATACATAGAAACATTCCTATAATGATCACAACACTAGCTGGAGTGGCGATACTTTCTATAATGTCTCCAAAGGCTGGTAATAAAATGCGAATAAAAC
The DNA here is from genome assembly GCA_964412505.1 of uncultured Alphaproteobacteria bacterium. Taxonomy (GTDB): domain Bacteria; phylum Pseudomonadota; class Alphaproteobacteria; order UBA3830; family CAYLKK01; genus CAYLKK01. The sequence continues at coordinate 33,665 of CAYPOM010000010.1, forward strand.
CGTATACTCCAAACTTTAGAAGAATGCCAGAAAGTACTATAGATGCTGATGTAGGTGCCATCGCATGTGAGTCTGGTAACCAAAAGTATAAAGGAGATATCGCGGATTTTATATAGAAGCCAGCAGACAGAAGTGCAAAAATGATTATGCGTTGTTTCTCTGTAAAGTATGTATTGTTAAACGTAGAAAATGTATAATCTCCAGAAATAGATGTCGTATATAGTATTGCAGCGAATAGCAATGTTGAGCCTATTGCCATAGATACAAAAAATTTAGTAGCTATAAAATAACGGTTGTTATCTGAAAATATCAAGAAAAATACAAATATCAACGAAAGCTCTAAAGATACAAATAATACAATAAAATTTGTTGTAGCAAAAAAAGTAATGCTAGCGCTTTCTATTGCCAGTAGTGTAGATACGTAAAGTTTTATATTATTATGGTTTTCGGAAATAAGTGTTATTGCTGCAATAATTGTAGTAATTGCCGATATTAAAATCATTATCGATGAAAAAGATGAAATAGCAAATAAATCCGACGGTTGATTTAAAGAAAAGTAATCGTTGTATGATTGGTTGATTGCGGATAGTTGTTCGCTAAATGGCAAAATAGCAGCGAAAAATAGAGTAAACGCACAATTTAGTATTGATGTATATTTAATATTTTTTTTGCTTTGTTTCTCGTCAAGAAAGGCGATCACAAGGATCCCAAATAATGGAGAAGAAATTAATATATGTAAAAGCCAATTTAAATCCATAGTATTACTTCATTGTGTATGCTAAAAATATGATTAAGAAAAGAACACTAAATGCATAGCAGATAGCAGAGAATGGCATCGAAGAAACTAATTTGTTTAGTTTAAAACAAGCTATATTATATATTTTTAAAAATAATCTATTGTTTATTAAGTTAGTAATATTTTTTAATATTGTATTAGCATATTTGGTTGTCTCATCGTTGAATTTTACTTCGTATTTTTTGGAAAAAAATTTTTCATACTTTTCATTAAATAATATACTATTTTCAAAAAAATGATTTTTAGCTAAATGTATTGCTGTAAAAATGCCAATTGATTTAAGTAAAATTGAAACCCAATCGACATAAAATCCTGTTTTTATACTTTGGTGGATAAATAACATTGCTCTAATAATAATGCTGATTAGTAGTAGGCTTGAGCATGTAGTAATTACGATATTGTTTTTTTCTGCTAATGAGTAATTTATATGAATTTCCTCCTGTATTTCTTTGTGAAAAATAAAATAAATCATTCTTGTGAATGCTAATATCAGAAACAAAGAAGAAATGCATGCTATTGCATTGAAAATGTATAAATACTGTTTTTGAATTTCTGTGCCTATCGATATTCCAAATGGGATGGCACCTACAATTAATAAGCAAGGTACCAACATAAATGTATATGTACACGGTAATTCGTTCATAAGAGCACCCATCTTCTTTATATTAGTTTCGCCCAAGAGTGAGTTAATTATATTTCCTGCTGCAAAGAATAATGATACTTTTGCTACTGCGTGTATTATAAAAAACATAGTTGCAAATTTAGTCGCTCCAAAGCATGTGGCGCATAACATGATACTAATTTCTGCAATTGTAGAACATGCTAAAATTCGTTTTATATCATTTTCGTATAAAGTATTTATTGAGGCATATATTGCTGTACATGCTGAATATACTAAAAATAGATTTTTTAAGTATATGTGCATACCGATTGTGTTTTGTATTTTAATTAACAAGAATACTCCTGCAGATACTAGCGTTGCAGAATGTAGTAGGGCTGACACAGGTGTAGGCGCAATCATCGCATCTTTTAACCATTTACTCCAGCCTAATTGAGCAGATTTTACTGAAACCGCAAGTAGAAACAATAAACATGCGATAGTCTTTACATTAAATGTATATAGCAGTTTTGTCTCTGATAATTTTTCTAAATCGAAAGTTCTATAATGTACATAGATTAGTACGATTGCAAATAGGAAGAAAACATCTCCTATTTTGTTTATTAAGAATATTCTAAACGCTGTATTTTTAGTTTGTTCAGACTTTTCATTATAGAAATTTATTAGTATATACGATATAAGTGAAATTAATTCCCAGCCAAAATAAATTTGAATAAGATTGCTGCTTGATGTTAAAAGAAACATTGATAGAGAAAATAGGCAAATTTGTGTGACTAACTTTCCTGATAACTTATTGATATTTTCAAATGAGTATATGACAGTAAATGCGGTTAGAAGTGCAATAGAGAATATCCAAGTATTTGTTGTAAAGTCATCTTTTAGTACAAAATATACATTTACATCAGATAGGCTTATCCACGTGAGTTGTAATACTTCATGTATGTTTTTAAAATCATAGTAGTATAATTTTACAGAAAAAAATATTAGAGATGATATTGCTAGTAGTATCGATATAAAATTTGCATGTTTTTTTAATAACTCGTGTTTTACTATGTTATTATTGAATCGGTTTGATGTTTCTAATATCCAAAGTTTGCTGCCTATAAACAGTATCGACAACATGAAAAAAACAATTATGAAATAGTAAAAATTATTCATCTTGTATATCCTTGTCGAAAAGAATAAAAAGTGCCATATCAACAACAGATATAACTAAAAGCGTTAAGACAAACATAAAACTTTTTTGAATTCCTGTAATGTCGTCTGCGTTTGAGAAAATCCAGATAGAAGCAAGAAGCATCATCTCTGAACATATGAGGCATCTAAATGCTGAACTAACGGAAAAAATAGCTCCGCATAGGCTAATCACAAAAAAGATCGCAGGAAAATAACAAGAATATTCACACATTTTTTTTATCCGATATGTCTACTAATTTTACAGAACATGTTGATTCGCTTGTCGTAACGTCTTCTTTGTATCTTTCTAATAAATTCATGCTGTTTGAATTTTTCGGTAATGTGAATACGGCAGCAAAACATGAAAATAGAATTAAACTTATCATCAAATATATGCCTATGTTTTGTGAACATATTTTTTGTATTTCGTCTACATTTTTCAAAAAATAGCTACTAATGCTCCACTCTTTAAGAAATCGTATAATTATTATAGAGAATGCTGCTCCTATCAATATGCATAATAATTGCTGTTTATAGTTGATTTCAGTATGTTGGGTTACTTGCTTAATTATAAATATTGCCAAAAACAATGCGACGTAACTCATTGTGATTAATATTCCATATATTTTCATATCTGTGTATGTGAATATATAAAAAGATATTAAAAAAGATGAGAGCATACATATTATGACAGATCTTAAATTGCTGCGTACGAATATAGAAAAAATGCATGCTAAAATTATTGTACATCCAAGAGTTAACTCCATATTTCTAATTCCTATCAGTTGTTATGGCGACGATAAAATCTGTTTTTTTAGTGGAAATATGTATATCGCCATCTGTCATTTTTAATGCCTTTTTATTGCATGTCGCGACACAATTTCCGCAAAAACAACACTTATTGTAGTTTATCAAAAATTCTGTTTCTTTTATACATATGCATTTATTAGGACAAGATACAGCACATGCTTTGCATGATACGCATGCTGATTTATCAAGAGTATGCATTCCTCTATGTGTAGCAAATGTGCGAATTCTTTCATTTGGATAATTTATTGTAACCTTTCGTTCTGTCATTTTTTTTAGTATTGTAAAAAATGCTTTACAAATAGATATAAAGTCGGTTGCAATTTTCATATGAATACATAAATCAATATATAAATTGTAGCACATAATTATGCATATGTAATATGTGTTTATGATTAAGAGTTGTATGAAGATAAATATGCACGATTATATATTGAAACTAGTTTTTTAATAAAAAATAAATTTTATTAAAGTAGAATGGTAGAGGTATGTAGAACCAGGTTTATGAGTAAGAACGATAAAATAAATGTATTAATTGTCGATGATGATCCTGAAATCAGGTTTTTGTATAGTCAGTGGTTTAATGCTAGTGCATACAAAGATACATATTCGTTTATATTCTGTCCTACTGATAGTAAAGCTATTGATGTGGTAAAAGAGGCAAATGATCTGTGCGCTATCGTTTGTGATTGGAGTGTCCCTACTCGTGGAGGCTTGGAGCTAGTTAAATGTGTGAAAAACATAGATGCCAGTATTTCGTGCATAATTGTTTCAACTTTTGGAAATATATCTTATGTCCGTGAGGCTATGACAGCCGGTGCTTTTGATTTTTTGGTTAGGCCAACAGATTTTAATGATCTTGAGCGGAGTCTGGCGAGGGGGGTTGATGCGTGTTTAGAGCGTCGAGTAGCGAATGAGAATGCTTTGCGTCTGCAGGGAATTAGAGCTGAGTTGAATAGTTCTGCGGATTTGCAGAGGAGTATTCTGCCTGGAACAATGCTTAGATCTCGTTGTGTAGATTTATTTGCGGATACAACTCCTGCAGCAGAGGTCGGCGGAGATTTTTATGATTTTTTTTGGATCACTGAGTCTCGTTTGGGAGTTGTAATGGCTGATGTTTCCGGCAAGAATGTAACAGCTGCGCTTTTTATGGCTATGGCAAAGACTTTGATAAAGGCTTTTGCTAGCTCATCTGACACTCCGGCTGACTGCTTGAAGGCGGCAAACTGTGAATTGTCTAGAGAAAATCATAATTCGATGTTTGTTACAGCTGTTTTTGGGGTTTTTGATATCGAAACGTGTGTATTTGAGTATAGTAATGCAGGACATTTACCCGTTGTGTTAGTTGGCTCTGATGGCGCTCGTTTGTTGCAGTGTGATTCTGGCCTTGCTTTAGGGCTTGTTGATGATATTGACTTTCAAAATAACAAAGTTCAACTTTATAGCGGTGATGCGATATTTCTATATACAGATGGCGTTACGGAAGCTGTAAATGCAAATAATGATGAGTTTGGGTATGATATTTTTCTTGAGACATTGAATGATAATAAACGGAAAAGTCCTATTAGGATGACAGAATGCGTTGTTAATAAGTTGAAAGAGTTTGTCGGAGGCGCAGAACAGTCTGATGATATTACAACATTGTGCCTAAAATATAAACAGAAGGTGAATGATGCTGTGTAATATTGGGTATGATATCAAGCAAATTGACGAAGTGTTCGTTTTTCTCGAGAATTTCTGTGCTTTTAATGGAATTAATGACGAGAGCCTTTGTCAGCTAAAAATGATTGCGGATGAAATCGTAAGTAATATTATTAACTATGTAGATGTTAATTATGGACAGAAGATTTCAATTTTTGCAACAGTAAAAAATTCAACTATTAGGTTGCGTGTGGTGGATTTTAATGGTGAATTTAATCCGTTGTCCATGCCGGAGCCTGATGTGAGTTTGCCTCTTGAAGAAAGAAGGGTAGGTGGCTTAGGGATATATCTTGTTCGTAAAAGCGCATTGCGTGTTTGTTACAAAAGACAAAATGGGAAGAATGTGTTAACAATAATTTGTAGATTTGGAGAATGATGATGGAAATTGAGACAATAAAAGATAATGGTATAGATATAGTATATCCGATCGATAGATTAGATACTACAAATTTTAAGGAATTTGAGTCCTTCCTTCAGGGGCTTATACAGGATAACGCAAAAATTATAATTTCCTTTGCTAAGTTAAATTACATTTCTAGTGCAGGGTTAAGAATACTACTGGTAGCAGCTAAATCTCTTAAGGCTAAGAATGGTACGCTTGTGTTGTGTGATATGAAAAAAAAGATACTTGATGTATTCCAAGTTAGTGGTTTTGATAAGATATTGAAGATAGAGGGTAGTTTGGAGGATGGGAAGGGTTGTATG
>CAYPOM010000011.1:0-14763 GCA_964412505.1 uncultured Alphaproteobacteria bacterium
AAAGTGAGATCAGAACTCGAGGTGCGGTAAATTTTATCATCTCGGCATATATTTCAATCTTGGATTGTATATCCACGCGATTGTATGTTATCTATTAAAGAGGCAAAAGTATACTCTGGTAATGCATAAATAGCACATATAAAATATAATATAAACTTAAACATTATGCCTCCATAGCAGTAACTCAATACATATTATATTTTTAACGAGAAATCCATATAAGTCAAATTATATACCAATAAACTACAAAAAAAGACATACTTACTATAAACTTTTAAGCCCATTATTCAATATATTTTCCAATTCTGTTGAAAACTCTGATGTCTTCATTCCTGGATCGATTTGAGGTAAGAATCTTAATGTTATTTTTCCTGGATATTTTATAAATACTCGTCTAGGCCAAAATTTCCCACTATTTAATACGACAGGAACGACAGGAACTTTCACTTTATCATATATCATTGCTATTCCTTTTTTAATCACTACTGGCTGGTCTGTTTTACACCTTGTCCCTTCTGGAAAAATTACAATAGGATGTCCGTCAGATATAATTTCCTGAGATTTTTCAATAATACTTAGAAGTGATTTTGCTCCACGTTTTCTGTCAACTGCAAGCATTCCAATTTTTTTTAAGAAAGAACCAAAAAATGGAATATCTGCTAGCTCTTTTTTTACAATGAACATTCCATGCTTGAAGAAATATACTAAGAACATAGTTTCCCACAATGACTCGTGTCTAGATGCATAAATAACATCTTTATCTTTCACATTTTCTCGCCCTTCTATTTCACAGGTGATCCCTGCTACGCGTTCTGTTATATAATTTAAAACGTAAGCAAGATAATACCAGTATTTAATTACCATTTTCCTAGGCAAGAAAACTACAGGATAAAATAACACAACTGCTATAAACAAAGTAGTGAAAAAGAAAATGTTAAACATCAATGATCTAAAAAGGATAATTAAATTAACTTTTTTCACAATTCCCACCCATATAGCATAATAAAATTTTTTAATAAAGCAATCTTTTACGACCCCGTAGAACAATTTAAGTGTTCACCTATTTTTTCTACCAACATATCTAAATTATCTAAAGATTTTATTCCACCTTGAGCAAAATCTGCTTTTCCGCCACCCTTCGCGTCTAACTTAGATACCATAATTGTAATAATGTCCTTAGCTGTAATTTTTGAATGCAAGTCCTTGCTGACTTTTATTACAAACTGATAACTGTCGTTATTGAATCCAAAGCATAAAAATATTCCATTCCCAATTTTTTGAGATACAGACTCAACAATATGTTTCAAATCGTTTATTGTCGTATTTTTCAATTTGCATGTATACAAATTCACGTCACAAATATTTATACAATCTTTTGTCTGGATCATTGCTAAATCAAGTTTTGCAGATACAAGCTCTTTTTCTGTATTTTTTTGTAGATCGACCATGCTTCCTATCTTTTCTAAAATTTTATTTTCTGTAGTTTTTAGAGCATCTGCTATCTCATGCAAAAGGTCGACTTTTTTTGATGAAAACTCTAAAAATGCCTCTCCAGCAACAGCTTCAATTCTACGCAAACCAGCACCAACGCTAGATTCTGATAGTATTTTGAATAACCCTATTTCTCCGGAATTTTCTACGTGAGTTCCTCCACATAATTCTACAGAGATTTTAGCTTCATCTTGCAGGACAGAAACGACTCTCACTTCATTTCCATACTTTTCTCCAAACAAAGCTATAGCACCTTCTTTCACAGCTTCATCTTTGTTCATAATTCGTTTCTCGACTTTGCAGCAAGATAAAGTCCACTTGTTTACAAGCTTTTCTATCTGATTAATCTGATCATTTGAAAGAGATACATTTGAACAAAAATCAAAGCGCAAATAATCAGGACAAACAAACGAACCTTTTTGTGCAACATGTTTGCCAACAATTTCTCTAAGAGCAGAATGCAACAGATGAGTAGCAGAGTGATGGGCTGCAGTTCTCTGTCTTTTCTCTACATCTACTGACAAAGTAACATTCTCGTTTACAGAGAATGAACCTTTCTCAACATATCCCTTATGAACGATTAAATCACCAATTTTTTTAGTATCCTTAACTATAAAATTTCCTAGCGGTTTTCTAATGATTCCTGTATCACCTATTTGTCCACCACATTCAGCATAAAATGGAGTTTTGCTTGTTACTATATATGCCTCGGTTCCTTTTTCTGCTCTTTCTGCACTATTCCCATCAACGACTATACCTAAAATTTTCCCTGTACATTCAAGTTCATCATATCCTACGAACGCTTGAGTCGCTATATTATTTTTTAGTTCAAAAAAAACTGTATCACAAGATTTGTCATATGAATTATTTTTCCAATTCGCGCGATTTTTCTGTTGTAGCATTTCTTCATCAAAGCCTTTTGAATCTACAGAATAACCATTTTCTTTCGCTATATTAATAGTTAAATCTAATGGAAAACCATATGTATCATATAACTTAAAAGCTACAAAGCCATCAATTACTCCCCCTTTAGATATTTTATTCATTTCAGAATTTAGGATTCCAAGTCCAATATCTAGCGTTTTTATAAACCTCTCTTCTTCAGCTAAAATTGTTGTCTCTATTGTGTTTTGCATTGCTTGAAGTTCATGGTAAGGATCTTTCATCAATTCTACAAGATTAGGAACTAATTTATGAATGAAAGGTTCTTTTATCCCTATCGAATTTCCATGATTTATTGCTCTTCGTAAAATTCTTCTTAAAACATAACCTCTGCCTTCATTGCTTGGAAATACACCGTCAGCGATAAGAAAGCTTACAGACCTTAAGTGATCAGCAATAGCTTTATAAGATGGCTTATTTTCCGTAGTCACGTCATTTTTTGAGTAGTTTTGGATATCAGCAATTATTGATGAAAATACATCTATATCATAATTGTCTGTTTTTCCTTGAAGAACTGCAGCGATTCTCTCTAGGCCCATACCTGTATCTATTGATTTAGATTTTAAATCTACTAGCGTCCCATCCTTTTTTTGCTCGAACTGCATAAAAACAAGATTCCAGATTTCTGTAAATCTATCTCCAGATTCGTTTGGACTACCAGGGACACCGCCAAAAACCGATTCACCATGATCATAGAAAATTTCTGTGCATGGACCACATGGACCAGTATCTCCCATTGACCAAAAATTGTCCTTTGTCGCTATCGGAATAATCTTTAAATTAGGCCCAGCGACCTTTTGCCAAATATTCTTTGCCTCTTCATCTGTATGATAAACAGTGACTAATAATTTTTCTGGAGAAATGCACAATTCTTTAGTTATAAAAGTCCATGCAAAATTTATAGCATCACCTTTAAAGTAATCACCAAATGAAAAATTTCCAAGCATTTCAAAAAATGTATGATGTCTTGCAGTATACCCTACCTGATCTAAATCGTTATGTTTGCCTCCTGCTCTCACACACTTTTGAGATGTTGTAGCTCTTGAATACTCTCTTTTTTCTAAACCTACAAAGATATCTTTAAATTGAACCATCCCTGCATTTGTGAAAAGCAACGTGTCATCGTTTGTAGGAATCAATGGACTCGAGCTAACTACAGTATGACCATTTCTGTTAAAGTAATTAAGAAATGAATTTCTAATCTCTGCAAGTTTCATAATTTTTCTCAAAAAATACGTTTTTCAGATTATACATCTTTTACTTCAAATTATAATAGTAGAATATTATAGGAAATTGTAAAAACAAGAATATTGAAAACAGTAATATTTTATACTTTGCGATATACCTATTTGTCTTTTTGATTTAACATTAATTGATCAAATATTTTCTTTGCTATTTTTGCTGCAACAGTACCGCCTCCACCATGTTCTACTATTACAGCTATAGCGTATTTTGGTTTTTTATATGGAGCAAAACCAATAAACAAACCATGATCTCTGTCTGTTCTCTTTAAATTTTGTTGGTTGATTCCATGTTCTCCATGCCTAATTTTTCGCACTTGAGCAGACCCAGTTTTTCCTGCTATTCCATAATTAGTATAACAATACGAAAATGCTGTACCATAAAAATTATTGCAAACAGAAAACATAGAATTTTTTACTAAATTTGCGATTCTGTTGTAATCATGTTTACTATGTACATATTGATCATCTAAGAAAATTCTGGCCTTTAATTTGAAATTATTAGTACATAAACGAGCTGTGGCGACAGCTAACTGTACAGCCGTAACCAAAACACTTCCTTGGCCAATGCCAGTCAATATAGTATCATATTGTTTCCAATCCTTTTTATATTTATTCAGCTTCCATGATTTATTTGGAATTAATCCAGCATTTTCTCTCACTGCAAAATCACAAACCGTTTCGCCAAACCCAAACATATTTGCATATTTTCCAATGTTATCTATACCTAATCTCTTAGATATTTCAAAAAAATATACATCACATGAACATGCCATTGCAGTCTTAAAATTCATATACCCATGTCCGTATCTATTCCAACAATGGAAAGTATCACTGCCGATTTTTATATGCCCAGGACAATATATTTTTTCTTCTGCACCAATAACACCCTCATTTAAGGCTGCATAACCAATAAACGGCTTAAAAACAGAACCTGGTGGATATGCACTTTTTAATGCACGATCATTCATAGGAAATGATTTATCATTCATAATACTTTTCCACTCATTGCTAGAAATCCCATTTGCCAGTGAATTCTGATTGTAAACAGGGACAGATACACACGCTAAAATTTCTCCAGTATTTACGTCTATAACGACACAAGATGCAGTCGCATGTTCTGATAGAACCTTAAATACAAATTTTTGCAATTTGTCGTCTATTGTAAGCTGTATATTTTCTCCGTCTATCGGAGGAACTACATCTAATGTTTTTACCATATAGCCAGACGAGTTAACTTCTAGTTTCTGATTCCCAAGGATCCCACTTAACATCTTATCGTAATATTTCTCTAAGCCGATCATACCTTCTTTGGAAACAGTATCAGCTGATCGTCCTGTATACCCAATTAAATGCGCATACGCATCATCATTATACTTTCTTATATACCCATGATCTAAAATTATGTTTTTTAGCTTAAAATTATTTATAGACAATGTAGCATATTCTTCCCATGTAAGATTTTCCTTTACATATATATATGCATGATGCGGTAACTGTTTAGACCTTAATAGTATTTCGTCTACAGGAATATCTATTTTCCCTATTAGTTGCAATATATCATCTGCAGATTTTAAAATCTCTCGTTTGTTAGTATTTAAAATCCCGACTTTATACACTGGAACATTATACGCTATATTTATACCATTTCTATCGATGATCTGACCACGCTTAGGGTATAACGTTCTTATTCTTGTTCTATTTTTTTCAGATAATAACCTATATTTCACCCCATCAAAAAATTGCAACTTAAATATTGCAAATATATCGACAGAAAAAGCCAATAGAATAAATGCACAGATTGACAAAACTCGTTTTGGATATCTCATAATCCCAAAAGGACTTTTGCTTTTTCTATATTCATATTTATGAAATCATCAAAATTTTTGATAGACGTATATTTCTTCTTATACAACAAATATGGCCCGTATTTCCCAATTCCTATTGAAATATCTTCTCCATCATTTTCTCCTATTTTCTTTGGAAGAGACAATAAAAACATTGCTAGATTTAGGTCAACGTTCTCAGGATCAATCTGTTTTGGAATAGACACTCTTTTTTTCTTCTCATCATTTAGCTCGACATAAAAGCCATATGGTCCAGACTTTACAAATACCTCTTTTCCTGTATCTATATCATCGCCAAGGCTTTTAGGAAATGATGATAAAGGCTGCCCACTATCTATAGAATTTTCATCTTGTGATGTTATATTTTTCTTATAATCGCACTCTGGATAATTAGAACAGCCCAAAAAAGCACCTGTGCTCCAAAGCTTAAGCATTAATTTCCCAGTACCACACTTTGGACATTGTCTGGAATTTTCCCCGTCGTTTTCTGGGAAAAAAACATTTGCCATGCTTTCGTTTAAAGAATCAATAACATCTTTCATATTGATTTTTTGAATATCCTTTACGCAGCCAGAAAAAGCGTCCCAAAACGAACTTAGCACGGCATCCTTACACTTTTCATGATTTGAAATATCATCCAGATCTTCTTCCATGCCCGCAGTAAAATCATACTGCAAATAATTAGGAAAATATCTCATTAAAAACGCAACAACTATTCGCCCTCTAGATTCAGGAATAAACGCCTTTTTATTTATTGTTGCATATTTTCTATCTTGCAAAACTTGAATTATCGTTGCATATGTAGATGGACGCCCTATACCTAGCTCTTCCATTCTTTTTACCAAACTAGCTTCAGTATATCTAGGTGGAGGTTGAGTGAAATGTTGATTGCAAAGCACATCATTAATGTGAACAGCATCTCCAACATTAAGAGTAGGGAGACTCTGCGCTCCTGTCGTTTCATCATCTTCAATATCCTTCCCTTCTTCGTACACTTTCAAATAACCATCGAAAGCAAGCGTTGAACCTGCAACATGTAAAACAGTATGCCTTGTAGAATCAGAGATGTCTATTTGCACCTGATTATAAATTGCATTCTTCATCTGCGAAGCAACAGCCCTTTTCCAAATTAAATCGTACAATTTCAGCAAATCTGGATCTAATATACCACTTAAACTACTTGGAGTAATTTCTACATTAATAGGTCGAATTGCTTCATGTGCTTCCTGTGCATTTTTTACCTTACTCTTGTACACATTATGCTTTTCAGGAACAAATTCATCACCATATTGTTTAGCGATAAATGCACGACTTTGCTCAATAAATTCTTTTGAGAGATTTACACTGTCCGTTCTCATATACGTTATTAGTGCTTTTCTCCCTCCTTCAATTTCTATACCTTCATACAAGGTCTGCGCTATTTGCATAGTTTTCTTTGCAGAAAAATTCAACTTTCTAGAAGCATCTTGTTGAAGTGTTGAAGTTATGAATGGCGGATACGCATTTCTTTTAACATCTTTCTTATCTACTGATAAAACAGTGAATTTTTTATTTAATATCTCACCCTTAGCCAAATTAGCTTCTACGTCATTTTTAATTGAAAGCTTAGATAACTTTTCTCCATTTAATACTGTTAATTTAGCTAGAAACTCTCTCTGAGACTCTTTTTCACATTTCGCTTCGATTGACCAAAATTCTTGTGTTTTAAATGCATCAATCTCATCCTCTCTATCTGTAAGTATCCTTAATGCTACAGATTGAACCCTTCCAGCAGATTTACAGCCAGGCAACTTTCTCCACAATACAGGTGACAAAGAAAAACCAAATAAGTAATCTAAAGCTCTCCTTGCTAAATATGCATCTACTAAGTTTTGATCTATATCTCTTGGATTATTAAGTGCATCATTTATTGCTTTTTTGGTAATTTCGTGAAAAACGATCCTTTTTACAGCAACATTTTTTTTAACTAAATCATCTTTTAAACAATCTAATATATGCCAAGATATAGCTTCTCCCTCTCTATCCGGGTCAGTAGCAAGCAATAATTCGTCTACATTTTTCAAATTTTTAGATATATCACTTATGCATTTTTTACCTGTCTTACTGATATTCCAAACCATAGAAAAATTATCGTCAGGTTTAACACTTCCATTCTTTGAAGGCAAATCTCTTATATGCCCAAAGCTAGGAATTACAATAAAATCTTTTCCTAAATACTTATTAATAGTTTTCGATTTAGCAGGAGATTCTACAACCAATATTTTCATATAAGAGCACCAAACAAATTTAACTTAGGTATAAATACAACTTTTTTACATCATAGTCCAGTATTTTTTGTGTTCACAATTTAAATAGGACAACTCGATTGTAAGAAAAATACATTTTTTATCATCTAAAAAAAATCTACATGCGACGTATCTACCTAAACTTTTATTTTGATGTTTGCGCATTGAACATTAGGAGTAAAACCTTGGAAGCAAGTTACTACACACTATTGCGCTATCTTATTAAAAATTTATGTTTAATATTGCTCTCAATACTAGAAATACATAATTTTTCATTTATAATAGATTTAAGAGTATTTATATGAGGATATATATGTTAAAGGCAATATATAGCACAGTCAGTTGCATTTTGTTTTTGTCTCAAATTTGCGCTATGAATCAAAATATTGGAGCGTCTGGAACGCAACAAAATAGTCAGAAATGGCAAACACTCACAGACTCAGATTTTGGCGACTTGCCACAAAAATTATCAAAGGAAGGAATTCAATATAGAATAAATCCGCATAAACAACATGCAGATAAGCATCCAACCAATACAAATGAAGTTACTTTTAGACAAGACACCACAGAAAAAACAACAATTGTAATATCGAATACTCATTCTAGTTCGTTTGAAACATATGAAAATTCATGCTATGAAAGAGGAATATCATCTCAGGTTGTAATAGATTATGATGGGACCGTCATCATGACAGTTCCATATAAAGGACATATTTCGTTTATGTCAGGGCCATCGAAATATTTTAATATGTCATCCTTAAATAAGTCTTCCATAAACATACAAGTACTAGGTGGTGCTTTTTATGGCAATGGAAAAGACAAAAAAATCGAAGAAGATCTTCGTACTACAAAATTAAATAACGGACAGACTATAATAAGAAAAGATGGAATAGAGTGGTTTGGATTCACACGTGATCAACAGGAATCGCTTGGAAAACTTATCCAGATATTAAATAAGGAATTCAACATAAAATATATTACTGGATTATGTGATGTTAATTACAAGCATGTTGCCCCTGGGTTCTGCTTAGACTGGAAGAAACTATTCGATGATTATAAAGTAGGTTTTTACCCAAATAAAGAAACTGTAGGAAAAGCCGCTACAGCGATAGAAAGTTTACCTGAAGCCCAAAAAGAAAAGGTTATAGACCCTTTGTTAAAACTCTGCGGATATGATAGCAAGCACAACCTAGAAGTTACATTAGACCAAAGAATATGGCATTTTTGTGTTAGATATCAACAAGAATTATTTACTGAAGAAAAATTTGAGTATAGCAAATTATCAATAGAGCAAAAAAATACAATCTTAGCAGCGCTTCTCGTCACAGCTAGACATTACGTAGCTACGTTAAAGCTAATTAGCAACGAAACATTTATGCCTGAGCTAAACAAAATTGCATTAGCTGCACCAGATATATATAGAGGGTTAATCGCGAAATAAAATTATTCCAATCGGCTTATTCAACATGCGTTTCACGTGTTCTATAAGCCGAGTTCTGTATCAAAAAATATTGACGGTAATCATTCATCTAGGATTCACATCACTGCAAATCTCAAGCGACCTACCCGAGTGACTAACGCTTCAAAGGGCAGCGGTCAAATATGACAGTCACTCCTACTTGGTCTTGCTCAAAGTGGGGTTTTCAATGCCAATTTTGTTACCAAAATTGCGGTGAGCTCTTACCTCGCCATTTCACCATTACCACCTTAAAAAATTAAGGTTCGGCTGTATACTTTCTGTTGCACTTTCCCTAGGGTCACCCCCGCCAGGCGTTACCTGGCACTTTTCTTTGTTGAGCTCGGACTTTCCTCTACAAATAGTATGTAGCGATTACCCGAACACGTGAAACCTACAAATACTAGCACGATTTTATTTATTAGATCAATTATGTTTGCAGATTAAATACCTAAATTAAATGAAACAATAAGTCAGAAAACTATTGATATATTATTTACAAAATCTATAAAATATATAATGCAGAATTTACACTGGAAAGTGTTGTATTTGAATAATATAAAAGAAAACAGCCAAAAACCAATTCGGGGAAATACATAAAAGAATAGATAACAAATAAAATTTACAATAAACAGATTTTGAAATCACATACTCGAAAAATCAGTAAAGCAAAATTCTCATTATTGTAATGAGAAAATATTTGTAACCGTTTCAATATTGCAATACTATTGATTTATAAAAAAGTTGATTTAAGATTAACTTATTAATACTTTGTTTACATCTAATATATAAAATTCAAATTATTTTATGTGTTGGAGATATAAATGACAGCCAAAAATGAATCATCTACAAATCAGAATAGTGCTTATAATGCATTTGCGGGAGTCGAAGGAATTGTAGATATGTACAAGAAAAATTTAGAAGTTATGTCTCTTGTCAATCAAATGTCAATTGAGGTTTACAAGAGTATAACAAAATTGCAAACCACTTTTATGCAACAAATGCTGACAGATGCTTGTAATGCATGTTCTATTCGCGAACCTGGAAAAACAATGGAAAAATTTTCCGAGTTAGCCAAAGCAAACATGGAAAAAGCTATGGAAAATAGCAAAAAGATTTCAGAACTCGTTTCTGCAGCAGGCGGAGATGTAGCGTCAATACTAACCAAGAGATTCAAGGAATCGGTTGAAGAAGTAAAGACTGCATGTAAATGCAAGAATTAACATCAAATAAAATACGAAGCCATTATAAATTTATCTTATAATTTATGATGGCTTTATTTTTTACGCAATACAGTAAAAAATAAATACTTACTTACGCATTGCGTAAATAACAAGCTGATTACAAAAACATACTGGTGCCCATGAGAAGACTTGAACTTCCACACACAACGTGTACTGGCACCTGAAGCCAGCGCGTCTACCAATTCCGCCACATGGGCTGATTAATAATATAAATGGTGGAAGCGAGGGGAATCGAACCCCCGACCTCGACAATGCGAACGTCGCACTCTACCAACTGAGCTACACCCCCACACAGTAGTCATTGTGAAAATAGGCTAAAAAACAAAAAATAAACTGCACTATGACCTGTATTACCAAATACTCTAACAAAAAATCAGTTTGAATACAATCCCATTTTATAAAATTCACAGATTGCAAACAGAATACTACATAGTAACGCGCAAAAGAATTTCAATTACCATAATATCATTAACCGTCTCTAGTTCTTTGCATAACATTTTGAGTTGTGATAAAATTGACAGTCTTCTGACTATGGTAATAAACGTTGCGATGAATAAGTTGCTTGGACCCGAGGGCAGAGCTCGGCACCTCCACCATTATTATGGGGGTGAATAGAATCGACAGGGACCGAAGGACGCAATTTTTACTCGGCATTATACCGCCGTTATCGGGTTATATTTTAGATGCGAATGATAATTTGTGTCTCCGTGCTGCAAACGACAATATCGCGGCTGAGGTCGCTTTAGCAGCTTAATTTCAATTAAGTTTGTTTGTTAGTACGCGGTTTGTGGAAGGCCGGGCAACAGAAACTTCCACTCTCATATTTAAAAATATTTTAACTGCATTGTGTTACGATTGTGTAGAGTTTGTTAAATTTGCAAATGAAATATTTTTTTTACATGCTAAATTATTGGCTCTTGTGTGCTTCGGGAATGACGTTTAATTCAGTAGAAGCTGCAAAATTATGGGATAATAGAAAGATCCTTCAAATCGATAAATTTAGTAAAAAGATTGATGTTTTAAACTTGAAGGAACAACGTATATTCGAAGTTAATATATTCGATCGCAAAAAAAATACTTTTTTTAAGTCTTTTTATAAATTTCCAGTCAAATTCAGTATTAATGGCAGTGTTTTCTCATTAGAAAATGCGTTTTTTAAAGATTCATTTATAAATATTAATACATTTGTTTTTATGACTATAACAGAAAGAGAATTAACTGTAGGCATAGAGCGTAAGAAATTACTTATAGAGCCTGACATAAAGGTTAAGATGAAGGTTGATATTGATGAGAGCAAAATTGATACAAGTGTTAATGAAGATGAGTTGCACACTGCTTTTAAAAAATTTACTAGAAAAAACGATAGTTTTGACTCATTTATAGTGGATGAGATTGAATGTTTAAGTTTATGGTTAGATGAAGTTTTAAGGACATACCAAGCATATACATTTAAAATCTCAAGCATAAAAAATGGACTAGTAACAGAGCCATTTATTCAAAAGATGATTTCTATGAAAACCAGGCTCTTAAGTACTGATTTCAATGAATTTTCATTGAATAATATAGAGATATATTTCTCAGTGTTATACTCGACATTCAAGCAATGCGTCAAAAAATATTGGGACATGACAATTAGATCTTGTGCTTTTCATATTATGTTATTATTTGATATGAGCAAAAAAGACGTTGAAGGCTTACTTATAAAATGAATCCATAAACCAAATATAATTTGCGTTCGTTTACGTGGAGAAATACAAAAAAACTGAGTCACACACTTAAATGTATAACTCAGCTATATACAACAAACTATTTGTTATTAGTCTTTTTTGTTGATCCTGATAGATGTCCCAAGGATATCACCTAGACTTGCACCGCTGTCAGATGAACCATATTCAGCTAAATATTGTTTTTCTTCATCAATTTCTACAGCTTTAATAGAAAGGCTAATTTTCTTGCCGTTATTTTCAACAGCAATAATCTTCGCGTCGATTTTTTCTCCTTTAGCAAACCTATCAACGTTTCTATCCTGACGGTCTTTTGACAAATCAGATTTTTTAATAGAACCAAGCATACCGTTTGGCAATGAGACGACCAACCCATCCTGATTAATTTCATCGATAACGCACGTAACAACCGTACCTTTTGCTACATTTACAACAGCATCTTTATAAGGATTCTCTACCAATTGCTTAACGCCGAGAGCTATACGTTCTTTTTCGACATCGACATCCAAAACTTGCACTTCGATAGAACCGCCCTTATTATATTTCGCTAACTCAGCTTCTAGATTACCACCCCAAGCCAAATCATTCATATGGACTAATCCATCAATATCTCCAGCAATAGTTACAAAAAGACCGAAATCAGCTATTTTGCTAATTGTACCTACAAATGTAGAGCCTACTGGGTGATCCTTAGCGATATTTACAAAAGGATTATCCTGTAATTGTTTGATGCTTAAGCTCATTCTTCTGTCAGAGCTATTGATCTCTAATATTTTTGCAGAAATTACATCTCCGATAGCCGCAGCTTTCTGTGGCGAAACAGTTTTTTTCCAGCTAATTTCTGAAACATAAACTAGTCCTTCTACGCCAGCTTTAACTTCAACAAAAATTCCGTAGTTTGTAACATTTGAGACAACTCCACGTATTTCCATTCCAGGCTTAAACTCATCTTCTATATTCTTCCAAGGATCTTCCTCAAGCTGTTTGATACCAAGAGATATTTTGCCTTTTTCTTTGTCGAATTTCAAAACCTTTACTTTTACTTGCTGTCCAGTTTGTAAGACCTCTTGAGCGTGTACACCTCTTCCCCAAGACAGATCTGCATTGTGGATTAGGCCATCGACTCCAAATATATCTATAAATGCGCCATAAGACGTAACAGTTTTCACTGTTCCTTCTATTATCTGACCTTCCTCTATTGTGGCCAAAACTTTTGCCCTTTCTTCAGCCCCACTTGCTTCAAGGATTGCCCTACGAGATACTACAATATTACCCCTGTCTCTATCCATTTTTAATATCATAAACTTATGAGTAGTTCCTATAAAAGCTGGAACTAAGTCCTCTGATAGAGGCTTTAAATCTATCTGGCTACCAGGTAAGAAAGCTGTAGCGTTCCCTATGTCAACGATAAATCCACTTTTTACTTGCTTTAATATCGTTCCCTCTATTATCGCGCTGCTCTTTTGTAATTCCTCTAGAGCTTCCCAACTCGATTCTCTTAGAGCTTTCTCGTGGCTAAGAACAATAGTACCATCTTTCCCTTCATATTGATCAATGAAAATTTCTATTTCATCTCCAATTTTCAAGTCATTTCGGCCTGCGAGAGCAAGGTCTGTTTTTTTGACTCTACCCTCTGACTTTGACCCTACATCAACGATTACATAAGCCCCATCAAATGCAACGATCTTTCCTTTTTTCATTACATTGCTAAAACCTTTTTCTTCGTTTAATTTTTCAAATAATTCTGCAAAACTTCCAGAATTTAAAACATCTTTTTCTGACATACGATTCCTCGATTTTTATATTAATAATAAAGAAACTAACCCTGTCTTGCTTTAAACTTTGGGTTTGTTTTGTTGATTACGTAAACACGTCCCTTACGACGTACTAATTTGCAATTTTTATGACGCGATCTAGCGCTTTTTAAAGAATTTATTACTCTCATTTTTGCTCCGAATACAAACCTAGCCTTTATGCTAGGACTAACCAAGTATCATAATAATATTTATCTATCTAATTAGTCAACATATTTTTCCTCTGATACGAAATTCCGCAGATTAAAAGTAGAATCCGAACAGAATGATTTATGGAAGAGTCTAGAAATCGGATATAACTATTACCCTATGAAAAGGTTTCATAAAATATACGCTTCGTGCCCATGTTTGATGTAACGTATGACCAGAAAGCTATTGTATTCTCATAGTTGAAAAACTATAGCTGACCAACTTTCCTTTCTAACATAGCTATCTTCTCTTCAGAATCACAACTTCCGGTTTTGTTACTACTATTTTTCGCATTAAAACCATCCATTATATGCTCAAGACCTTCTCGCCTCCAGCGCCTAACAATACTTTCAGGTACATTGTACATTCTGGATACCTCAGCAACAGTAAGTTCTCCACTCAAAGCTGCCAAAGCTACATCCGACTTAAATTCTCCGTTATACGTTTTCCCCATACTTAGACCTCTAATCAACTCAATAATAACACACAAAAAACGATCGCTACCCTTGGCCTTAAATCCTGGGCTCAGT
>CAYPOM010000012.1:0-12015 GCA_964412505.1 uncultured Alphaproteobacteria bacterium
GCTCAATACCAGGAGCCGCAGCAGGCTCAGCAGCAGGAGCAGCGGTAGGTGTTGCCATCTCCAGAGCAGGTACTGCAATTTCCAGGACTTTAAATAAAGAAAAACACGAATCCACTGTACTGATGAACGAAAACCACTCAAAATCAGTAGGTGGTAGTAAGACTGAGAAAGTAGTACAGGAAAAAACATATAAAGGTGGAGCCTATGATTCAATAAAGGTTAAAGATAGGCCACATAATATAGAACGTCACCATATTCCAGCAGATTCGGTCAGTGGTGTACCGAGAGGGAAAGGAATGGCGATTCAAATGGAATCTGAAGATCATGCTTTAACTTCTAGTTATAGAAATAGCAGTAATGCGCGCATGTATAGAGAAATGATTAAGAGAAAAATCGATAATGGCGAAGTCAGAAAAGCTATAGTTATTGAAATTTTAGATATTAGGCGTTCATGTGGCACAAAATACAATGAAGCTATTTTACAAATGTTAGATTATGGCTATCTAGAAGGTTTAATTCCTACAAAGAAATAATACGGAGGAAGCAATGTTTACATTTGAAGAGTGGAAATCGAAGTTGCATGAAAGCTTTGAAATAACAATGTATGGATGTGACGATGATAAATTGTATCAAAAATACTCTAATATGTTTGATGAAATGTTAAATGAGATACTAGTTCGTAATGATGATAGATTTGTAATTGAAGTCCTAAAACTATTTTCAGATGAAGAAGATTACGGTGTTTTTGAAAGCTGTTTCAGGGTATTGTCTAATTTAGATGTAGATTTGCTTAAAGAGTGTTTTGATAATTATGGGGCAGAATTAAAACAAAAATCGTCATTTTGGTATGGTGAAATTAGAGATATTATATATAGTTGAATCTAGAAGTCGAGAGGAACCTTGTGATTGAGCATTTGAAGGAGACGAATACAAGCTGGCATAACTCGCATAGTTTCGGTATGAATTTTGGAGCTATGATGAGCTTTGGAATGAATCCAGCTGTGGGAAGTGGTATGATGGCTGCACCTGTTGTGCGTAATGAAAAAGGTTATTCTATCGAAGAAACTCTCTCAAAATCAGGGGTATATGCCAGAGATAAGACTGTAAAAATTGGTAAAGTTATCGAAATAACACCAACCGTCAGGAATGAAGAAAAAATCTCAGTATTTGATACTTCAATAATCAACTCAATTGGTGGCATAGCCTCTGGCGTTCAGGAGATAAAGGAGAATTGGGAGGCTGTCCAGAAACCTCATCATCATGACATTATAATAGACGCAGAGCCAGTTGATGTTGTTCAAGAACATAAGGAAGAAAAGAAGCCAGTAATTGCTGTTGATGCTGAGCCAAGAACTCATGAAAAGCAAGAGAATTTTTCTATAAGACAAGACGAGATTCACGAAATCATAGACGAAATTTACTATGAAGATATCGCTCCATACCGTGAGTTTGAGAGAGTAGGATCGCCTGATAGAGTTGAGACTGAGTTAACTAAGGCTGTCGTCGATGTAATTGATCATGCCAAAGAGTTAGAAAAACATGTAAATTGTTACACAAAGGCTGTGTTCCAGGTTGTAGGCTATGTTTCTGAGGCATTTTCAGCACCATTAAAACCAGTTAATGAGTATGTAATTTCGCCAGTATTGGATGCACTCGATACGCAAGTAAGACGCACATTACGAGATGATTGCAGATTTTCACAAGGGTTCGCACAAGACGCAGGAGACATGAGCAGTTTAGTTGCAGGCTTGCTAATTCCATGCAGAATTTCCAAAGTCCCAGGAAAAATCACGAAACTAAAGGTACCGGATAGAGTGGCTCAAAGAAAAGTTGGGAATGTCGGGAAATTTAGAGACTTAACAAAAGGAGCTCCATTTCATGATAATAGGCAAGCACATCATATTCCAGCAAAAAGTTTTATGAAAAAGTGTGGCATAAATAAAGATGATGGATTATCAATAATGATGACAAATGAGCAACATGCGAAGACTAGGACGTTTAAAGGAAAAGCTAAAAATATTCCAGTAGATGCAACTGCTAGAGAAGAGTTGGCGAGAGATTTGTGGGATGTTAGGAGTATAATGAAGGAAGATGGAAGCTATACAAAAGAAGTAAACAAAAAATTATTAGATGGAGTTGGCCAATTTAAGTCAGAATTTAAAGAGGTATTTAAAAAGGAGAAAAAATAAATGCGCCAGGAATATAAGGATAAAATAAATTTAGCATGGGATATGTTGGATTATAAAGATGAATTATCGATAGAAGAAAATGAAAAATGTTTCGATGTGGCATATGATAATTTAAATGAACTTGTAGAAACGAAAGACCAAGAAGTCTTGGAAAGTTTATTAGAATTCTTTTGCGAAGACCATGAAGATTATGGCGGAATTTGTGAACATTTAAAATCTCAGATAGATTATAACTTTACATTAGATCAATTAATGCAGGCTTTTTATAAGAAATTTGATTATTTAGTTAAGAATGATCTTGAAATGGCGTACGAAATGTCCTCATGGTTTTTATACTCTAATATGTTTAATGAGTTTAGAGAGATGTTCAATACAGTTAAGTCTGCTGATTCTAATGTATTCATTGATCGTTTAGATAAATGGTGTGGAGATGAATTCCCAGAGGAAATAGTATTACTTAGAGAAGATATGAAGAAGTGGT
Source organism: uncultured Alphaproteobacteria bacterium (assembly GCA_964412505.1). Taxonomy (GTDB): domain Bacteria; phylum Pseudomonadota; class Alphaproteobacteria; order UBA3830; family CAYLKK01; genus CAYLKK01. Next base: position 2,671 of record CAYPOM010000012.1, read on the forward strand.
AGTGCGTTGATGAACAAATGTGCGTGGGCTAATTCGAGTGAGCTATTAAAAAGATATCACGATGGAGAATGGGGAAAGCCGATTCATAATGATCAGAAACTTTTCGAAATACTTATATTAGAAAGTATGTCATGCGGCCTGAGTTGGGAAATTGTTCTGAAAAAACGTAATCGCATGAGAGAAGTCTTCGATAATTTTGATCCTAAAAAAATTGCTTTATATACAGATGAGCGAATAGATGCGTTTATGCAAGATCAAGGGATAATTCGCCATAGGAAAAAATTAGAGGCTATGGTTCAAAACGCAAAGGTATATTTAAAATTAACAAAAGCACGGAGTTTTAATAATTTTTTGTGGGAATATGTTGGCTATAAGACAATTTTAAATAAATCTCAAGAAATAGTCACTCGGAGCGAAATTTCTGATAAGTTAAGCAAAGATCTTAAAAAACTTGGATTTAAATTCGTTGGTTCAGTGATTGTCTACTCATTTATGCAAGCTGTTGGAATGGTAAACGATCATGATAAAAACTGTAAATTTAAACTCACGAATTCTTTATAGACTCAATTTCAGCAATAGAAAGCCCAGTCCCTTCAGCTACTTGTTCTACAGTTAATCCAAGCTTTAAAAAGTTTCTTGCTGTTTCGATTTTGGCTTCTTTTGCGCCTTTCTCGATACCGGCTTTTTCTCCTTCAATTCTGCCTTCAGCTCTACCTTCAGTTCGTCCGGCTTCTAGTCCTTCCTTATATTTTGTAGTCATGCCTGAGTATATATCGTTTAGCTCTTTTACTCTTGCGTCGTATACTGCCCTCGTTTCCGGATCTGAGCTCATATATGTAAGTTCGTCCATCGCCTCTTTAACCTCTGGAATTTCTAAGAATTCAGGTGGTATCGTCTCTGGGGCTTTTATAAATTGCATCCAGACCGTAAACATATCGTTCAAAAATGACTTTGGCGTCGCCTCAAGCTTTGTAAGTTCTATTATAAAATGTCGCATTTTTTCTGAAGCTATTTCGATCGGATCGATTCCATTATCTTTATACATATCAACAATTTCGTGGCAGCAACCTTTTCGATTTGTTTCTGGTTCAACGCAAATCCATATAGAAATAATGTCCGGGATTGAGCTGTAATTCTCGCCCTCTTTTAGTTTATCTCTTCTTAGTCGCGCTTTGTAAAATGAGGCTCTATCTTCGATATTTCCGTTGCATTTACACTGAATTTCAACGTTTAAAATCGTACCATCATCTGATGTAGCGACAATGTCCAAGCGTATAGACTTTCCATCTATAGAAGTTTTTTTGTACTCAGTAGGTTCTAATTTCACGCTTTTAATGTGAGGCTTGCCATTCAGAATAGAATTCAACAAACACACCAAGACTCTCTCGTGACTTTTCTTGCCAAAAAGCGACGCAAATACATAGTCATTAGAGGGAGGCAGCAAATCAATATTCGTAGTTTCTTTTGGCATATTCGAACTTTTTAACAAACTTAACGCATTATACCACAGTTTTTCATTAAATTGATATTTATAAAGAATTTAAAAAGTTCGACACAAATTATCGCTATAAATAATAGTTGTTTTGCAAATCAAATATGTCGCATATATTGCGCACTTAAAACACAATCAAGATTGTTTAAAATTTTATATTAATTTCCACTGATTTATCTGTTATTATCTTCGAGGCAGGATGGAAATAGTCAATTTTGCTTAGCTACAATCTGAATTTATTATTCAGCCATAAAACTCATAACAGTTCTACGAATTCTTTAAGGCCTCAATTTCTTCAATAGAAAGGCCAGAAAATTCTGCTATATCTTCAACAGCTAATCCTTTCGTTAACATCTTTTTTGCAGTTTCGATTTTGGCTTCTTTTGCTCCTTCAGCTCTACCTTCGGCTCTGCCTTTCTCTCGCCATTTCTTTTCTCCAGCTAATATTGCATCGCTGATTCTGGTTTGGATTTCCTCTTCTTTCCATGCGTAACGATCGTACTCTAATAACTGCTCTGGCGTATATCCTGATATTTCAAGGGCTTTGTAGGCTTCGCTTAATGCGGAATCTTCATCCAATACCTTTTTTAAATCATTTGGATCTATATGGCTTGCATGTTTGAAAAAATATGTCCACTTCTCAATGTCATTCTCTAGCTCATCAAACTCTTTATGAAACTTAGACAATTCTAAAAACGAAAATGACATTTGCTTTAGATCGTGTTCGTATGTAACAACATCCCTGAATTGGTGATGAGATAAATATTCTTTTTTATCTGGAAACAAAGTTTCTTCCATAATAGCCAAGAAAACAACAGATCTTAATTTCTTGTATCCGCCTCTGTCATTTTTCGTTTTTTGAGTACGCGTTCTCTGATTTAAATATACTCTGCTTGCGTATTCTACAGCTCTCTGAATGAAACTGGAATCAGAGGCTCTCTGCATCTCGACTATGAAATGAGTTCCATCTTTAGTTTTGCACAGGACATCGACAATACTTTGGCGCAAAGCTATAATTTCAGTATCCAAATCGACTTTTAGGAACCTTACATCGGTAATCAAATCACCATGCAATACATGCTCATCAAGTACATCGTTCAAGAATTTCAGCAGAATCCCTTTATGTTTTTCTTCACCAAAAACTTGCTTAAACGCCCAATCATTCTTAGGATCCAATAACCTGTACATGACACATAGCCCAATAAACTTAACACATTATACCATAGTTTTTCATTAAATTGGTATTTATAAAGAAATTAAAAAGTTCGACACAAATCATTGCTATAAATAACAGTTGTTTTACAAATCAAATATGTCGCATGTATTGCGCACTTAAAACATAATCAAGATTACCTAAAATTTTATATTAATTTCCACTAATTTATCTGTCATTATCTTTGCAACAGGATGGAAATAGTCAATTTTACTTGGAGACAATCCAAAGATTATGGTGCTGTATCATAAAACTCATAACAGTTCTAAAAATCCTTTATAGCCTCAATTTCTTCAATAGTTAAACCAGATATTTTAGATACATGTTCTATAGATAATCCTAAAGCTAAAGCATTTTTTGCCGTTTCGATTTTCGCTTCTTTTGCACCTTCAGCTCTACCTGCTTCTAGACCTTCAGTTCTACCTTTCTCTAGCCATTCCTTTTCTCCAGCTAATATTGCATCGCTAATTCTGGTTTGGATTTCCTCTTCTTTCCATGCGTAACGGTCGTACTCAAGCAACTGTTCTGGTGTATACCCTGATATTTCAAGGGCTTTGTAGGCCTCGCTTAACGCTGAATCTTCGTCTAAAACTTTCTTTAAATCATTTGGATCTATATGGCTTGCATGTTTGAAGAAATATGTCCATTTTTCTATATCATTGCTAAGCTCATCAAATTCCTTGTGAAACTTAGACAATTCTAAAAATGAAAATGACATTTGTTTGAGATCGTGCTCGTATGTAACAACGTCTCTAAATTGGTGATGAGATAAATATTCTTTCTTATCTGGAAACAGAGTCTCTTCCATAATAGCCAAGAAGACGACAGGTCTTAATTTTTTGTATCCGCCTCTGTCATTTTTCACCTTTTGAGTACGCGTTCTCTGATTTAAATATACTCTGCTTGCATACTCTACAGCTCTCTGAATAAAACTGGAATCAGAAGCTCTCTGCATCTCGACTATGAAATGAGTTCCATCTTTAGTTTTGCACAGGACATCGACAATGCTTTGGCGCAAAGCTATAATTTCAGTATCCAGATCGACTTTTAGGAACCTAACATCGGTAATCAAATCACCATGCAATACATGCTCGTCAAGCACATCATTTAAAAATTTTAGCAAAATGCCTTTATGCTTCTCTTCGCCAAAAACTTGCTTAAACGCCCAGTCGTTCTTAGGATCCAATAACCTGTACATACCATAACCAAATAAACTTAACTTATTATACCACAGTTTGCGATATTATTGATAACAGAAAACATGTTGACTAAAGTTCGTTTTAGTGTGACTAGCTACACCATCGATTTTTTGAACCTTCTCTATGCGCTGAAAATCAGATATGCTTACGGAAAAATTCTCCAAAAACGCTTCCTGTTTTTAGTGCGATCTGCTCAACCACTATAACAAAAGTTAACTTGTTTACGCTAATAATTTTCGTATATCATATATCCTTCATAATCCTCTGGTTCAGAGGGTTTTCTTTATTTCCTTCGCGACATAATTCAGTCAAAGATGAGGCGAGAGAATTATTAAAAAGTCTCCAAGTAGCAGAAATCTCTCCGAAGCATGTTGACTAGAGAATTCGCTAAATTATGTTCAGATTTGAGAGCGAAACGCACTTTCCCTAAAAACTATACAATTTTTTCCGTCAATTTTACGACCGCATACCATATCGCACTATTACGAAAAATAAAATCCTCTGAAATTTGAGAGAATAATGCTATTACTGACTTTTTTCTAACATGAGGTACGCTGTAGCTAAATTAGTGCATATCAACGCATTCCTAAACTCTACTTAAGTTCGAATCCTACTCGCAAACCATATAAATTCGCGACATATTTACTACGATTTAGTTAATCTCACTGTGCAAAATTTAAATTTTCTTAACATTTAAATGGTAGAATGGAGATGGAATACGGAGGAGTCATGAACATTTGTAGATTGTTTATTATAGCAGTTTTTTGCTTATTCACAGGTATTGTGAATGGTATGCAAACTGTATTTGATTTGCCTGATAATACGCCAGGATTAATTGGACCGCATGATGTTAAGTTTAAAATAGGTTGGGATGATCCTATATCGAAAACACTAATACGTGTTATAGTCCCGGATACACCAGCAGATGTTGCAGAGAATGATTCCATGGCGCAAAATGTACACGGCAATATCTACTTTCCATCAGATGGCAGACAACCCACAACAGAAGAATCAGTAGAATGGGCATGCGCGAATATTTATAACACAGAGGATTCTCCTATTACTCAGTGGTATATGAAAATGTTTGGCGTAATTCCATTTAGAAATGAAGAAGATCCAGGACCAGATGATTTCATAAAAGCTGGGTATGATGAAAATAATAACAAAAAAAGAATTATTAGCTATGATTTTGAAACAATGGGTACAGATGAAGGATACGAAGTAAGCTATCACGTACATCATGATACACAACAGGAAGAAACCAGAAGAAAATCGTTTATAGATAATTTTATGAAAATAGCATCAACTTCAGTCGGTAGAGTGCTCTTATACAGAATATTAATTGAGATTAGAAGGAAAGATGAGAGAGGGAATGGATGTGAAGAAAATAATAGCAGTAACTTGAAAGTAAGAAATGCAGCTAGGTTTTTAAATGTTTACCTAGGTAATGGAAATTCTTTTATGTATCCAACATTTGAAAAACAAAGGACGATTCCACTTAGGAATCTTTTAAATCAAACTTATAAGGAAATACTAAAACTAAAAGAGCCTGCGAAACTAAATTTTAGCGATTCTGATAAAAAAACAGCCATAGTTTTTAAAAATAGTGAAGATTCTCATTTCATTGATCTAAAACCTAGATCTGTCGATATAGCATTATTTCATGAGCTTTGCCACTGGTATCATTTTCTCAGAAATACTGATAGATTTACTCAAGAAAACAGCTGTGCCTCCAACTATCCAAAGATGTTATCAAAAAATGAAATTGGAAAAATCCTTTACGGTGGATTAGATGGGGAAAATAATGATAATAGGAATGAGATTTCAGCAAAATCTTGGACTCGCAGTGTGTCTACTATCAATACTGCAGGACATGAATGTTCACTTAACTCTATTAAGCAAATAGTGACGTATGAAGAATTAAGGAATATCATTGGACTAAGTAAAGAAACTGATGGATATATTCGAGGAGATGATTTATGCGAAAACTTATATAGATTATGTATAAACTCTCCAATGCGTTTTTCACATTCTGATGAACAATATATTGAAGACTCAAATGTTATAAATAAAGCTAAAGAAATTTCAGAAAAAAATATAAAAATATTTCAGGTAAACAATATGTTTCAATTTGCTGATTTAGAAGATCATATCTGCTTAATGGATTTTAATACTAAAGGGCTTGGAAAATGTGCAAGAAAAAGTGAATCTAAAGATGAGAAAAACTATAAAAGTACACATAGAGGCAGTTTTGAAACAATAGAAGAAGAATAAAAATGTCTTTTAAATATTTTTGCAATAGCGTACAATAATTGATATATTTTTTCTTAATAAATTGAAGATGGAGGTGTAGAATGAGGGTAAATATTTTTTTTGTTTTGGCAATACAATTTGTCAATTCTGCTTGTTTTGGGATGCTTGAAAGTAGAAAGCATTACTCTATGAGTGATGTTGAAACTATAGCGAAACAACTTGTAGAATATGTGAATGAAGGTGACAGTAGCTCTGTAAAAAAAGAGTACAATAAGTTACAAGATGTCGTCAATAGTATGAATAGTTCGATGGTGAATGAGTATTCTGAGTGTCATGCATCTGTGAACGAAAGCGGGAACGAATTCGCGTGTGATCCTTACACTGAGTTCATTATGTTGCTTAACATAGCTTTAGCACCATTACAAAAAGGAGATATGCCGAAAAGAATAGAGAGTTGTTTAGAATAACTAGCCAACCTCCTTCATCATCCAAGATTCTTGTTCGTTCCATTCGAGTGGGATTTTGGCTCTGAGGAGGTCTTGGATTGATATGTTTTTTGGTTGGAATCCGTTCATTATCATTGCTTTGAGTTTGGGTGAGAGGTTGTTGAGCTGCAAGACTGCGCTTAGGTAGTTCGGTGTTATTTTATTGATTGTGCAGAATTCTCTAAACTGCATTTTTGGGTTTTCTTTGAGCCTTTTGTCCATTATGTATGCTTTGGCTAGTAGCTTCGACAACGGCGTTTTGACGTACTGATTTTTCATGAAATATGTTGGACTGCCAGCTTTTCTTTTGCTGATTTTGATTGGAATTAAGACCTCTTTTTTTAGTGCTTCCATTTTTTCCTCAAGATAATTCTATTAACATTTGATTTAAACCGCCTAGATTCATATTCATTTTCAAGTCATCATTTTTGATACTCACTGAATCCACTAGCAATTTTACGATTTTGCTCTGCTCTGCAGGATACAGGTAGCTCCATACTTCGTTTAAATTTTTCAACGCCACCAACAACTCTTTTTGCGTAATTTCTTTGTTTTCTTCACAACATAATCTAGACAAAAATTGGTTGAGAGAATGGCCAAAAAGTCTCCAAATCGCAGAAATTTCTCCAAAGCATGTTGACTGTAGAATTTGCTAAATTATGCTCAGATTTGAGAACAAAACGCGCTTTCCCTAAAAACCATACAAATTTTTCCGTCAATTTTATGACCGCATACCATATCGCACTATTACGGAAAACAAAATTCTCTGAAATTTAAGAGAATAATGCTCTTACTTCCTTTTTTTTAACATAATGTACGCTGTGGCTGAAATAGTGCATATCAACGCATCTCTAAAATCTACTTAAGTTCGAATCCTACTCGCCAACCATATAGATTTAAGCAATATTTACTACGATTTAGTTAATCTCACTGTGCAAAATTTAAATTTCTTTAATCTTTAAGTGGTAGAATGGAATAGAAAACATGGAGGTAGCATTGATGAAACCACTATTGAAAAAATTTATTCTTCTCCTTTTTATTGGGCTTATAAGTATTAGCAACTTTAGCTGCGAATGCTACGGTACATTTGATGATGATAAAGAAAAGTGGACAAAAAATAATTTTGCAAAGTGTGTAAATGATGTTTTTGCTGGTGCTGATAATGAAAAATTACGCGCTGTCATTAATGATATCCACAAAAATAGGCAACAGAAACAAGGGACACATATAGCTATTGCAAAAATGATACTTTACTACAATGATGGTAAACAAGAAGATTATATAATACGTTTACCATATGTTTTTGTGTCTGGGAGGGAGGCTACAACAGCTAAACAAAAGTTGAGATCATGGATTGCAAAGGATAATAAGCCTTATTTCACGAGAGAAATGTTCGACAAATATTTTAGACAGATAAAAGACATTAAATACGGAGAACAGCAATATTCTGTTTCTTCAGATCAAGCCTTTGCTCATTCTGAACGAGTTATAGGAACATGTATTCTTCGTTCGGATGATGATAATTTTATAAAAAATATGCTGGAAAAGGACCCTGTTAGTGTTGCTATTTTTATAAAAAACTCATCAAAGATATGTGATAAATGTCAAAAATTTTTTAAGGGCGAGTGCTGTATAGACAACGATAATAAAATGTACGGATATGACAAAATGAAAGACGTTAAAGATCTATTGATAAATCGCGTAATATCTGCTGTGAAAGAAGACGTAGTTACTCAGAAAAGTTCAGCTATAAATGTAGCAAAAATTTTAAAAGAATGTTTTAACGATGCTAAATGCTATGTTATTATTTCAGATGATGCTCAAAATGGAGGTGAATATGCATATCTTGACGATGAATCTGATAATGTTAAAATATCCCCACAAACCGGAGATGATTAATTAGTTTTTTAAAGAGGACGTTATATGAGAAATTTTTTGTTAGTGTATTCTTTATTGGTTAGTCTATTCAATAGTACTTACGCGACTAAAGTAGAATACAGCGAAGAAGGCTGGATAAAAAACAGTGGAATGGATATATTGTTAAAATCACCACCGCAAGATTATTTAAATGTTATAGAATTTTTGAAAGGACAGAAAGATACATTAGAAAACAAGATTAAACAAGATAATTTAGATGATTTGTTTTGTTTAATTTTAACAAAGCATGGTGAAGAACTTTCCAACGAAGATTGGAATATCTCCTATGAAGATAACGACGATGAACAACCTATAATGAAGGTTCAAGAAACAGTACAGTATCTTAAAAGTATATTAGATGATAGCAAACAACAAGAATTAGAAAAAATATTAAAGAACATAAAAGAAGAGTATAGCCATAATGTACAGCAAGATGAATCTTTTGTAAAAGGGAAAAAGATGGAAATAATCGAATCAGAAACTAACAAAGAAATCTCACCTATACACAGTTCAGATAATCTGCGACAAGAAAGTGATGGTTTGTCAAAACCGAGGTCATTAGACGAAGATGAAGACGACGATATGTCTCCGATTGATGAGATTGAAGAAAAAAAGATGTTATTTTTAAATGATACTTCAGTTAGTGAAACAGCTTTAGGTTCAAAAATACAAGAAACGATACCAATGTATATTGAAAGTAGTCACATAGATCATACTGGTTCTCCTGAAGATGGAACAGATTCGGAACATGAAAATCGAAAACGAACATCAAATGATGTGCATCCA
>CAYPOM010000013.1:0-5140 GCA_964412505.1 uncultured Alphaproteobacteria bacterium
GAACCTGCGGCCCCCACCGTGTGAAGGTGATGCTCTACCGCTGAGCTAAATGTCCGATTAAACGATTGAAATGGTGGAGCGGGTGGTACCTTAATGGTAACTCTTTTTGGAGACATTTTTTCGACAATATTTCAGACAGACTCTGCGTCCCAGGACATCCAAAAAGCCCAAAGGACACTCGCTATAGCGATAATTTGTGTAGAACTTTTAAAATTCTTTATAAATACCAATTTAATGAAAAACTGTGGTATAATGTGTTAAGTTTGTTTTGGCTATATTATGTACAGGTTATTGGATCCTAAGAACGACTGGGCGTTTAAGCAAGTTTTTGGCGAAGAGAAGCATAAAGGCATTTTGCTAAAATTCTTGAATGATGTGCTTGACGAGCATGTATTGCATGGTGATTTGATCACAGATGTAAGATTCTTAAAAGTCGATCTGGATACTGAAATTATAGCTTTGCGCCAGAGTATTGTCGATGTCCTGTGCAAAACTAAAGATGGGACTCATTTCATAGTCGAGATGCAGAGGGCTTCTGATTCCAGTTTCATTCAGAGAGCTGTAGAGTACGCAAGCAGAGTATACTTAAATCAGAGAACACGTACTCAAAAAACGAAAAATGACAGAGGCGGATACAAGAAATTAAGACCTGTTGTATTCTTGGCTATTATGGAAGAAACTCTATTTCCAGATAAGAAAGAATATTTATCTCATCACCAATTTAGAGACGTTGTCACATACGAACATGATCTGAAGCAAATGTCGTTTTCTTTCCTTGAATTATCGAAGTTTCACAAGGAATTTGATGAGCTTAGCAATGATATAGAAAAATGGACTTATTTCTTCAAACATGCAAGCCACATAGCTCCTGAGGATTTAAAGAAAGTTTTAGACGAAGATTCAGCGTTAAGCGAAGCCTACAAAGCCCTTGAAATATCAGGATATACGCCAGAGCAGTTGTTAGAGTATGACCGTTACGCATGGAAAGAGGAAGAAATACAAACAAGAATCAGCGATGCAATATTAGCTGGAGAAAAGGAATGGCGAGAGAAAGGTAGAGCTGAAGGAGAAAAAGCCGGTATCGAGAAAGGCGAAAAGATAGGTATTGAGAAAGGAAAAGCTGAAGGTGAAAAAAAAGCTAAAATCGAAACTGCACAAAATCTTATAAAAATTGGTCTTAGCATTGATCAAATATCAGTCGCTACAGGTCTTTCTATTTCTGAAATTGATGGCTTAAAGAATTCGTAGAGCTGTTGTGAGTTTTATTCCTACATAACACTTTTAGATTGTTATTAAGTAGAATTGATTATTCCATCATGCTACAAAGATAATAACAGATAAATCAGTAGAAAATTAATATAAAATTTTAGACGATCTTATAACGTATGTAGCACTTAAGTATATCTTAATATTCCAGTAGTATAATTAAGTAAATTTACTTTACGTGAAAGTTGTAATGAAAAATATTATAAGAAAAATACTATTCCTGTTTGTCATCGGAATACTCTGACAAACTCGCATTGATAATACTTGTTTGGCATCGAGGTCAACGGCTAAGCATATTGAGAAAGGAATAGAGGACCAAAAGTGCAAAAGTTTAGAAGCAACCATTAAAGACTGGAAAAAGCTAGAATGTCATTTTAACAAAGCAGAAGATTTCAATCCTAATAATTTCTGGACAGACCATAAATATGAACCTAATAAAAGCTTTGCGAATCAGGCTAGTAGGGGAGGCATAAGTTTTGTTAAAGAAAGCGACAAAAAAGGAATAACAAAATGCGAAGCCGTTACGTATATATCAAATAAAAATTTCTTGGCTAAAGCATATAATAAAGACTTAAACAAAGGCGATAATTTAACTTGTAAACATGGTTCATCTAAAAATTCAGATGGTTACCCTCGTTGGCATTCTGAAATAGCATTTATTCAATACTTAACTGAGTTAGAAGATCCTGCGAATATGGGAAATTATAATTTTTTAAACAAGTTCACAGAAATTAAAGGCGATATTAAGCAAATAATTATACTTATAAGAAATAGCTCCTTACCTCCATGTTTTTGGGATTCAAGTACCGGAATTGATGTTAAAATTAAATGTTTAAAGTATTTAACAACGTTTTCTAGTAAATTGCATGAAATGACTCAAAAACCAGTAACCTGTATAGTATTTTATGCACAAAGTACGTTCGATTTTACACGTTATAATTATAGTGATTACGTTGAAGAATTAAAAAGAAATTTTACTAACGTAAAAGTTGATATAGAAAATATAAATTCAAAAATAATTATATCTGTTGACAAAAAACAAAATTAACCAAATAATATACGTATATCTTGTGAGGTGTATATGTTTAGGATGATGACATTAACGGTAGGTGTGTTTTGTATTAATTTTGTAGCAGCTATGAAACCAGTTGAATTTTTAGATGTAGATTTTAAAACAGCACAAAGTATTTTCCCAAAGAGCGTTTTTCTCTATTCTGACAATGTAATTAATGGTAAATATGAAGTTGCAGAAAACTTACTTAAGCAGATTATAACTGATAATTTAATAGTTAAATCAATGTTTCATGAAAATGAAGAAGAGAGCGTTCCTATCAGTAAAGCGATTGAAAAATCAAAATTAAATTTCCTAAATTACATAAAAACTGAACGACTTTTTGAACATAATTTTTTAGAAGATCAGTATTTGTTGGCTAAGATTTTAAATAGTTTTTATTTTTATAGTAGTTACGCAGATATAAATGAAATTTCAGGACATGAATTCTCTAAAATTAAAAAAGTTGATTTATATAGTTTCAAGTTATTAAAAAATATAAACCAAAAAATGTCAGCAAAAAGAACAAAACCAAGGCAAACTAAAATTACAGATTTTTTCAAGCCGAAGAAAGCTAATATACAATAATCGGAATACAACAGTTACGTGTCTCAATTCCATTTTGAATTACTTAGCAGCTTGAGCGCGTTCTGCTTTTCTTTGTTGATCTAAAAAATATTCAATGAGTAATAAATACTAAAATGTAGATCAATATCAATTTTTGTTAAATAGATTACTAATTCATACTGACAATTCTAATCCTTTCAAATAATCCTCAAAACTCTCAGGCTGACCTTCTGGGAATAAAATTCCTCTAATTAAATCTGCTCCTTTGCCTCTGCAATTTCCTATCGCATACTTAGCTGCTGCTCCAACAACTTCAACTGAACTTGAGGATGGAATACTAAACTTTATTGATGGTGTTTTCCCATAAGGATCTCCCCAACCTTCTGTAGATTCATGATACCATGAGTCGAATAACAAATTATCATCTAAATAAATATATAAACGTTGCATATTCGTATAAAAAGCCTTTTTACTTCTAAATTTGTATGTTTTCATCATGTTATCTAGCTTGTTTAAGTAATATTCCATGTATGTTTTATTATCAAACAGTTTCCTCTCTGGATATCTTTCATAAACCCATTCTCTGTCTTTCGATACATCCTGAAAATCAAGCCTATTCAACTCAGCTAAATCTTCTGCAGAAATTGATAAATCTCTACTTTTATCTAAAGCTTTTAGAACTGCATCGCCTATCGAATATAAATCTGCATCTAAACCAAGATATATATCTTCTCCAAGTGGATCTTCTGCCATATTTCCGACTATCGAATATGTAGAAACTCTGAGCATTTTTTCATTGCACTCTATTCCAGCATTCTTTCTCATTTTACCACCTTTCTAATTATTACATTCACGTTATTGGTTTTTCCATACTCTACAGCTTTCATAATCTCATTCATTTGCCACATACTTGTATTTTCTGGAATTCCAATGTATACGTTTCTTACTTGTATATCTACAGGTTTTATAATTACTGGCTCATCTCCTTTTTTAAACGCTCTTCTATCACCATCGAATTTCAAGGTTTTATCGACATATCCTTTAATTTTGCTATATATTTTTGATGGATTCGATGTGTACGTTTTTGCGTTCGTATTCAATGTTTTAACGCTAGTCGCAATTTTATCTGCTTCATCCCAAAAATCGAATGTCTTAAAATTAGCTTGAGTTAGCATACGTAAATATTATACCGATAACCCTAATTCTTTCAAATAATCCTCAAAAGTTTCAGGTTGACCTTCTGGGAACAAAATTTCTCTAATTAAATCTGCGCCTTTGCCTCTGCAATTTCCTATTGCATACTTAGCTGCTGCTCCAACAACTTCAACTGGGCTTGAGGAGGGTATATGAATTTGTAATTCTTTTGGACAGCGTTCCCAGCCTCTCAGTACCTTGTGTAAATTTGGGAAAAATGACATTACTCCATCAACTAGCTCACAATCTACTATTTGCATATTTTTGTATAAAGCATTTGCCGTTTTGATCTTATAATTTTCTGCTAAATAAGCCATCCATTTTTCTCCTCGCTCTTCAACTAATGCTCTATCAAACAGTTTCCATTCATGGAACTTATCATCGAACCATTTGTCTGCAGCTTCAATTTCTCCTTTTTCAACCATGTCAACATATAACAATCTATCATCTTCAGGAATCGACAAATCCCTACTTTTGTCCAAAGCTTTTATAACCGCATCGCCTATCGAATATAAATCTGCATCTAAACCAAGGTAAATATCTTCTCCAAGTGGGTCTTGTTGCCTATTACCGACCAAGCTATATGTACATACTTCTATGAAATTTTTTAAACAATATATCTCTGTATACTTTTTCATTTTTTAATTTTCCGAATTATAACGTTTACATTATTTGCATTTCCGTAACTTACAGCTTTCATAATCTCATTCATTTGCCACATACTTGTATTTTCTGGAATTCCAATGTATACGTTCCTAATATTTATTTCATCTGGAAGTACAACGACCGGCTTTTCTCCTTTTTTAAACGCTCTCTGATCACCATCGAATTTTAATGTTTTATCGACATATCCTTTAATTTTGCTATATATTTTCGACGGATTTGACGTATACGTTTTTGCATTCGTGTTCAACGTTTTAACGCTACTCGTGATTCCAGCTCTTTTGTTCCAAAAATCGAATGTCTTAAAATTAGCTGGCAGGCGTGTTCCGGCAAACTCCTTCAATGTTTCCAAATAATTTTCGTATGCTATTCCGCAGCCGCCTTTTCCAAGCGTTGGAT
>CAYPOM010000014.1:0-4884 GCA_964412505.1 uncultured Alphaproteobacteria bacterium
CTTCGCTACAAGAGGCTGCATAAGGTCGAACATCCTTGTGAAAAAAGCGTAAACCAATATTGACAATATCATTGATCGTGATACCAGAGAGGATTCGGAAATTGAAGGATTAAGAAAATTAGATATTGATTTTTTTGATAAACATTTTTTGGTATTGCCAGTTCATGAGTTTGAGAATTTGTTTATTGATGAAAAAATCATTACAAAGGCAGCAAATGCCTATATATCTGTAATACACGGTGTTGAGTTGTCGGAAGAAGTCTGTGATATTCTGAAAAAATATGCAGATGATAGTTTGGAAGATACAAAGAGAAAATATATAAATAATTCTGTTAGAGAAGAGCTTAAAAAAATAGCTAATCTTGTAAGACAGAAAGAAATAGATATATCTAATAAAACAAATTATGAACAGTATATAGATTCTTTGCTAGTTGGAGAGGATTATATGCATATTATAGACAATACTAAAGAAAAGTACGTTCATATGAATGAGCGATATGGAGTGCTTAATTGGTCTTCTGGATGGAGGGAAGTATGTGACGGGAAGAGAGTATATTCACAAGCAATAAGTGAGATTGCAAAAAGAATAGGTGTATCTGCTGGTAATCTTAACAAGAAAGTATATGACATGTGCAAGAGGACTGAAGAAAGCGAACTGAGAAAATTTTGGGAATCTGTAAGGAAAAAACTAATCTAAGTAGTCTTTTGGAAATATATAGTTGTCTTGTAATGTAGAGAGTGTGTTGCCTATTAATGTTAAAAATGCACCCCCTTCCCTTTTCTATCGTTAAAAGGTTCAAAAAACGGAGTAGTCTGCACCCCCTAAACTGACTACCAATTGACTACTTAAGACTACTACACTTGGTCTCAAAATGCCGTGATTTGCCACTTTTGCTACAGATTTTAGAAAACTGTAGGAATTGAAGAAATCCAAAAAAGTGCGTAAAATAGGGCAAAACAGGGCATTTCAGGGCAATTCAAGGAGAATAAAAGCTATGATAAAGGTACTTTTCATCTGCCACGGCAGGTCAGTTGTACAATAAAATGGACTTTGGTAAACTGGGGCAGAGTGGGGCATAATGTACCGCAAACCCACATGAATACTACGGTTTCGACTACTAAGGTCTGAGCCGGAGAGGGGATAAAGGCAAATAAACAGCCACTTTTCGTTAGTAGTAATCTACTACGAAGAGTGGCTGTTTTGTTGCTTATAATCCGTTGCCTTAAAATCATAAGAAATATAAAATATGAAGTGGAGGTGTATATTATGGTTCAAAAAAAGTTTGGCTTAGTAATAAAAAAATTACGAGAAGAAACAGGTCTTAGTCAGGAAAAATTTGCATTGTTGATTGGTATGGATAGAACATATTATGCTTCAGTTGAGTTAGGGAAACGTAATATATCCCTTCAAAATATTTATAAAATAGCAAGTGGATTTGGAGTTCCAGTATCGAGCATTTTTCAAAAGATAGAAGAATTAGAAAATATTTAAACTTATCAAATAACGGAACAAAAGAGGAGGCATTCGTATGAGCGATTTTATTATTGACGAGTTTTATGAAGAAATGAAAACAGTAAAGTTTGAACCTTATGGTATTTTAGATTCACAGAATAAGATTCATACATTAGGAACTGATTCAAAAATAATCGGACGTATATTTGAGATGTATGCTCAACCGATACTAGAAAAAATAGCTGCTAGACATGGGATGATATTAACAACACCAGAATCACAGACTGTATATCCGAATTTTATTATGATGAGCAGTAAAGATTCAAAAGAAAAAATTGCAATTGATATTAAGACAACATATATAGATACAGACCAATCTACGATAAAATTTACCTTGGGGTCATATGGTTCATATATGAGAAACAATACAAAAAATATCGAATTTGAGTATACGGATTATAGTAAACATTATGTTATAGGATTTATATATAAAAGAAACGGTCAGGCACAAGAGAGTCAGGTTTTTGATTATTCCGATAAAGACAAAATTGTATTTCCATTTTATGATGTGAAATATTTTATTCAAGAAAAGTATAAAATAGCCGGAGATAAACCGGGATCTGGTAATACTGAGAATATAGGTTCATTTTCAACTAAAAGATTTGCTGACTTACTGGAAGGAAATGGTCCATTTACAGAATTAGGAGTGGATGCATTTGATATTTATTGGAAGTATTATCCAAAGTATCGAAGTACTGAAAGGACATATTCATCGTTAGCAGAGTTTGTTGAATGGTTTCCTGAACAATCCAAAACAGAAATTGTATTGTTGCATGAATATGATTATGATGCAACATTACAGAGAATTATTTCTTATGCAAAAAGAATAGGACAAAAGAAACAGTAGGAGAGTACCATATATGAGTGATTTTTTGATAAAAGAGTTTTATGAAAAAATGAAATCGGTAGATTTGGGTGTATATGGAATATTAGACAGGAATGATAATGTTCTTTCGTTAGGAACTGACTCTAAGGTGTTGGGGAGAATATTTGAAATAAAAGTACAGCCTATATTGAAAAAAATTGCAGATGAAAATGGGTTTTTATTGGAAACACCTAAGTCACAAACGGCCTATCCTGATTTTATTATGATAGATAAAAATGATTTGAAGAAGAAAATCGCGATTGATATAAAATCAGCACACCAAAAAACAAAGAATTCTCAAATTAAATTTACGTTGGGGACATTTAAATCATATATGCAGGATAATACGAGTAGTATTGCATATGATTATACAGATTTTACAAAACATTATGTAATAGGATTTGTATATAAAAGGACAGATGGATGTGAAGCACAAGAGAGTAAAATTGAGTCCTTTGGAGATAGAAACAAAATACTTTGTCCGTATACCAATGTAAAATACTTTATTCAAGAGAAATATAAAATAGCAGGAGATAAACGTGGTTCCGGAGATACAGACAATATAGGTTCATTTGCAACCAAAAATTTTGAGGATTTGAAAAATGGCAAAGGGCTCTTTGCAGAATTAGGAATAGATGTATATGAACTATATTGGAAGTATCATCCTAAAAATACTGATGCAGAAAAGAACTACAAAACGTTATTGGAATTTGCCAAGTGGTTTGTAGGGAAAAAAGAATCAGAGGTAACACTGTTACATAAATATGATTATTCAGCGGCATTGAAAAAAATAAAAAAGTATATTAAAGAGAATGAAAAGGATGGTAGCAAGTAGCGCTTCCATCCTTTTCTAGTGTTAAACCATGATAGAATCTAAAGTTAATTGTTCAAAAGTTTTCGTTGGGCGTAGTGGTGCAGTAGCAGGGTCATAGTTTGTTAATAATGCCTCCATCATAGAATTGCGATTAGATTCTTTTGCACCAACATGATAAAAATGTTCTTTTGTGATTTTATGGCATCCTTTCCAAATGGTATCTATATATTCGTTTTTTCGGTACTTATTTTCATCCCAGGTTGAAAGCATAAATTTGGCTTCGGAAGCGAAAAGAGCATTTCTTAATGCTATCTCGTGTTCTTCATCCCAACTGTCGTAGTAGTCAACATGTCTGCCGATATATGGTGGGTCACAATAAATAAAGTCATTTGGAGTGGCTTTTGCAATGGTTTCTTCAAATGAACAACAAACGAATTCCCATTCATTTTCAGGAAGAATAGTTTCTAAATGTTTTACTTGATTTACAATTTTTGTGACATAGGCTTTTGCAAAACGTTCAGGTTTATGTCCATAGGGAACATTGAATTTGTAGTAACGATTAAAACGAATCATTCCATTAAAGCAACTTCTATTTAAAAATAAGAAATCTAATGGGTCGTGTTTTTCGTTAAAGCGGTCACGGATGTAGTAATAATGTTCACCATCTTTTTTTGCTAATTGCGCCCCCTCATATTCAAGATATTCTCTAACACTATATGAGGTGATTTTACCGACTTTTATTGCATTGTATAATGCGATTGTATGTGGATTTGTGTCGGAAAAAACAGCTCGCTTGGGAGCTAGGTTAATTCCGACAACACCGGAACCCATAAAGGGCTCATACCAAATAGAATCTTTATTCATATAAATATTATCAGATATTAATTCAACTAATTTAGTTTTTATTCCCTGTATCTTGATTGGGGGAACATATACTTTTTCTATCATAATAAACTCCTAACATATACATATTTCTTTGGATGTGATGTTATCAAAACAGTGAGTGATTTCTTTCCCTTTTATGACTTCTCTTGATTTAATGTAGTTAAATAATTCGGGCTTATCATCTAAAAACATATAAGAGATAGGAACTCTAAAGCCGTCGATAACATATTCCATTAGTCGAGCGTCAATAGGTTCGATTTCTTGAAAACTGTAGATAGGCATTGCAAAACGATTTCTGGTCAGGTAATCATTAATTCGTTCTACCGCTTCGACATCATAGGAGTACTTTGTGAGCCAATCTGACAATTCTTCACGTTTCCCCAAATGAATTTTAGCGACAATTTGTCTATAGGGCAATCCTAAATAAATATATGCAATTACAGGTTCGTCAAAAAAGCGTTTCCTATGTTCGTAAATTTTTCGTCCGCTTGATAAATCTTTGTAACATTCGGGACTAAAACTGAGTAGTATAGTCCTCATAGAGACCGTTTCAAGTTTTGTGTAAACTCAAAAATCTGATGTAAGATATGTGAATAGTTACTTAAGGGCGGATGCCGGTTTTCGGCTTTCCGCCCTTATCTGCATTATACAGTGATTTTCGGGTATGTCAATAAGACCTGCCATCGCAGGTCGCTTTTAAAGGTTTCTGCCTTCCAGACGTTCTTCAAAATAAATCTCCAGTTGGGAATGTATGATATTGTCAATATCGGTTTACGCTTTTTTCACAAGGATGTTCGACCTTATGCA
>CAYPOM010000015.1:0-4347 GCA_964412505.1 uncultured Alphaproteobacteria bacterium
GATAACTAAAAATTATCCGTCAGTTACAGAAAACACTTAGAATTTAAAATTCTTTCGAGGATGCTTGGTGGTAAGTATATCTTTTTGTTTTGATAGGGCAACGTGTGTATAAATTTCTGTTACTGTAATTGAACTATGTCCGAGCATTTCTTGAATATATCTGATGTCTACATCTGCTTCAAGCAGACTTGTGGCAAATGTATGACGAAACATATGAGGCGTTATATGTAAATCGATAGATGCAAGGATGCAGTACTTTTTAATCATGCGTCTGACAGCTTGATCGGAGAGTTGAGTAGCATTAGGATTAACAAAGAAATATCCTACTTTTTCTATTTGAGATGAATATTCAGTTTCGTATTTTTCAAGTATTAATAAGACATCTTTATTTCCAATCTGTATCATTCTTTCTTTTGAGCCTTTTCCATATATGCGGATTGTAGCATCGTACAATTCAATGTCAGAAATTTTCAAATTACACAATTCAGAAATTCTCATACCGGTAGAAAATAAAGTTTCACATATAGCAATGTCAAGTAGTGTACGTTTTTTTTGATAGATAGTGTGGGCAAGAGAATGCTCTTTATATACGGCGGCAAGTAGTTTTTCAACTATGTGGAGAGGGATTGTTTTTGGTAATATTATTGGTTCGCGGAATTTTATTTTAATTTTGTTGAACGGGTTTTGTTCGATGATATCTTTGTATTCGAGAAAGCGATAAAAAGATTTTATGGATGCAAGTTTTCGTTTGGCTGTTTTGGGTTTGAAATTTTGATGCAGGTATCCGATATATTTTTCAATATCAGGTACAGATATAGTATTTATGCAGGTGGGGTTGAGAAATGAAATAAATTGACTTAAATCGGTATGATACGCCTTTAGCGTTTTCCTATCAAGATTTTTTTGTGTTTCGCAGTATTTCAGATAATTCGTTATTATAGTAAACAATATGAGAATCTCCTCTTCTAAATGTTGTGTTCACATTAATGTAAATTTTACAAAAATCCAGTTGTAAAACATGATATTTGGAAATAGAGTAAACAGGTGGATGTGATTTGTCAATGTAGTTGAAGCGGCGGTTGATAATTACTGTGTCGGCATATCTGATTGTACAGCTAAGTAAGAATTTTACAAATTAGAATTGCAGTGGCTTGTATAATTAAATTAATTCAAAAAATTAGAGAGATCCTGCTATAGTGGACAATTCTAAAAAAAATGTTCACAAAAAGTTTGCGTTTTGTTTGATTGTATGTTCGCTTGTGTTTGTGACGGTTCTGACACCCCGGTAAAATAAAAGTGACCGAGCGATGAATTCGTAAGACCGTAGGAAGGCGTGGGTAATGCCTGAATCCAAATATTCCATTAGAGGGTAGGCAGCTGTGAAAAAGGCTGCCTATATTTTTAGGACCAGCCAACTACTTGGCACCCTTGATTTCGCGGTTTATTTTCCAGAAATGTACCGGATAAAAAATAAAAAATATCTACAATTTGTTCGTTGCGTGTTCTTTCGTTTTTATATATAATGGAAGCAAGGAAACGGGTAGTTTTCTACCTTTCACAATGTAGGAAAAGAAACATTGTTTATACAAGAATGCTTCACAATGTGCAGCAAAGAAACATTGTTAGAGATAAATACCTTTTGCAAAAATCAAGTATATATTTTTCGTGGACATAGGTTACAATGCAGTTAGAAGGAAAGTCTTTGTTGTTTGATTGATGATGTCAGTATCATCGTTCAAATATATAGCGCGAATGACGCTTAGAATATCATTCACTCGAAAGTAATAATAAAAGCCTCGATGTAGATTGGGGCTTTTGTTATTAATGTGGGGGGATACATAAGATGCAAGGAGTCCATCAAATATATCAAATATGGTATTGAAAAGGGCAGCTGAATTGGAGTCATATGCGTCCTATAGTGAGTTCGTTAGAAGGACAGCGTTGAAAGAGGCAAGTAAAATTATTTCAGAGAATCAAGATAATGAGTCTAACAAATGATTTTTGATTGAAAGAGGTAAAGGTATGTTAATAGATATTTATTGTGATGAAAGTAGGCAAGATTTGCTTGTTAATAAAGCGAATGTTAAAAAAAATGATAGATATGTCTGTTTTGGTGGAATATGGATTCCAAACGAAAAAAGAGCAGTAATAAAGCGTCAAATAAATGAAATCAAACACAAACATGGAATTCATAATGAGTTCAAGTGGGGAAATGTATCTAATAGCAAGTTGGCGTTTTATCAAGAACTTGTAGAATTATTTTTTGGACCGGAAAATGACGATATACATTTCAGATGTGTGGTTATTGATGCTTTAGAAGTTGATAATGAACAGTTTAATGATTCTGATCAGGAATTGGGATATTATAAGTTTTATTATCAGTTGTTGCATAATTGGTTGACGGCATCTAATGATTATTATATATTTACTGATTTTAAGACTAATAAGGATAGGAGTAGGCTGAACGAATTAAGAAGAATTACTAATTTAGGAATGTATGGAGATAGAATAAAACTTATACAAGCTATAGATTCAAGTGAGTCAGTTATATTACAATTACAGAATATTCTTATGGGTACGGTTGCGTATAAGTTTAATTTTGGTAATAATGGTCAGTCTGAGGCAAAAAAAGAATTGGTTTCATTAGTGGAAAAACATTTAGGACAGAAAATTGCTCCTATGCAAAAAAATGAACAAAAACGATTTAATATTTTTAAAATGTCGCTTAGAGGAGGATGTAGATGAGTTTACCAGCATTGAAAAACTTCTCTAGCGAGGCAGAGTGTAAACAATATTACATAAATAACTACTGTTGTGCGGATATAAAAACATTTGATGGGATAGTGGTTAAATTTTATGCGGATACCTTTGAACATGCATTTTATACTCGTACAGAAAAAAGATGGAAAGCAGCAAAGGATCATTTTGCCACGGAAAGAGGAGAGCGAATTGATTGGATAAAAGCTGTTTTAGAAGATCCATCAATTATTCCAAGAAAAGGGTATGATAAAGCGAGAAGAACATATGACAACAGTAGAAGAGTTACTTTTTTAGCTCCTAATAATTATGTTGTTGTAATTTACATTAACGATAAAGGAGAAGGGAAATTTGTGACGGCATATGTTATAGATAATATAGATACTGCTCAGAAATTAAGTAGTGCACCACTTTGGGAACGATAAAAGGGCATAAAAAAACCACTGATTATCTGGCTCAGTAGTCGAAGCCTTTATAGATCCCAAACAATAAGTAAAGGATTAATTGTATTGTAAGTGCCTATAGGCAAAATGTCAAGAGATTTTTCGCTTCATGATATATTTTATGCATTCCGTAGTTGATTATACATCAAAACTACGATTAATTTCACTAGTTGCATGGAAGAGTTCTGGCTATAACAGACCCCTTTCTTTATTATTTGCATAAGTTTAAAAAAAAAAATAAAAAAAGAGGCTTTTTTTTCATCTTTTTTCCCACAGCCTTTCTTTTTTATGTTATGATAATCCCAGATAAGAAAAAACAAAACAGACTTATAGGAGGAAAATGATATGAAGATAAAAATGTTCACAAAAACTCTTTTTACACTTGCCTTTGCGCTGTGTCTGGTTAAGCCTTTGACAGCGGATGCGGCAGTGATCGCAGAAGATTATCCATATACATACGAAAAGCTTTTTGCCAGTGAAGATGTAGGAGGCTGGGACTATATTTTTGATACAGCAAGATATGCTGCTGAGAATCCTGATGTGGTCGCAGTACTTGGCAATGATCCGGCTGTATTATTCAATCATTACATTACGACCGGTCATTTAGAGGGAAGAAAAGGGTATATGCTTTTTAGAGGATATGACGGCACTATCGAGCCATCGGATGCTTTCTTTCTTCGTGTTATAGAGTTCGTTGATACTCATATTACGGAGGATATGACGCAGCTCCAGAAATTTCAGATCATATGGGATTATCTGCTGGATGAAAATAACAGGATGGATATAGATACAGAATTTGACATAGGGAGTTTCATTACCTGCTTGGATGCTGTAGGAATTGAGCATGAAGGCAAGGGTAAACCAGGACACTTTGCCACCCAGTTGCAGGTATGGCTAGATGGGATACCTTATGACATTAATGCAGCATGGGCTAACGAATAATTAAATCATATTTTCGTGTTCAATATCAAAAAAATCTTCTATAAATATTTTATCAAATATTTGTAGGAGGTTTTTTTATGCTGAAAAGTAAAAATATAAGGTCAAGACTGGTTGCTGCTATTGCCGCTGTATTAATTCTTTCCCAAACGATCTCTGTTTTTGCAGATGATATTTTACCGGAAACAGAAGAGCTTCCCGTACAGAC
>CAYPOM010000016.1:0-3938 GCA_964412505.1 uncultured Alphaproteobacteria bacterium
AAGAAGGATTAGAAGCAGGACGCACTGAAGGCGAAAAAATCGGTATTGAGAAAGGCGAAAAGAAAGCCAAAATTGAAACTGCTAGAAAAATGTTAGAAAAAGGATTAATTGTCGAAGATGTAGCTGAATTTACTGGTCTTTCTATTGAAGAAGTAGAAACTCTTAAATTATGAACTGTGATATAATGAATTGGTCTTGTATGGTGAGATTATGGATAATGTATACGATGGTGTTATTTTAGCTAGGAATATAGATAAAACTCCGAAATCAGACATAA
Source organism: uncultured Alphaproteobacteria bacterium (assembly GCA_964412505.1). Lineage (GTDB taxonomy): Bacteria > Pseudomonadota > Alphaproteobacteria > UBA3830 > CAYLKK01 > CAYLKK01. The sequence continues at coordinate 278 of CAYPOM010000016.1, forward strand.
TATTTAAGATACTGTTTGGAGATCAGAAACATCCTAGGATTCTTATACATTTACTAAATTCGATAATTAGGGATCCATATCCGATTACAGAAGTTGAGATAAAGCAGACGGAGCTAACTCCAGAGTTTGTAGGGCAAAAAGGAGTTAGATTGGATATTTTAGCCAAAGCATCTGATGGACGCTTGATCAACGTTGAGATGCAGAAATTTGATGAACATAACATGGTACCTAGATCTCTTTTCCACTGTGCTAAGATATTTTCAGGACAAGCAGTTGTTAGCGAAAAGTACGAGAATCTGAAAAGAACAATTTGTATAAGCATCATGAATTTTAAGCTTTTCGACGATCCTAGATACTGGAGGAAGCATTTTTTAACTGATGCAGAAACTGGAGAAAAATTGACTGATTTGTTAGAGCTTCATTTCCTTGAATTACCTAAGATCAAGAAAATTCCAGCAGAGCAGTCAGAAATAAGTCCGATATTGTTTTGGCTAGAATTTATAAATGATCCAGAATCTGAAAAAATCAAGAATATGTATGCTCTGGAAGAGGTATACTCAGAAGCAAAATTAGTGTATGAAAAAGCTATAGCGGATCCGTATGTTCAAGAGCTAATAAGAGTTAAAGAAAAGGCGGATATGGATTACAAAGACGCAATAGCAACAGCTCACGACAAAGGCGAAAAGATCGGTATCGAAAAAGGCGAAAAGAAAGCAAAAATCGAAACTGCTAGAAACGCGTTTGCTTTAGGGTTACCTATCGATCAAGTTTCTAAAATTTCTGGCCTTTCAATTGACGAAATAGAAAGTCTTAAATTATAAAAATAAACAAACTGTTGTATATGTTTTTTCACATCATTTATATGCTTAAACCTCTTGAGCAGAGCAGTTTCGTACTTAATAGTTCTCAAAAACCTTTCAATGTAAACATTGTCTGCCCATCTACCTTTTCCGTCCATGCTAACCGTGAGTTGTAGCTCTTCTTTATTGGGCTTTTTATTACAATAATATATTTTAGAACGATTCAAGTTCAAAAGCATACATTGCCGTCTTACCGCGATTTTCCCATTTCTCTCAACCATCATAAACCTCTCTTTTTCAGATACTCCGAGTATTTTTTTTAGAAAATCGTTGTCTAAAGTTAGCTGACCAACTTTCCTTTCTAACATAGCTATCTTCTCTTCAGAATCACAACTTCCGGTTTTGTTACTACTATTTTTCGCATTAAAACCATCCATTATATGCTCAAGACCTTCTCGCCTCCAGCGCCTAACAATACTTTCAGGTACATTGTACATTCTGGATACCTCAGCAACAGTAAGTTCTCCACTCAAAGCTGCCAAAGCTACATCCGACTTAAATTCACCGTTATACGTTTTCCCTATACTTAAACCTCTAATCAACTCAATAATATCACACAAAAAACGATCGATAACCGTAGCCTTAAATCCGAGGCTCAGTATAACAGCAGTCTCAGCACGAGGAGGGAAAAGCTACTTATGCATTGCTGTCGATAGATTGTCAAGATTTTATATAATTCGCAATTCCAATAAAAGTGCTGAAGAAATGCATAAAGCATTAATCAGAATTTCTAAAAAACAGAATCAGAACTACAATGTTTATATACAAAAAACGCCTTCGTGTTATGAAGGCGTAATATTTAGTACCAATAGATTAAATTATTTTTTAGGTGGAAGGTTTAATCTTCTCAATGTTTCCATTTTAGCCATAATTTGATCTGTTGGATCGTAGGCAGCATTAATATTATATGTATTTGTCTTTCCATTTAACATATCTATATGGAGGGTCGTTAATCTGTAGCAATTACTCAAGCAACAAGATCCGAGTTCAGCAACAGTACTAGGAAGAGTTATAGATGTTAATGATTCACACCTAAAAAAACACGCTTCTCCCATTCCAGTGAGAGTGCTAGGAAGAGTTATAGATGTTAACGACATACAGTTTCTTAATGCATTTTTCGGCATTTCTTTTATATTATATGGAATTTTAACAGACTTAAGATTCTTAGGATCTGTCCATGCTTGAGACTTATAAGCTTTTAAGTGCTCTGGAAGCGCTTGTATTTTTTTACATTCATATAATGCACCAGGCCATATCACTTTAATGTTATCTAAATTTATTATTTTTAAGCTATGACATTTCCCGAAACAACTATTATTTAACTCTTTAATATTATTTAAATTTATTTTTTCTAAGTTAGAACATCCATAAAAACAATCAACATCTAACGCTGTACAACTTTGTGGCAACACGATTTTTGTTAATGCGCTACAATTCACAAAACAGGAATTAGAAATTTCAGTAACTCCTTCTGGAATAACTATTTCTTTTAATGATTCACACCCACCAAAACATTCATTCCCAATCTTAATTGATCTATTAGGAAGTGTAATTTCCTGCAAACTCAAACATCCAATAAAAAATCTTTCTACAAGTTCAGTAATCCTTACGTTATACTTTTTTTCAAACTTAGCTAGATCTACGCTCTTAATATTGCTTTTTGTATAACCATCATTATTGTTAGCTAATGTAATAATACCTTTTTGAACTAACTCTTGAACTTCTGTTTTTGATAGTTCACCGACGTCAAATTTGAGCACAATATCATTAAATTCGATATGTTTATCTGGATTTGCTTTTGTTATCTTAAGAATAGCGCTAACGGAATATCGTTGAGCCCATAAGTTTACAATTGCATCTTTAATTATACGTTGAATATTATAGTCGTTTCTACCGTCGGCACTTGGCAGCTCAACTGGGATTATCGTCCCATCACACGTAATTATATTAAGCTTATTTAAAAATATACAACCCTTTAAAAAACAATCTCCAATAGTCTCTAAAGTACTAGGAAGATCTATTTCTTTTAATGAGTTACAATTCCTAAAACATTCATCTCCAAGCTTAGTAACACCTTCAGGAATTTTAATTTTTTTTAATGAATTACATCCACAAAAACAGCCCGTTCCAAGCTTAGTAACACCTTCAGGAATTATAATTTCTTTTAATGATGTACAATCCTTAAAACACCAGATTCCAAGCCCAGCAATCTTTACGCTATACGTTGTTTCAAATTTTTTAAGATCTATGCTCTTAATATTTTTTTTTGTATACCCATCATGCTTATAAGCTAATGTGATAATTCCGTTTTCAACTAACAATGTACCCTTTGTTTTTAATAAATGGTTGAAATCATTGTAATCAAAATTAACGTTCTTGAATTCAATCTGTTTTTCTGGCTTATCTTTTCTTATCTCAAGAACTTCCCTAACGGAACGACTACTCCAATCAACATACATTGAGATCCTTCCACCTTTTAAATATCGGTCATATTTATTATAAATATGAAGGGTTTGCACATTAGGAAAAAATTTCACTGTTTTTTCATTTACAGAAATAGGATTGTAATAGAATTTTTCCATGTTTAGCATTAATCTTGTAGTCGCCATAGCAAGATTAGCATGATCTTTAATTGTATCAAAATACCTAGATGCTATAAACAAACAGTAGTTGTCAATTGGCGTTAAACCAAGTAATGTTCTTTCTTTTGTTTTAAAACCTTTCTTTGCCAATGAATTCGTTACACCATCTGGAAATAAACCCAAAAACATCTTTACATTTCCATATATCGATGATTGCTT
>CAYPOM010000017.1:0-2784 GCA_964412505.1 uncultured Alphaproteobacteria bacterium
GTTGCGTTACGCATAAAGGCGCTGTATACCAAGGCTTGCATGAGGCTATAATCGATGAAGCTACATGGAATCAAGTACAAGAGATTTTTAAAAAACACCCAGAAAATAAAAGAAAAAATAGCAAAGTTGTAACAAGCTCACTTTTGAGGGGAATTATGAAATGTGAAAGCTGTAATGTGCTTATGCTGCCGACTTATTGTGTAAAAAACGGTTCTAGGTATAGGTACTACACGTGCCAAAATCATAAAAAATTCAAGTCATGCAACGCTGATTTTAAAAATGTCCCAGCAGGGCAAGTAGAAGAACAGGTTGTAAACGAAATCTTGAAAATATTGAAATCTCCTGAAATTTTGGTCCATATAGACAAGCTTGCGGAAGAAAACAAAGAAATTACGCAAAAAGAGTTGTTGGTGGCGTTGAAAAATTTAAACGAAGTATGGAGCTACCTGTATCCTGCAGAGCAGAGCAAAATCGTAAAATTGCTAGTGGATTCAGTGAGTATCAAAAATGATGACTTGAAAATGAATATGAATCTAGGCGGTTTAAATCAAATGTTAATAGAATTATCTTGAGGAAAAAATGGAAGCACTAAAAAAAGAGGTCTTAATTCCAATCAAAATCAGCAAAAGAAAAGCTGGCAGTCCAACATATTTCATGAAAAATCAGTACGTCAAAACGCCGTTGTCGAAGCTACTAGCCAAAGCATACATAATGGACAAAAGGCTCAAAGAAAACCCAAAAATGCAGTTTAGAGAGTTCTGCAAAATCAATAAAATAACACCGAATTACCTAAGCGCAGTCTTGCAACTCAACAACCTCTCCCCCAAACTCAAAGCAATGATAATGAACGGATTTCAACCAAAACACATATCAATCCAAGACCTCCTCAGAGCCAAAATCCCACTCGAATGGAACAAGCAAGAATCTTGGATGATGGAGTGAAATATTTATAATTATTGTCCGGACTCTTCTTGCGTATATTCAGGTATATTCTTTCTTTTAGCAGGAGAAAGCCCATCACCTTCTGGATGCACATCATTTGATGTTCGTTTTCGATTTTCATGTTCCGAATCTGTTCCACCTTCAGGAGAACTAGTATGATCTATGTGACTACCTTCAATATGCATTTGCATCGTTTTTTGCATTTTTGAACATAAATCTGTTCCACTAACTGAAGTATCCTCTTTTTCTTTAATCTCATCAATCGGAGACATATCGTCGTCTTCATCTTCGTCAAATGACATCGGTTTTGACAAACCATCACTTTTTTGTCGCAGATCATCTGAACTTTGTGTAGGTGAGATTTCTTTGCCATTTGAATATACTACCTGCCCAGAATTTTCTAGATATTTCACGATGTCATCTAAAACATTAACATTTTGATTACCTTCATCGTTAATGTCGCCACAATCCAAAGATGCACTTATATGGTAGGACAACAAATCTAGTAGCATGTCCTTTGCTTCATGATTCTGCAACCCATTACATATACTTTCTATTTTTTCTTCATCTGTATCCCCATCAAGATTTAAAAGCATATTATCTATAACAATGTCGTCGACATGCCGCCTAAAAACATCTAAAATACAAGAATGATAAGGCTTCCCGTTAGTGTTAATCCCATCTAAATCTTGAATAAGTGTAGGCTTTTCCATAGTAACCGCGCTAGCAAATGCTGCTAGAGAAATAAAAGCAAAATATTTTTTTAAAAAACACATAAATTATCAACCAATAAATACAAAACACTATAAATTTAACATATATTTTTACAAAAGCCACAACTAATACGATTTTGGAGGCCTAATATCTCGAACTATAATTCCAGCTATTCCGTTCTTATTGTTATTCTTAAATTCTCTTATTACTTTATCACATGTTAATTTGCTCTTCCACTTTTCGTCGGTTTCCGTCTTGCATGGAGGGTAGTAGCTATTTCTTAACAAAATATATATCTCACTATGTTTATTTCCATTGATTATTTCTTTAAGAATAGAGTCATCTTTAATCTCTTTGCAAAAATTGTCATTTGTAATATATTGTAAAGCGGCTATTTCAGAGTGTGGTCTTGGGAGATCTTTCTCCTCATCTTTTGCTTTAGCTTCATTCTTTGTTTTACAAGACACACAGCACGAATGGATACAGCTGGAACGTTCATTGTCTGCCCCTTCAATAGAGGAAAATATTTTATTTAAGAAGTATACATTGATATTGTTGTCTTTTTTACAAACGATAGCACATCGGCTTGAGTGTCCTGCTTGTCTATCCTTCGGCTCTTTGAATTTGTGAGTATGTGGTTTATATTTATCATCGATCCAAAAGTTATCATGATTGAAATTTGTTATATTAAAACTATTGTCTCTATATTTCTTTTCTGTCCATTCCTTCTCCACTTCCATCCCGTAGCATTCATAGCTAAAGTTGCTAATACTTATAAGCCCAATAAAAAGTAGAAGAATAAATTTTTTCAATAGTTGCTTCATGACGCCTCCATGTTTTCACTTCAATTCTACCACTTAAAGATTAAAGAAATTTAAACTTTGCACGGTACAATTAACTAAATCGTAGTAAATATGACGTAAATCTATATGGTTTGCGAGTAGGATTCGAACTTAAGTAGAGTTTAGGAATGCGTTGATATGCACTAATTTAGCTACAGCGTACCTCATGTTAGAAAAAAGTCAGTAAGAGCAATTATTCTCTCAAATTTCAGAGAATTTTATTTTCCGTAATAGTGCGATATGGTATGCGGTCGTAAAATTGACGGAAAAATTTGTATGGTTTTTA
>CAYPOM010000018.1:0-1869 GCA_964412505.1 uncultured Alphaproteobacteria bacterium
ATCATTCTTTCATTTTGTTCTACAACTTTTCTTTGAAAATCTAAATCGCTATTAACTCGTTCAGCTGCTTTACCGCCAAAATAACTACAATTTTTTTATTCGTCATAGCTTCAGTAAAAGATATTGGATATGTAGACTTATACAAAATTGGTTGAATCATTACACTACCTCACAATCACATATATGAAATTTCACGTTCTCCGTCTGACTTTAGTATCTTTTTAAGAGCGTTATCTAAATATTTATAATGAAATGGCGTATTTTTATCTTTCAATTTATCAACTAAGAATTCTGTTTTAGCACTATTTACCATATTCTCAAGATTTCTAAAAGAAAACTTTCTTTTTGCCATTGTATCTGCAATCTTTTTTAAAGCTTGCTCATTCTTTTCAATAAAAATATCCTTATCCTTGACTTTCTCAAGATTGATTTTTAATGCTTCATACAAACAATCATTATCTGGATATGGAACCTCTATAATATTTTGAAATCTGCTCATTGAAGCACTATCCAATAATTTACTACTTGGAGAAAGGTTTGTTGTGCCAATAATGGTTACATTATTAGTTTCATTTATTATTTTATCGTAGTAATTTAGAAATAAAGAACGTTGCCTCCTTAAAGATGCAAAGTGAGTAGAACCGCTACCACCAAATAACTGTTCCGCAGGATTAATAACTGAATCAATTTCATTCAGTGTAACTACATATTTTTTATCAGTATTTTTATTAGCAGTTTTTAATATTTTCTTAAAAATTGCACTCATATTTTCTTCTGTTTGACCAACCCATCTAGAGAGTAAATCTGGAACGATAATTCCATATATTCTGCATCCATTGATTTCGCATATATTTTGGAATAAAATGTTTTGCCATTTCCTGGAGAACCTGATAATAAAAATGCTTTGTTATTTTGCGGAAAACCTGATTCTTCCAAAATTTTTTGATTACAACTACTTAATTTTAACTGATTTTCCAGTATTTCTCTTAGATTTTTATTTATGCTTTTACAGGTTTCCAGATTTGGAACTTTTAAATCGTTTCTTAAAGATGTAAACTCTATACTTGATTTATCATTCAAAAACGGTTTAGATTTTCTATTACGAAGGGCGTATAATATGAAACCTCCAAGTGCACCAAATGTTGCCAGAGTTAAAAAAACATCTAGTGGACTATGTATTTGTCTTTCAATTGTACTCTGCCTTTTTGTAGGTTGTGGTTGGATATCATTCTTAACAAAACAATCATCTTCTGAACGAGTTAGTTGTTCAGATTTAAAGGTAAGTCGTTTGTGAGAACTGACTAATTGTAATTGTAATTGATTTGTTGTTGTAATCGCACTTATCATAAAATATCCCTATACACATGTTGTACAAAAAGTTGTTTTTTAACAACTTTTTATACAATTCTCAGCACTGTTAAATTCTAAAACACATTATTTACTTTTACTACTCTTATCTTCAATAGCTTCATCTATACCATCCCCCAACCAGCTACCGGAAACTAATCCCCCTATTGTATATAATCCTACAAGAGCCCATCCAACCGGACCAGTCGCAGCAAGCGCAGCCGCACCAGCTAAAGAGCCTCCTCCAATAATTGCACCACCGGCTGCTGCTCCTAAAGCACCACCGGCAGCGCTACACAGACCTCTTTTCCCACCCTTAAATGCAGGTTCATTGTTTAAAACATTTTGTTGTTGTTTTCTTGCATAATTTGCAGAAGAATCGTAATAATTTCTAATAGCTGATACTTTCATAAAATTCCCTTTTTTGTAATTAACACTATTTATTACTTTTTGAGTCGGAATGTAGCACAAAAACATTGTATTGTCAAGCAATAGGACATGCAGTTAAATGTGTTTGATATA
>CAYPOM010000019.1:0-1817 GCA_964412505.1 uncultured Alphaproteobacteria bacterium
AATATCACACAAAAAACGATCGATAACCGTAGCCTTAAATCCGAGGCTCAGTATAGTTTTTTAGAAATCATAGCTATATCAAATGCCTTTATATATCCTAATAGCTCTCAGAAATTTTGCAAATAATTAACTAGTTCTTGATAACCTAAGAATAAAAATTAATGAAACAAATGAGGTTTTAAATGAATAGCAAAGAATTGTGGGCGAAAGCTTGGGCACCAAAGCTTCATAAAGATTACCATGCAAAAAAGCGTATAAGTTCGGCTACTTCAGTACAAGTAACGCCTTTATCAGTCGATTACGAAAATTTTTCAGCAACATTTTTAAACAGACACGATAGACACAAAAGGAACTACATAACAACGCTAAATAATTGCACATGCGTAGATTTTATGATGCACGAAAGACCATGTAAACACATGTATAGACTTGCGATAGAATTAGGAATTATTCATAAAAATGCAGAATAGAAATTACGAGATAATATCGGTGAGGAAAAAGAAAAGTAAGGAGTTGTCGTTATTAATCGAGAAAGGCTTTTTCGTCTTAGAGAAAGAAACACCGGAATTTACGATAATTCACTTAAAACAAGATTTTACTCCAGAAATTTATCGTGTTTATCAATATTTTAATAGGAAGTTTCATCCACCAAAAGATTTGATATATGGCGAGTACATACCATTGGCTGATGATAGCAGAACAGAACGTTTATTAAGAAAAGGTTTCGCTTATCTGACTGATGAAGGTGTTTTTATAAAGGGAACCGTTTAATCAAAATAAAATCCAACAAATCGCTAGTGTATCTTTTTCGACCATAAAATGTGTAATTCGCTACACTTTTTAGACCGTACTTTGCGATAACTCTATTTTATACTTCCGTCTAAATTACCGGTTTTATAAAATGAAGAGATATCTTAGCTAGGTGTTAATGGTCGTCATAATGACCGCGACAACCAACAATATATATACGATCATCTTCTATATGATAGACTAAACGATCTTTCTCATTTATTCTACGGCTAAACTCACCGTGCAAATTCCCTTTCAGAGCTTCAGGTTCACCAATACCTACAATAGGACCATTGCGTTCAATATCTTTTATCAGGCTATTTATACGCTTCAAAGTCTTCTTGTCTTGGGATTGCCAATAAAGATAATCCTTCCGAGCGTCGTCAGACCATATTTTTTCAATCATCAATGTCATCCTCTAATAGTTCATGAGAATGCCCCTTTCCTTCTCGAAGCTCATGAACAGACTTCATCAAATAAGCTTGATTTTCTTTATTATAAAAAGGATCAGCATTAAGCTCGAATGGAATACGCCGTTCTCTAGCCATTTTTCGCAAAAAACCGTAATTGCAACTGACATGCTCAACCCTATCTCATTCAACACCTTTTCAGCATCTGATTTTATATTTTTATCTATTCTAAAACTTACCTGAGTCATTTTGACGCCTCCTTTTATAGTAATACAAGACGCGTGGAGGTCTACAAAATACAAATCAATTAAAACAATATTTATAAGACTAAAAACGCTAAAAAGCCTCGTACACAATGGCTCTGGTGGACATTGCAGGGATCGAACCTGCGGCCCCACCGTGTGAAGGTGATGCTCTACCGCTGAGCTAAATGTCCGATTAAACGATTGAAATGGTGGAGCGGGTGGTACCTTAATGGTAACTCTTTTTGGAGACATTTTTTCGACCATATTTTCTACACACTCTGCGAGTCAAGGCTTACAGAAAATTCAAAGGACACTCGCTATAGCGATAATTTGTGTCGAACTTTTTAAATTCTTTATAAATATCAATTTAATG
>CAYPOM010000020.1:0-1795 GCA_964412505.1 uncultured Alphaproteobacteria bacterium
TTTTTAACCAAATAACGGAAACTTGGCAAAGAGGTGATTTTTATTTAAAATTTTAAAGAAATGCAATGTAGAAAAATCATACATAATTAATAAAAAAAAGGCGCCGTGGAGCGCCAGTATAACAATTATAATAACTTTTAAATTTTTATTTTTTCATAATATATCTCAAATATTGTTCAATAAAGCTTAAGTATCTATTTTCTTGGCAGAAAATCTTGAGTTTCGCTATCGTTTCGTCAATTTGCTCCTGTCTCGTACCACCAGATATTATTTTGCTTTTATAAGTCTCGTATAATATGTTTTTTAGCCTATCATATGGACTAAACATTTCTCCATGTACTCGATTATCTTTATAGTCGAATTTTCCTTTTCTGTATGATAAAATTTTCTTATCAAAATCATCGTATGTAAAGTCAAATAAGTGTGTTGCTTCATCATACTTATATTTATCTGGATGAGAGAATATCGCGACTTTCTTGTAAACACTGTTTATCGACGATTTATCGCTATAATCCACCAAATTCGATTTCAATATATCCAATGGATTAGCATTAACTTCCGCCTTTGCAAAACTATGGCCCCAAATCGCAGCAACGAATGTACTGTATGGGTTTAAGTAACTAGATACATATTTTTTGTTTAAATCAAACTCATCTTTATACTTTTCGTCTGCCTTTAAAACCCTAATATACTTTGCATCTTTTTGATCAATATATGTATCGGCTATTTTCTGCTCAACTCTATTTACTACTTTTTTGTACTTATCTAGCATTTGCATAAATGCATTTTGCTTTTCACTTAGTTTACCTGCATAATCACTACCAAACTTATCTGTTATAGCTTCTTTGATAATATTAGCAGGCTGTGTAACCATGCCTAACGACATCGTATTTAAACACATATCTACAATCCTGTCGCGTACATTGGCATTATTTCCTGCATTTAAATCGCTTATTTCTTCTGCTTCTTGAAGTTTTTCTTTAGAAACAACACCTGAACCAAACCTAACATAACTGTACATATTACCTACTGAATCATTTGGAATTCCATGAACATGCTGTGCAAATACAGACTTGAAAATACCAGAAGCGACACTTTCCATTCTTCCAATAATTTCTTCTAATACTTTTTCATCATCTAAATCTGCGCCACTCACTTCGTCTAGCAAAGTACTCAGCATCAAATATGAAAAATCGTTCTGCGCATCTACTTCTAAGAAATACACATTCGGGCACATACCTTTATATCTAGAATTTAAGCGTGCAAATTCTACTGCCCCGAACAAGTTCGATATCTGCTCTGATGTCAATTCATGCTTTTTATCGTTATAATACTTTAACAAAGCTTTCGATAAGGATTCTAGATTTCCAGTGCTCAATTTTGAATATTCTGCAAATCCTATATTATCGCCAGTTTTTGCTAAAACCGCATTTATTGCATTTTCTTCAGAATAATCTGAATCTTTTACGTAAAAATCATCTGACTCTAATTTCTTTAAAGTATCTTCCTTCAAAAACTTATTATAATTAATATCAAACATGTAAGTGGCAAGTTTTTGTGGTTCGTTTTTTCTATATTCCACCCATTTTAGTTCAAGCTTCTTTTTTAACTTACTTATATGTTTTTCTTTTATCTCTTCTGGAGTTTCTAACCACTCGAATTCCAAGAAATCCGACTTATTTTCTTTTATTGTAGCCTTATGATCTTCTATCGCTTTTTTTAATCTATCTACAAGATATTCACTGTTTTTATCTAGCGGAGAAGTAGATTTAGCTGCGCATTTGTCAGAAGTAGA
>CAYPOM010000021.1:0-1788 GCA_964412505.1 uncultured Alphaproteobacteria bacterium
ACTAGTATTATATCATCAAAACGAAAGGTAACATTATAAATGAAGTATAAAGAGCTAAATATCAATGAAAAACTATTTGGAAAAGATTATCTCATCTATGATTGGGTAGAATCTGATGAGGAAATACATATTTATCTAAAATCTAAATCACATCAAGTTATTTGTCCGAATTGCGGTAAGACAAGCAGCTCTTTTCATTCTACCTATGTACGCAAAATTCAAGCAGTACCAGTACATTTAAAAACAACCTATCTTTATGTTACTGCTTATAAATACAAATGCTCTAATGCATCCTGTGAAACAAAGGTCATTACAGAAAAACTACCATTTGTGTCTCCCTCTCAAGTAAGAACGACAGAGCTCACATCACTTATTTTAGCTGTTTCAATCTTCCTTAGTAATCAAGGCGCTAGTAACATTCTTTCTCTTATAGGTGTAAAAATAAGCAACGATACCATCAAAAGAATTTACGATAGAATTGTCATTGAAGATAATCCAGACGTTGAAGCTGTTGGCATTGATGATGTTGCTATTCGAAAAGGCCAAACTTATGCTACTGCAATCTATGATTTAAATGATCATCATCTTATTGCATTATTAGATGGGCGGGATGCTGAAACATTAAAAACATGGCTAGAGGAACATAAGAAGATTAAACTTGTTGCACGTGATAGAGCAAGTGCCTATGCTAAAGCAATCAGCGAAATATTACCTGAGTGTACTCAAGTAGCTGACCGATTTCATTTACTTAAAAATCTGGTTGATCGAATGAAAGATTTATTTCAAACAGAATTACCAAAAGAAATATTTATAAGTGATGGGAAAATATTAGATACTACTCCTAAAAAAGAAAAGGTTTTAAAAGTAAATCCTCTTTCTGATGATTTAGACAAATATACTTATACAAATGAACCTCCCATGGATGAAAATGGAGATTTTATTACCTATGATAATAAGAAACGTGACCTTGATAGTTCGCAATATAAAAGACAAGCAGAAGGTAGAAAAAAGAAGCAACAACTTATACGTTCTGTGCAAAAAAGATGGTTAGAACTTGGAGCTAAATCTACTCAACAAATAGCAACTGAGTTTGGCATAAGCGTAGTTACTGTACGAAAATATATTCAAATGACCGAAGAAGATATTCTTCTATTAGAGCATCCTAGAAATTATAAGAAGAGAAAAACAGTAGTGGATGACTATTTAAACATAATCTATAAAATGCTTGCTGATAAAATAGAGCCTGCTATTATTTTGGCATATGTCATACGTGTTGGATATGATGGAAATATAAAAACACTGGAAAACTATATTCAAGTGATTGCTAAAAACAACTTTAATCGTACGTTTCATATAGACTGGGCATACAAAACAGAGTATCCAGAAGAAATAGTAGTTATTAAGCGTTCACAGTTATTAAGTTCTATTTTACAAAAAGATTATTGGGAAGAAAAAGATAGAGATGGGATAGAAAAATATATTGAAATCATTAAGGAGCGTTATGAAATAATAGGGCTATTAGAACAAGCGTATAATAGCTTTTATAAAATACTTATGGGAAAAGATTCAGATCAACTAGAAATATTTATCAAAGAATACGAAGAGTCTCCTATTAAAGGTTTTGTAGAGGGCATAAAAAAAGATATCGCTCCAGTCAAGAACGCGATATCTTATAATGAAAGTAGTGGATTTGTTGAAGGAAACAACAACAAATTCAAACTCATTAAACGTATTTTATATGGTAGAAGCCATTTAGTCAACCTTTTTAAGAAATGTTATGTAGCATTT
>CAYPOM010000022.1:0-1544 GCA_964412505.1 uncultured Alphaproteobacteria bacterium
ACTATAATTCTCCAACAGAACTTTTTGCACGTTCTTTTGAACTTTATGTTACAGATCCAAACAAATTAATAAAAATTGCTCCTAACGTATCTAAAGAATACGAAAACATTACAAAAAGTACCAATAATACATTATTATCCGGCTTTATAAAAAATATTCTTTAATTTTCTTAATAATATCTTTATTTTTATATAAATTTAATTTACACTCTAAATGGAGAGTTATGATTACAGATTATAATAAAAGAAACAGAAAAGACGATATAAAATTATTGTGCTTAATTATTGTGGGAATACTATTTGCTATATGGTTGTGCACTCCTCCTGGTGATAAATTTGCACAAATAGGTTTTTATGGAAGTAGATTGCATTTTGCAATTGCTAAATTGACCAAAACTTCCGATGAATTAAACGAATGGAAATTCCACAGAAATAACGCGATATACTTGGCTCGTATGAATAATAAAATAGCTTTACGAGAAATGGATAAAGCTATTCAAACGTACCCTACTAATTTACCTGATGGCAAATTGATTTCTTTATATAGAGAACGCGCGCAAATACGAATGTTCTACGGTGAGCACAAAGGGGCCTTGGATGATTATTTAAGATTGCCAAATCCTAGTATTCTGGATAAATTTAAGATAGCCTTACTATATAAACAAAACGGAAATAATGCAGAGGCTCTAACATATTGTAACAGTATAATAAATACTGATTTGACTTCGTATGTAGGTTATGCTTGCTTAGCTGACGTGTATGCTGGAGTAGGTCGTTATGAAGTTTCAGTAAAAGTATTTGACCTTCTGATTGATAAAACTAAAAATAGAGCAAGGTATTATGCAGATAGAGCAATGTATAAAAAACTAGCTGGTGATATAGAGGGTTCTGATGCTGATATGGCAAAAGCTAAAGAATTATCACCAACTATTAGTGAAAAATCTACAATAATAGATGAAACATTGAATCCTAAAGTTTTAACATTGCAACTAAAATAGAAATCTTTACAATTAATTAATAATCCTTATACATTTTTGTTTTAAAATGATAGTATATCAGATTTAAGGAATAATTGTAAAATGAAACATTCTGAGTACTCAGTAGTTATAGTGGGCAGTGGTGCGGCTGGTTTGTATGCAGCACTGAAGGTATCACGCCAAATAAGTTTACCGGATGGAGTTTTGCTTATTACAAAATCATCATTTGGTGAAAGTAATTCTAAATATGCTCAGGGTGGAATTGTTGGAGTTGTCCACCAAAATCCATCTGATAGTGTTGAATCACACGTAGCAGATACCCTTAAAGCCGGAGCAGGACTCTCCGATGAAAAAGTCACTCATTATATTTCTGAGATCTCAGATTGCGTTATCAATGATTTAATTGATTCCGGAGTCAAATTTGACAAAGATTCTAAAGGTAATTTGAATTTTACATTAGAAGCTGCTCACAGTTTTAGAAGGATTTTGCATGTTGGCGGAGATGCAACAGGGAAAGGCATTGTTGAGGCTTTGGCTGAGAATGTAAGAAATGATTCAAATATAACCA